>DATEPG010000385.1:0-21458 GCA_035273265.1 Polyangiaceae bacterium
CGTTGGGGCTCGCGCGGCGGCTCGCGATGCACCGGCGACGGCGCGGCCGCGACGGGCGCGGGATGTGAGGGTGCAGACGGCTCACGCACGACTGCACGACGCTTGACTACGGTGGGACGGATTCGCTCCTCCACCACGCTCGGTTGCTTTTGCTTTTCCAAATGGCGCTTCACGCGCTCCACGCCCTCAGGCGAAACTGCACTCATGTGATTCTTCACGTCGGGCACGCCCGCGGCTTGGAGCAAGGCAACGAGAACCTTGTTTTCCACGCCCAAATCTTTAGCCACTTCATAAACACGCAGCTTGATGCTCATCCAACCTCCGACACCAGGCCAGCGGCGCTCAACTGAGGAGCGCTCACCGGCCCGAGCTCTGCAACATCCAGCGTGTGCACGAGCGCAGTAGTAATTCCATCGTCCAAAATCGCGATAACGCCCGTTTCCGGGCGCCCGATCACGCGTCCGAGCAGCTCTTTCGAGCCGAAGGCGCGTGCTTTTCCGCTCTTCACCAGGGCATCGACCCAAGGGGTCTCGGCCGCGGCGCGGGCATCACAGGCAACCAGCACGAGCTTTACCAGCCCGGCTGCGTGGGCATCGCGGACGGCGGTAGAACCCGCCGCGGCTTTGCGTGCTCGAAATGCGGCACCGACGAGCGAATACGCCCGCCGTTCGGCTTGCGCGCGGAGTGCAGAGGAAAACTCCGCCACGCTCGTGTGCACCGCATTCTTCATGCTCTTGGAAAATCCTCGAGGTAAGGCTTGGGCGAGACACGCGGAACGCGGGTGAACCCACGCGCCGCGACCAAACCCGCTGCCGGCCAAATCCGGGACGGCTTCGCCCGACGGGCCAAGCACGACACGCACGAGAGCGGCGGGGTCTCCGACCTCTCGACAGCCAGCACAGGTTCGCAACATCTCGCCCTTCACGCCTTTCAGGCTTCTCCCGAGGTAGCAGGTTGAACCGCGGCTGCGGCAGCTGCTGCGGTCGCGTGCCGACGCGCTTCGTCGATCTCGCGGGCTTCGGTGCTCAAAAAGTGGCTGGCGCCGACCTGAATCTGGCGAGCCTTCTTGATCCCGAGACCGGTGCGAATCGCGAGCCGATCGGCGTCTTCACGGGCCAGATCCTGGACCGTGCGGTAGCCAGCTTCTTCCAACAGCTGAACCGTGCGCGTGCCCACCCCGGGCACGAAGCGCAATTTATCGCGCTCCGAGAGCGGCTCGATTTGCGAAGAAGCCCGGTGAATCCGGTCACGACGCAGCCGCTCCATCGTGCGCTCGGCGGCCAGTTTGAGCTCCTGCGCGCGCTGTTCAGTCGTGACACCTTCGATCGTCACCAGCTCTTCGATGGCGGCCTCGGCGATTTCTTCTAGAGCGCGGAAGCCGAGGCGATACATGGCCTTGGCCAGCTCTTCGTCGACATCGTCGATTTCTTTGAGCACGACCAGCGCCTCGTCCTCCATCTGCTTGAACTTGCTCTCGCTGATGATGTCGAGCTTCCAGCCCGTGAGCTGGGAGGCCAGGCGCACGTTCTGGCCCTTACGGCCGATCGCGAGCGACAGCTTCTCGTCCGGAACCACGAGCTCCATGCGGTGATCCGCTTCGTCGACGATCACCTTGTTCACTTCGGCCGGCTGAATGGCGTTGATGATGTACCGGGCCGGGTCGCGGTCGAAGGGTACGATGTCGATCTTTTCGCCGCGCAGCTCCTGGACCACGGCCTGCACGCGCGAGCCTTTGATGCCGACGCATGCGCCCACCGGATCCACGTCGGAATCCCGCGTGGTGACCGCGATTTTGCTGCGCGACCCGGGCTCGCGCGCCACGCCCACGATCTTGACTATTCCCTCGTAGATTTCGGGAACTTCAGCCTCGAACAGCTTCTCCACCAGGTTCGGCTGGCTGCGGCTCAAGATGATCATCGGACCGCGCGATTCGCGGTCGATGTTCTTCACGAAGGCCACGATGCGATCACCGGGGCGGTAGGTCTCGCGCGGGGTTTGCTCACGAGCCGGCAGCACGCCTTCGGTCTTGCCCAAGTCGACCACGATGTTGTGGCCCTTCTCGAAGCGTCGAACGATGCCGCGGATCAACTGCCCCTGGCGATCTTTGTACTCGTTGAAGATGATGTCGCGCTCGGCATCGCGCACACGCTGCAGCAGCACCTGTTTGGCCGTCTGCGCTGCAATGCGCCCGAAGGTGCTGCGAGCTTGCTTCATGTCCAGCACGGCGCCGAACTCTTTGTCCTGCTGGCGCGCGCGCTCGGCGTCACGCGGGTGCCAGAATACCTGGAAGCCGAGCTCTTCGCCGATCTCCGCCTCGAGGCCGTGCTTGACCGCGACGTCGAGAGCAATCTCGCGTTCAGGCTGCGCGACCTCCTCCACCACGGTCATGTACTGGAAGAGATCGATGTTGCCGCTCTCCTCGTTGAACCGGGCTTCGAGCTCACGAGTCGGACCGAATGCAGCTTGCGCTGCTTTCAAGATGGCCGCCTCCATCGTCTCGATGAGCACCTTTTTGTCGATGCCCTTCTCCTGGGCGACCTGCTCGACGATCGTGCCTAGATCCATGCCTAAGCCTGCTGCTGCTGCTGCCTGCGCTGCCATCTGTCACCTGCTCCGTTGTGGCGATTGGGCCTTTTTGGGCTTGTCTGAAGTGCGCTGCTCGGACCGCCTTGCCGAGGCGCGAGCGCCCGTACCCTTCTTCCACTCGAAGAGGATGCGAGCGCTCTGAATCTTAATAAGCTCAATCGAGGCGAGCTCGCCGTGTTCGGTTTCGATCTGCACGGCGCCCAGGTCATCGACCCCTTTGAGCGTGCCGAAGATCACGGACTGCCCGGCGCGCGGCTCGGTCAACTTGAGGCGCGCGGCCTGTCCCGCAAAGCGCTCGTAGTCACGACGCACGTACAGCGCACGTTCGACGCCGGGCGAGCCGACCTCCAACGTATAGCGATGCGGAATACAATCTGCGACATCGAGCGCGGCGGAGAGGTCACGTGAGATGTCCGCACACAGATCGATCGTCACGCCGTAGCCGGGCACGCTGGAGCCTGCAGGCTCACTGCTCACCGTGCGCTCGATGCTGATCTCGAGCAGCCAACCGCTACGATCCGTACGCCAGATACACTCCACGCACTCGACGCCATGCGCCGCGAGTACTGGACCGAGTGCTGCGTGCAGCTTCTCTCGATCGATGCCTGGAATTTTTTCGTACGAGACGTTCATGCGGTGCAGACAGAAAATGAAAAAAAACGGACCCTCTGAGTAGAGCGGGTCCGCTGGGAACCACCCAAGTTGTCGCGGCGCATTCTAGCCGACGGCCCGCGGGCCCGCAAGGGCCCATAACCAACGGTAATCATTAGCCTTCTCGCAGAGGCCCGAAAAACCGCGATCAAGCGAGATTCGGCAAAGTGACGAGGTCCACATGCAGCACTTCGCCGTCAAAAGCCATGATTTCTTGCAGGGATGCGTCTGACGGCCGGGAAGCCAGTCGGATTTTGGCGCACGCTGCGCGGCCGCCCTCGAACACGGTGTTGTCCAACTCCTGAACATTGATGCCGTGACGTTTGAGCACTCCGAGCACGTTGGCCAACGCTCCGACCTTATCTACATGACGGACGACCAGCTGGTAGCGAGCCCACGATGTAGCGCTGATGTTCACCACATTCGGCACCTCACCCTGGGTCAAGAAGCCACGCAAGATGCGTACGGTCTCGTTGGCGATGGCAATCTGCGCTTCATCCGTGGACGCACCGATGTGCGGCGTCGCGTAGACCAAGCTACTTTGCAAGATCGGATGCGAGTAGGCGCCCTCGCGGGTGTCCGGTTCGCTGGGCAAGACATCCAGCCCGACGCGCAGTCCCTTCTTCGGGATCGCCTCGAGCAGCGCGTCGTAGTCGACGAGCTCCGGGCGAGCGGTGTTCACGAACATCGCCCGTTCTTGCAAAGCATCGATCACTTTGCGATCGACGATCCCCCGCGTGCGCTCGCCGAGTTCGAGATGAACGCTGAAAATGTCGACTGAACGAGCCAATTCTTCCGGGCTCGCCACGCGCGTGACTCCCAGCTCGGCGGCCTTCGACACCGACAGCGAGCGGGCCCAGGCGTACGGCTGCATGCCGTAAGCCTGCGCCAGCTTGATCACGGCGCGCCCGACATGGCCCGTGCCCAAGATGCCGATCTTTCTCCCGTTCAAACCGACCGCGCGCGCGAATTCGTGCTTTTCCCATTTCCCGCTGCGCAGGCTGGCAACGCCGTCCGGTACTCGGCGATCGAGGCAACCGATCAGCGTGAGCGTGAGCTCGGCGACGGCCGAGGCGTTCTTGCCCGGACAGTTGGCGACGTAGATGCCGCGCTCGCTGGCGGTAGACACGTCGATGTTGCTGACACCTGCGCCGGCGCGGATGATGAGATTCAGCGCCTTACCCGCGTCGATCGCCGCCTTGTTCACGACCGTGCCGCGCACGATCAGCACGTTCACGCCGTCGAGGACGTTGACCAACTCTTCGCCGTCGAGGTCGGGGTCGTAAATGACCTCGACACCCAAGGTTCGCATTTCGTCGAGGCTCGACTCGGAAAGCCGATCCGCTGCTAGGACTCTCATCTCCGGGGCCTTCTATCACGAGCCCCCACCAGAATTTTCGACAGCGTGACGTTGATCGCCGATTTCCAAGAAAATTTCGCCGTTTTCAGCCTGGACTAACCAGGGCTCGAGCGCGATTTGCGCAGCTTGCGTGAAGCGCGCTCGAAATCTGCTGTTTTTGACCTCGGTGTACAGCGCGCCCTGGGCGCCGAGCTGCAAGCTGCCCGGGGCGAGCGGGCTCTCGTTCCCGTCAGAGAGCAGGAGTAGGAGCCGGCCGGCTTCCTCGCGCACCCCGAGCACGAAAAACGGCACGTCCTCGACCTGGAAATAGCTCCAATCGTAGCCGTTGTTCAAAATGAAGCGACCGTCGTCCGGGTGCCGGTCGATCCAGGAAGCAAAAGCCCGCGCCATGCCCGGGTGCTCCACGAGCTGGCCGTCATGCTGAAAGCGTCCCTGAGCGTCGAGCACGATCGAGCTTTCGCGCGAGCGGCCCTCAGGCGCGGGAAGGCGAAAGAACTCGGGATGATCGCCGGGACGCATCGCGGCTCGAGTGTAGCTCCGATCAGGGCGCGGGTGAACGCCGAGGCAACAGGGCACGCAGCGTGGCATAGCTGCCGAAGCAGAGCAGGACGTCGCCCGGACGCAGGACATCGGAGCCGCGTGGGTTGGGCAATACCGATCCGTGGCGAGTAATGCTCAGCACTTGTACCTCGCGATCCCGGAACGAAAGCTCGGCCAACGAGCGGTCGGCGAATTCCGACGCGTTCGCCACTCGGAATTCGACCACCCCGTAGCCGCTCTTCAACGTCAGCCGCTGACGCAGATCCAAATCCGGGAATGCCACGCGCTCCTCGAGCTGCTCGACGATCGCATCCGCGACATCGACGCCGGTTGCGGCCTCGATCCCCTCGAGCCCCGGCGAAGAATTCACCTCCAACACCTGCGGACCGTCTGGACCTTCGAGCATATCGACGCCCGCCACGTGCAGGCCCATCACCTGCGCCGCAACGATCGCAGTGCGCTCGAAGGCGGGATCGATCTCGATTTTGGTGGCCCGGCCACCGCGGTGCAAATTGGCGCGAAACTCGTCCGCGGCGGCCTGCCGGCTGATGGCGGCAACGACCCGGTCGCCGACCACCAACGCGCGAATGTCCCTGCCCCGACTCTCGCTCACGAAGCGCTGAACCACCACGTCTTGGCGGGTACTGTGTAAGGTTTCGATGATCGCCTCCGCCATCTTGGTGGTCTCGGCCAAGATCACGCCGATGCCCTGCGCGCCTTCGAGCAATTTGATCACGACCGGCGCGCCGCCCACGGCTTCGATGGACTGAGGCACGTTGCTGCGATCGCGCGCGAAAGCGGTCGGCGGGATGCCCACCTCGTGTCGACTCAAGATCTGGGTCGAGCGTAGCTTGTCGCGCGCCGAGCTGATCGCGTACGATGAATTGAGCGAGAACACTCCCATCTGCTCGAACTGGCGCACGACCGCCGTGCCGAACGCGCTAATCGATGCACCGATGCGCGGGATCACCGCGTCGTAGCGGGAAAGCTTTCGATTGCGAAAAAACAAGGCGGGCCGCCCGGATTCGACGAGCAGGCTGAAACGCAGCGTGTGCAGCACCTTCACGCGGTGCCCACGTTTGGCGCAGGCCTCGCGCAACCGGCGCGTGCTGTACGCCTGCGAGTTGCAGGACAGGATGGCAATCCGCAGCGTCATGGCCCGAGCCGTTCTCGACCGCGCTTGACCGGCGCAGGGGCGACCCGCGTCGCGCCGCTCGGCGCGGCTTTCGGCGCGACTGGCGGACGAACGCTCGGTTTGTGGAGCAGATAACGGCGGCCGGGATCGACCAAGAAAGCATGGGCCAAAGCTCGCCGCCCAATCAGCATGCGAAAAATCATCCGTCCGCGATCGACCAAACTGAGTTCAATCTCTCGCTCGACTGGTCCGATGCGAACTTTGACCGCGACGAAGATGCGCTCTGACGGCTCGCCGCTCGAAGGCCGAACCTGTCCACGCCGGGCGATAGCTGCTTCGACCGTCACGCGGCGATCACTCTGCTTGCGGCTGAGGCGCACGTCGAAGCGCACGCGACCCGCGCCGAGCTCGCGAATGTTCTCGACGTGCAACGCGCTAGTGCGTGCCCCGGTGTCGATCTTCGCCCGCAAACGTAGGATGCGCCAGGCGGGGATATCGACATACTCGGTCACGCCGATGACCAGCGGTGCGGCTGCGCTGCGTGTCACGCCGCGCGACGCTACTACATCTAGAAAGCATCCGGGAGGAGGCCTGGTAAACGTCGCCCAAAGCGCCCCACTCGAAATTTGTGTGCGTGTTTGCCACTCCCGGGATTAAGAAAAGCGAGACAGCCCATGCCCGACGAATTTCCCACCCTCGAGGCCGTCGCCGCCCTCGGCGTCTTGGCGTTGCTGATCCGAACGCTGCTCGTGGCGAGCGAAATGCAGAGCGCACCCAAGCTGGCCGCGGAGCTGGTGAAAGCCCTGGCAGCGGGTGATCGCAGCGGAGCGCTCGCTGCCTGCAACGCGCCCGCGGCTCCTGCCTTGGCCCGCTCGGCGCGTGAAATGATCGCGCTGGTGGGAGATCCTCCGTACGGCCCGGACGCGGCCCTCGAGCTCCAGCACGAGCAAGCCGAGTTGGAGCAAGCCTTGGCGCGGCGCGCCGAGAGTGGGCGCGCCCGCGACTTGATCGTTCTGACCGTGTTGATTGGCGCGATGGCCTTCGCGGTACTTTCCAACTTACTGGTCACGAGCTGGTTTCACAGTTTGGCTGCATTCGCCTCGTTGCTCGTGATAATCGGCTACGTCATGCGGAGCCGGCTGCGGCGCATCGAGCGCAGCGAACTGAGCCGCATTGGGGAAGCGCTCTTGCGCATGCTCGCGTCAACGCCCAGCCAACGCGAGCGCCGCAGCCTGCATTCGATCGACGGGGGTTGTACCGTTTGCGGCGAGAGCGTGTTCCTGGTCGCTCGCGAGGCTGCGCTCGGCGCCTCTCTAGCCACGCTTGGCATTCACGAGCTCCGAATCTGCAAAAATTGCGGGTTCGTCAGCGGGCAAGCCGAAGACGCTGCGGCCTTGGCCGCCGGCTCGCTCGAGGAGCTGAGCGTCCCGCTGGAGCACGAGGACGAAGCCAGCTCGGACGACACCGAGCACGACGGCTGAGGCTGGGTTCGCCGCTCGCCGAAACGCGACCGCTCTTTCCTTGCATTCCCGCGATTTACGGGACACCTTCGACGAAGAATGGACAGCTCCGGCACGCACGACGCCAATCGCGCCTACTACGACGCCTTTTCGGCGGGCTATGAAGACCACCGTGGCGACAACGATCCGGGCGGCTACCACGACCTATTGGACGAACTCGAGTCGGAATACGTCAAACGCTATGGCGCGGGCCGTGACGTATTGGAGGTCGGCTGCGGCACCGGCCTCGTGCTATCGCGTATCGGGAAATTCGCGCGCTCGGCGCGCGGCGTCGATTTGTCTCCGGGCATGTTGCAGAAGGCGCAAGCGCGCGGTCTGAACGTCGTGCTCGGCTCGGCCACGGCCCTGCCCTTCGAAGACAACCAGTTCGACGTCACCTGCTCGTTCAAGGTGCTGGCGCACGTCCCAGAGATTGAGCTGGCCCTAAAAGAAATGGTGCGCGTGACCCGTCCCGGCGGCATCGTGCTGGCGGAGTTCTACAATCCGTACAGCTTACGGGCGCTGCTCAAGCGCTTCGGGCCCGCGGGACGAATCGCGGCCGCTGCCAACGAGAGCCAGGTTTACACGCGCTTCGATTCGCCATTCGGGCTGCGCAAACTGCTGCCTGCAGGGACGCTGCTGATCGGTGCGCGCGGCGTGCGCATCGTGACACCCACTGCCAAAGTAATGAAGACCGCACTCGGCCGCCTGGTCTTTCGCGCGGCAGAGCGGGCGCTGTGTGATTCACCCCTGCGCGTATTCGCGGGCTTCTACGTGGCCGCGATCGAGAAACGCAGCTGAGCGTTCGCGGTTAGAATCGACCGCTGAGGCCGAACACGGCGCCGCCCTGCACCGGCACGGCGTTCGGTAAGATGCGCAGAGAAGACGTCTCGGGGCGCAGCGCCGGCGGCAGCGGGCGTTTTCGGATCTGGCGCTGCTCCGGCACGAATGAAAGTTGTGCCTCGATGATGCCGATCAGTGACACTCCGAGCCAAGCGTACGAGGAGTAGTTGAGCGCGGTGTACCAGTTGTCGATGCGGTCCTTGTTACTGGGGTCGGGCTTGTCGATTTGGCTGGTAGCCAAGACCAAGTGAGTCTCGACGCCGAGCGCGGTGAGTGTGGTCGCCGCGAGCACGATTTCACTGGTCAGGAACAGATAGCCGAGCGGCCGATCTTGGTTCTGAAACTGGCCGACGCCGAACGGCACGAGCGCAAGCCAGCGCGAGCGAGGCGTGATGACCGTCCCTTCCTGAGCCAGCCGCTCCAGCGCGACGATGCGTTCGCGTTCTCTTTTTGCTCGTGCCTCTTGCTGCGCGGCAAGTTCCTGTGCGCGCTTCACGCGCTCGTCTTCGGCCTTGCGGATCACGTCGAACATCGTCTCGCGCACGCGCAGGAAGCGATCGATCACCTGCGCCGGGAACACCAAACTATCCGGCGCCTTCATCTGCGGGTTCTGACGGATGGCCGCGCGCAGGGGTTCATCCGCCAGTTGGTTCTGGCTGCTGCCGATCAGGCAGGCGGCGTGATAAATGCGAGCGTTCTCGATGACGTTGAGCTCGTGAAGCGGGTGAGGGCTTTCACTACTCAAAAGCTGGTTCAGCGCGTCGGCGCATTCCCCATACTTGCCGGCTTCGTACAGGCTCACCACGCGGGCCAGCTCGGCCGCGTCATTCAGGCGCGGCGGCTCCGTAGGGACTGGGCCGTGAGGCGTGGTCTGCGCCCGGAGCGGCGGCGCGAATAACACCGCCCCCAATACAGCGAGGCTCGTACAGAAGCAGAACAGTCTCATCCGGGGCCCCCCAAACCGGAATGCTAGGGCCCGGGGATGGTGAAGAGTCGACCGGGGCTGAGCGTCAGGTCAAATTCTTTCGGGGGGAGGCCGCTGGTTGGCGGGGATAAAAGCGTGCAATGTGCGCGCAATGTGGCCGTTGCCATGCGGATTTTTTGCTGGCCGGGCACGCTGAAAGAACCGAGCTCCCCACAGCTGGCGGTCGTACCCGGCTCGCCGTGGAACTCGATCAGCGCCGGCTTGAACTCGATTGTCCCGCGCACGGTCTGTACCTCGCCGGGGCTATTGGGCCTCGTGACGTTGACGGTCATGGTCTGCGGGGCAACGCAACACTCGTCGTTCGGCGGCACGAATTGGAAGGTGTGCGGGCCGACGGTGAGCTCGTGAGGCGGTCCAAACCAGACAATTTCGCGGCCGTCGACCTTGACCGTCGCGCTCTTGGGGCCGTCCACCAACACGCGTACGGTCGCCAGTTCTGGCGCGGCGGCGGCCGATGCCGTCTGACGAGGCGGCAAGTGCCCGGTCCGACGCACGCTCTCGGGCACCGAGCGCCGGGGTTCAGCACTGCCCGAAGCCGCGACCGGCAGTACGCCTGCGCTCGGGGCCGGCCCCAGTGTGTCTGCGCTCGGTCGTTGCTCGGTGGCGTTCCGGGCGACACTCGGTAGCGGTCGCGAGCGCAGCCAAGCCGTGACTGCAAGAACGACGCCCAGAGCGGCGCCGAGCGCGAGCAGCGCAGCGGCGCCGCGCGTCAGGGCGCGCCGCCAGCGTTCACCGCGAGCGATCTGCGCAACCTGCCTCAGCAACTCGGAGTCGTCCGGGCGATACGCCAATGCGCGATTGAACGCCGCTGCGGCCGCCACGAAGTCTTTTCCAGCTCGCGCGGCATTGGCGCGCTTGCACAACTCCGACACCAAGCGCGGCTCGTATTCGACTTGATAGCCCGCAGCGTCCCGTAGAAATGCCCAAATTTCACGGCGCAGGTCGGTGAACTCGAGCTGAGCGAGTTCTTCCTGCAAGGCCTCGGCCATGGCACGCGCGCTCTGATAGCGATCCGCCGCGTCACGCGCCAAAGCTCGATCCACGATCCGCGCCAGGCCGGCACCTACCGTGGGTCGGGCGCGATCGGCGGGAGTGAATGTGCCGTCGAGTACACGGCGCAAGACCTGCGCCGGATTTTTGCCATCGAACGGCAACTTCCCGACCAGCGCTTCGTACAGCAAGACGCCCAAACCGAAGACGTCCGCGCTAGCGCTCACGTCCCCGCCCTCGATTTGCTCGGGGGCCATGTGCGCAGGCGAACCGAGCACCTGCCCGGTGGAGGTGACGCCCTGCACGTCGAGCAGCTTGGCGATGCCGAAATCGGTGATCTTGATCCGGGCGGCGAGCGCCGCTTGCGCGTCCGCCTGACCCTCGGTCGGCATTTCGACCAGCACGTTCTCCGGCTTCATATCGCGGTGAATCACGCCCAAGCCGTGCGCGTGTTCGAGCGCCGAGGCGATCTCGATGGCGATCGCTGCGGCAACCTCGGCCGGCAAGTAGCTGTGCTCGGTGATCAGCTGACGCAGGGTGGTGCCACGCACCAACTCTTGCACCAGGTAGCGCTCCGGCTCGTCGGCATCGGAGACGTCGTACACCTCGACGATATTGGGGTGCTTGACCTTGGCCACGGCGCGCGCCTCGCTGACGAAGCGCGCTGCAACCTCGGTGTTTTCACGCAAGTGGTGATGGATCACCTTGACCGCCACCTCACGACCGAGACGTCGATCGCGCGCGCGGTACACGGTGGCCATGCCGCCATGCCCAATTTCCGCGATGAGCTCGTATTTTTCGAGCTCGGGGCTACGCCCGGAGAGCGCTGTTAACAGGGCACCCTCCGGCGCGCCTCTCGCATCACGGCAGTTGCTCCACTCGAACCGCGTTCGTAGCGCCGCGCACCCCGACCCGCGCGCCGTAAACCATCACGTAGCGCTCGCCGGACTTGACCAGGCCGTTGTCGGCCAGGATCTGACTGGTGTTCTGCACCTGCTCCTCGAGATTCGGCGCGGCGCCGACCAGCGTGCGCGGGGACACGCCCCAGTACAAGGCCAACCGGCGCAGCGTGCGATCGTCGGTCGAGAAAGCCAAAATTGGCGCACTGGGACGGGCCTTGGAGACGAGCCGCGCGGTCAGCCCGGACTCGGTCAAGGTCACGATCAGCTTGGCTCCCACTTCACGCGCGATCGCGCAGGCAGCATGAGCAATCGAATCCGGCGTGGTGTGGTCGGGCTCGGACGCGGCGGGCGCAAAGAAGCGACTGCCCTCCGCCTGGCGAATGATGCGATCCATCATACGCACCGCTTGGATCGGGAACTTGCCGCTGGCGCTTTCTGCCGAGAGCATGACCGCGTCCGCGTTCCCGAACACGGCATGCGCCACGTCACTCGCTTCAGCGCGAGTGGGGCGCGGCGAATCCACCATCGACTGCAGCATTTCAGTGGCCACGATCACGGGCTTCCGATGAATGCGGCAGGTTCCGATGATCTGCTTTTGGATCACGGGCACGGTCTCGGGCGGGAGTTCCACACCCAGGTCGCCGCGAGCAACCATGGCAGCATCCGCAGCACGTACGATCGAATCCAAGCGCTCGACTGCGGATGGCGTCTCGATTTTGGCGATGATCGGCGTCGGTCGGCCCTTGCGCTCGCAAATCTCGCGCAGCTCTTGGATTTCCTCGGCGCGGCGCACGAACGACAGTGCGATGTAGTCCACGCCCAGCTCGAGCCCGAAATCCAAGTCCTTCTTGTCCTTCTCGGTCAGGGCGGCGAGCCGCAGGCCGGACGAAGGCAGATTCACGCCCATGCGCGGGCGCATCGGCCCGCCATGCTCGACGCGGCACTCCACGCGATCGCCGCGGATGGCAATCACGCGAAGCTCGACCTGACCGTCCGAGAGCAGGATGCGGTCATCGATGCGCACGTCGTCTTTGAGCGACGGATAGTCGATGGAGATGGTGTGATCGTCGCCCGCTTCGCCCGAGATTAGGTCGACCGTGTCACCGTTGTTGAGCACGGCGGGACCGATCTTGCCGGTACGAATTTTGGGGCCACACAAATCTTGCAGCAATGCCACGGGCTTGCCGAACGCGAGGCTCTCCGCGCGGACCATCTCCACCATGTGAGCGTGATCGGCGTGCGTGCCGTGCGAAAAATTGAGCCGCGCGACATCCATGCCGGCCTCGATCAAGCCGCGAATGGCGTCACGACTGTTGACGGCCGGTCCCAGTGTACAAACGATTTTTGCGCGGCGAGCGATCATTGATCTATTGGTCCGTCTGCTTGGCTTAGGCTCTCTACTGAGACCGCTACCCGAATTCGAGGAGGCGCCAGCATGCCACAAGGCGAGGCCGGTGGGGTAGCCGACTCGCGCGCCGTACACGAACAAACTCCGCGCGGCGTGCTTTCTCGTTTTCGTTTGCGCCTCGCCGCTCTCTTACGCTGGCACGCTGGCACGCTGGCACGCTGGCACGCTGGCTCGCTGGCTCGCTGGCACGCTGGCACGCTGGTACGCTAGCTCCGCTCGCCTGCTCGACGCTGGCTTTTTCGGCTCTGGCTTCGGGTCGTCGACTGGTCGGCTTGCCAGCGGGCCGCGTGCATTCCGGGCGATTGCGCGTTTGCGTCGCGGAAGGGCTCTGGTAGGGAACGCTGGATGTACGGCTTTCGACGCAACGCGCAAGGGCAAGCTTGCCTGGGCGACTCGCCCCTTTCCGAACTCCTGGGCCAATCCGGGCTCGAAACCCCGGTCTATTTCTATGACCTGGACGCCATCGCCCAGGAGGCGCGTTCGCTGATCGCCGGCTACGGTGATGCCCGGCACGTGATCGCCTATGCAGTAAAAGCGAATTCCGCTGGCTCGGTCGTGCGGACGCTGGCCGCCGAAGGCACCGGCGCAGACGTCGTTTCGGCTGCCGAGTTGGAGGTGGCTATCGCCTGCGGCATTCCTGCCGAAAAGATCGTGATGAGTGGCGTGGCCAAGAAGGACAGCGAGCTGGATTTTGCTATTTCGTCGCGCTTGCTCGCCATTCAAGCGGAGAGCGTCGAGGAACTGTTTCGCATTGCGGCCCGCGCGCGTGCGCTCGGGCGCCAGGCGCGCGTTGCATTTCGGCTCAACCCCGGCGTCGAGATCGAGTCGCACGCGCACATCTCGACGGGTCACGACAAAGCCAAATTCGGCATTACCCGCGCCGACGTGGGCCGCGCATTCGAAGCGGTCGACAGCGCGGGCGATGCGCTGCTCGCAGTCGGTTTGTCGACCCACATCGGCTCGATGCTGGGCGAGGTCGCGCCGTATTTGAAGTCCGCGCGGCACGTGTGTGACGTGGCGCGTGCGCGCCGAGCCAACCACGCGGGCCTCGAATACGTGAATTTTGGCGGAGGGTTCGGGATCGACTACGGCCCCGGGCAGGCCGCGGCGCCAGCCGACTTTGGCCGCGCCGCGGTCGAGCTGCTCCGTGGGGAGGGCTTGTCGGAGCTGATGTTGGTTGCCGAACCCGGGCGCTCGCTGGTTGGCTCCCACGGCGTTCTGCTGGCACACGTCGTCCAAAGCAAGGTCAGCGGCGAACACGCCTGGCTGATGATTGACGCGGGCATGAACGATCTCTTACGCCCCGCGCTATACGGCGCGAAGCACCGCATCGAGCCGCTCGATCGCGCGCCCTCCCCGCCCGAGTGGCGCGTGGTTGGTCCAGTCTGCGAGAGCTCGGACGACTTCGGGGCACACCCGATCGGAGCGCAGCCGCCCGCGGCGGTGGTGATTCGCGACGCAGGCGCGTACTCCTTCACGATGGCGAGCGAGTACAACGGACGCGCGTTGGCCAGTGAGGTGTTCGTCCGGAACGGCACGATCGTCGGCAGCAGCCCGAGTCCAGGCGCGGCCGCTTGGGTCAAGCGCCGGCTACAAGCCTGAGCCTCGGCTAAAGGGCGTAGTCACGAAGCCATGCCAACTGAACGCTAGAATCACGGCCTCTTCGCGGCGCGCGCCATCCGGATAACGCAGCACGCCGCGCGCCTCGAGCCAAGGCCCCGCGGCAGTCGCCAGGAGCGGGACGCCGAAGCCCAACTGGGCGTCGAAACCGCGGTTCGATTCGGGCGCCTGCGCTGCAGCTTGTGCCCAGAAGGCTCCCAAAGAGAGCGACAGCGAGTCGAGCGTGAGGTCTAAGAAAGCGGGGCCGGTCTCGTAGCCCTTGGCCCAACGCGGTAGGAACAGGGGGCGCAGATCGACCCCCATGCCGAACAGCGACGGTGCCGATGCTTCGCCGGCCTTGATCCTGCCAGCGAGGTACACGCCTGCGATCGAGAAGTAGTGCGCGCTGGCGCGCAGTGCGGGAGCCGGATCCCCAGCAGAGCCGAACTCAGCGCCTAGCGCGAGCCCCAAATCGAGATCGCCATCGAAGCGGCCGTACACACCGTCAGTCGACGAGCCCGTGGCCGAACGCACGCCGATCTTGCTCTGCGCCTGGGCGGCGCGCGGCGTCAGCTCGACGCCGAACAGCACTAACAGGGCGCTGATTGCAGCAGGCCGCAGGCTCGAGGATGGGCTCATCACTCAGTCCGCGGCCAGCCGACGAATGATCTCTTCTCGCAGCTCGGGCGCGAAAATCAAACGAATGCGCGACATCTTCTCGCCCCGCAGGCGCCCGAGCAAGAACGACACGTCGGCCAAGGCTCGAGTCTGCCCGCCCGGGAACACGACCGTCAACGGGTCCTGAATGTCGTCGAAGGCGCTCGTCGAGGCCGCGTCCAAGCCGACGTAGATTTGCGGATCTAGGCCAGCCTTCTGCGCGACGTCGCGAGCGATGTCGAGCGCCCAGATGCGCGCGTCGGGCGTAGCCCGTTCGTCGAACAGCTCATAGGTCTTGAATAGTTTGCGCGCGTGAAAGCGCTTCGTCAGGTCCGAAAGAACGGGGTTTTTGCTGCTCCGCCAGGCACTGAGCGCAACCCAAAGCGAGGCGTCGTCCAGCTCCAGGTAATCCCCGAGCTCGGCATCCCCGCCCTGCGCCAGCGACACGATCGCGGTGGGGGTCGACGGCAGGCGCTCACCGTCGGCCAGCATCTTCGCGACCTCGTTGAAGATGCGCCCGAGCATCCACTCGCTGGCGCGCTCGGTTTTGTGAAAATACACCTGCTGGAACATGAACAAGCGAGCAAGCACGAAGGACTCGATGGCAGGAATGCCTTTCGCGCCGTCGATCGCCAGCGGCGGAGCTTGGCCGTCTTCGGCAACCCCGAAGCACAGGCTGCGGAGCAGCCAGTCCAAGTCGAATGCACCGTAGCTGACTCCAGTCGCGTGCGCGTCGCGCAGCAAATAATCGCAACGATCCACGTCGAACGTGCCACTCACGGCGCGCGCCAAGAACGTAAGTTCGTGACGGCCGTGCACCAAGTCGACGACGCGCTCCGGCAAGCCCGGATCGAAGCGCTGCAATACCGCGTGGACCTCCGTGCTCGGATCGAGCACGATGCGAGTCGTCCAGTCCTCATGCTTCTTCGAGTCCGGCAGGGCTTGCTCGAACAAGTGGGAAAAGGGGCCGTGACCCACGTCGTGCAGCAGCGAGGCTGCAAGCGCATCCCGCGCGCGCTCCGTGGTCAGCCGTTGCCAAAACGGCAAGCTATCGTGGAGTCCTCGCAGGCGAGCAATCAGGCGAGTCATCACGCAGGCGGCACCGATAGCGTGCGCAAAGCGCGTGTGATCGGCACCTGGATACGCGAGCGAGGCGAGCCCCGTCTGCCGAATACGCCGCAGGCGCTGCACCTCGGCGGTTTCGAGCAAAGCAGGGACAATGGCTTCCTCCGGCGTCTCAAAGGAGACGAGGCCGTGGACTGGATCTCGCAAAATCATGGGCGGCGCACTGTACCAAGATTGGAGCTCGGCATTCCGTTCCCAGTGCTCGCCCGCCCGAAATCCGGATAATTGGGTCAATTGCCGCAGCTTCAGCTGGCCATAAATCGAAACCTTTCCATCGCGGGTCGCCGAAAACGGGGCAAGACGGCGCGACAGGCGCGAGAACACGGCCGAGGCGGTCCCACGAGTTCGTGCATGCGCTGGCACTCGGCAACCGAATCGAAAAATAACAGCAGCGTTCGCAACTGACGCTGGACAGCATTGGAAAAATTGGAGAGAACTATTTGTGAGATCGCGGGGGGCAAAGCCCGCAATCACGAAAGCGCGACGCTTCACGCATCGCAGTTCATGGTATGGTGGCAGCCGGCAGCTGAGTAGGTGGCGGGGAGTAGTACGATACGAATACGAACGATACGATACGCTACGTTTGGAGGGCGCGTCTTGAGGGAGACGACAGGGGAGTGGTTCCCAATCCCAATCCCATTTCGAGGCCGAACATTTTGTCAAAAGCCGAAAAACCGTGCGGGCGCGCCTGGACAACGGGTATATTTCGCGGTTTGCTAGTGAGATCCCATGCCCTCCCGTAAAGACCAAGAGTCATCGAGCGCGGGGGCTATCCGCCTGGTGGATGTGCTGCGCCAGCTGCCCGAGCGCGAGCTCGGCTCGCTGATCGCGCGGCTCAAGATTCGGATCGACGAAGCCAAGCGCATCGACATCCCCTCACAGGTCGCGCGCATGCTGCTCCAACTCCCGGAAATGCGCGACGCGGGCATCCTACCTGGCCCTACGCGCGAGCTTTTGTACCGGGTGGCCGAAGCGCGCGGCGTGCTTTTCGCGCAAACCCTGCCGCCCGCGGTGGAACCGCTCGTTGCCCGGGGCATCGTTTTCATCCGCGGTCGCGATAAGGGCGTCGAGCTCTTGCTTCCAATCGCTCACATGATCCAGCTGCGGAGCTGGGAAGGCGAAGATCCGCGCGGCGCGCGCGCGCTCTTGGCGCAACTACACCCCGATGTCGCCAGCAGCATTGCCGGTCATTATTTGGGCCGCCCCGCCACGCCGCCGGTCGCGTTGTGCCTCGAACCCGCGTGGGAGGTGTTCGCTGACCAAAAGCGGCTCGAACGTGAGGTGGAAGAGCTCGCGCCGCTCGAGCGCAAGCTCCTGAATGCGATCGAGAAAGTCGGTGGCGAGGTCGACACCGAAGAGCTGCTCGATCTCGAGCGCGAGCCGATGCGCTTGCGTGGCGCGACCGGCGCCACTCCTTCTCGTCGTGGCGTGGGCTTCGCCCTCGAACGTCGCGGCTTCTTGGTCCCGGTGCACCCGAATCGCCACGTCATTCCGAGTGAAGTCGTGGCCATCGTGGGCACCCAACGGCGCGTCGAACGCGAGCTACAGCGCCGCGAGATTCGCAGCTTCGTGCTGGCGGAGGATCACGCGCCCCGGCGCGCGCGATTCGCGGAAGATCCCGCGCCGATTGCCCTGGCCATGGCACTTGCCGTCCGCGATCCTTCGGTCGAGGTGCGGGCGGGCGTGGGTACTCCTCGCTCACTGATTACCAAGTTTGCCGCGCGCTTCGGGCGCGAACCAGAGGTCGTGGCGCTGGTCGCCTCGCTCAGCCGCGCGATCGGCCTGTGGGATCCATCAGCGGTGAGCATGGCCTCCCCACCCGGCTCGCACATCGTCGGTGAACTCGGGCGAGCCCTGTTCGACGCTTGGCGCCGCGGCGGCGCCTGGGATGAAGCTCGTCCAGACGGCGAAGCACTACGCGTGACCGCCGACGCGCGTGAAACGAGCGCGGTCGGCGTCGTACGCGAGCTGGTCCTGGAGGCCTTGCAAGAGCTAGGCGATGGCCGCTGGGCGCCCTGGGAGGCGATTGCAGCTTACGTGCGCTCGGACGCGCGAGCCCCCGGCGTCGCGCGCTTGATCGAGCGTTGGGCACAACGCGCCGGCGTCGAACCGATGACCCCCGCCGAAGTTGCGCGCCGCATTGCGCTCGAAACCCTGCATGTGCTGGGGATCGTAGACCTAGGCGATCCCGAAACCGACGACGTCGAATCGATCGGTCCCACCCTGCGCATCACCCCGCGCGGTCGAGCCTTTCTGGCGGATACCGCTCCTGAATCGCGCGCCCCCGCCAGCAGCCAGGCCAGCCGGTTCTTGGACACGCAGGCGCTGCGCATCGGGGCTTCCGCCAGCGTGGGCAGCGTGATCTCGCTGGCTCCGTTCGTCGAAATCGGTGGGGTGGCAAGCGCGTCACTCGACGTTCTGATAACGCCGCAATCACTCGCCCATGCCCTGAGCGCCGGCTTCGACGGCGAGGTCATGCGCGCCCGGCTGGAGCTCTTGGCTCCCCTGCCCGACCCAATCGCGCGCACCCTCACCCAAGCCAGCACGGTCATTGGCCGAGCTGAATTCGTACTCACGCAGGGTTTTCTCTGGGTCGAAGACCCGGAAGTGCGCGAGCTCTTGCGCACGCGTCGGCAGAGTGCGGATTTGTTCGTGGATCCATCGCCGCCCTCAGGCCTGCTCTTGGCCGTCGGCGTCGATCTCGAGCGCGTGGCTCGCCGTTGCCGAGCCCTCGGCGTAGAAGTTCTCGTCGACGGTGAGGTGTACCGGACGCGCTCGATCCCGCCCGGGCGCGGCAGCGGTGCCCGTCGTCTCGACTCAGCGGGCACGATGGCCGCGGTGCGCGCGCCGTCCGCCGGGGGCATGCCGGCCACACGCACTTCTTCGCGCCCCCCCTCTGCCCGTCAGCCGGCTCCGCGCTCCGGAACGGGCTCGACACCGCCTCCCGCCAAGCGGGGCAACGGGGCGTAGCGCCTGTCCCTGAGTCGATGAACCCCCCGTAAACGAGCCCGTTTACGGGAGAGACCTGAATTCAGGGACACTCAGCGAATCGGCCGGGCCGCTAACAGCACCCGGCATCGTCCACTCGAGACTCGAGGCTGCTCGAATCTCGACCAAGGAATCAGCGAAAAATCTCTGACTTGAGCGCGAACACGCCGCTGACGGCGATGCGATCTTTGCGCTCGACCCCGCGTGTCACCTCCACGCGATCGCCATCTTGGGCGCCCAGTACGATTGCGCGCGGTTCGACGGAGAGCTCGTCGTGAGCGATGAACACCGTCGGTTTGCCGTCGATGCTCGTGACGGCACTGAGCGGAATCGAGATCGCGCTCGCGACGGGAGCCGAGGTGTGAATCGTTGCGGAGACCGACTGGCCCGGGCGAAGACGCGAGCGCGGGTGCTCGACCACGATGCGTACGGGGGCGGTGCGGGTAGCAAGATCGATCACGTCCCCCACGTAGGCCACGACGCCGTGCAACGGTTCCTCGCCTGCGGTGGAGGATGCCACGTCGACCGTATCGCCGTTGTGAATCGACCTGAGTTGACCTTCGAACACCGCCAATTCGACCCAAACGCGACTGAGATCCGCGACTTGGAACGCGGTCAACGTCGCTTCCACCGACTGGCCGCGGCTGACGTTGCGCTCCACCACGCGACCTGCGATTGGCGTGGTCAGGCGCAAGATCCCGGCAGCGCCGTCATTGGTGCCGCCCAACGCGCGCACTCGCTGCTCGGCGGCCGCGAGCTCGGCTCGTGCGGAGACGGCCTGCGCCTTGGCCACCTCGGCGTCGCGGTGGGCTGAGATCTTCGCTTCCGCCAGCTCGGCCTCGCGCTTTTCGTTGGTCGTTGCCGCTTCGGCGTGCGCACGCGCGGCGAGCACCGCGGCCTGCGCCTGCCCCAGATCCGCGCTCTCGATTTCAGCCAGCAAATCGCCAGCCTTCACCTCGTCACCTTCCAACTTGAAGACTCGGCTGACGCGACCAGCGATGCGCGAACCGACCGCGGCCACCAGGTCCGGATCGAAGGTCACCGTGCCGGTCACGTTGATCATCGGCTTGAGGCTACCCTCGGCGGCGGCCGCAAATTCGATCTTCTGGCGCTTGGCGAAATCCGCAGAAAAGCGGATCCACTTGCCATCCATGTGCGGCACGTCGCGCTTGTCGCCTTGGGACTGTGCGTTTGCCTTGGGTTCGGAGCTCGTGAAATAAATCACAGCCGCGGAAGTCAGGCCGATTCCGAATGCGATCACCGTCAACCGTTGCGTGAATTTTTTCATGATTTTACTTCTCCACCGACAGCACGCTCGAGCTCGATACGCGCGAACCAAGCCGCTTCGATGGCGTCGATGCGACTCGCTCGAACTCTGAGCGAATCGCGCGCCGCGGCCAGTAAACGAAATACGTCGAAGCGGCCTGCTTGAAAGCCGGCCTCCGCGAAAGAGAGCGTGCGCTCGGCCGCGGGCACGGCCTGCGAGCTGAGCCGGTCGAGCTCACGGCGGCTCGAATCGTAGCTGCCCAAGGCCGCCATCACCGCGCGTTGCAAGAGGCGCGCTTCCAGATCGAGATCCTTCTCGGCGCTCTCGCGAGCCCGCGCCGATTGAGCGCGCAGGCCCTGGTTGCGCTGCGCCACCGGTAGCTCGACAGTGAGCCCAAGCACGCCGTAGGTCGGCGATAGTGGAGCTGAGTCGATCCCCGCGTACAGGCCGAATTTGGGGAATAGCTCGGCGCTCAGCCGCTCTTCGGTCGCGCTCCACAGCGCCACCCGCGCCTGAATCGCCTTCAATTCAGGGTGAGTCGTGAGCGCGCGTTGCAACAGCACGTTGACGTCACCCACCTGCGGCAGATCCATCACCGAGCTGGTCAGTGTCAGCGGAACATCCGACTCGAGATCGAGCGCGTCGCGCAAATCCATCTCACTGCTCGCGCGATCGCGTTCGAAGGCCATGCGTGCGGCCTCCAGCTCGGCCACCTGCAGCTGAGCGGACGAAGCGTCGAGCTCCGACCCGGCGCCGGCAACGACTCGGCGCTGTGTCGCATCGAGCACGCGCCGAGCGACCACCAAGGCTGCGTCCGCCTCACTGATGCGCAGCTCGGCGATTTGCGCACTCACATAACCGCTCAGCGCGCGCACCCGGGCTGAAGTGCGCGACATCGCAATGTCCGCCTGGGCGACGGCGGA
>DATEPG010000386.1:0-8838 GCA_035273265.1 Polyangiaceae bacterium
CCAGAGCCGGCTCGCCGCTTGCACCTCGGCGCGAGCGATGTTCGAGGCGGTGCCGCTATCGCCGCCGATCGAGGGCGCGCCGCCCGGCGCGAGACGCAACACCCGCACGCGCAGTTTGACGCTGAGGCGCTCGATCCCCGCGAAGGCAGCGCTGTGCGGCGCGCCCACGAACCAGCGGGCCAGTGACTGCCCGCCGGTTTCGACCAGCAATTGTCCGCCCAGTTCGGCCTCCAAGGAGCGATCGCGCACTAGGGGGTAATCGCGGTCGAGGCGATCGGGGGTGAGCCGCAAGGGCGCCGTCGCCCAACAGCCTGCATTGACTGCACTGTCCGGCGGGCAGGCAGCCTTCGTGAGCGGGGGCTCGCTCAGTGTGTCGAGCAATAGGCCGCTCTGACGCCGGGTACTGATTCGGATTTGCGGTGGCGCGCTGGCGTATCCGCTGAACACGAGACGCACACTCTCACTGTCCCCCGGTCCTGATTCGGCGCTGGGCAAATCGCGGCTGAGTGCCACGTGGTCGTGCAAGGCGACCAGCCACCTGCCATTGGCGGCTTGCGCGAGCACGCGCGGGGGTTCCTGGGCCCGAGCGAGCGGAGTCACGCACAGGCCGAGCAGCACCAGGCTGGCGCCTCGCATCATTCGCACCATCCGAATTGAATGCGGCGCACGCTCGGCTCGCTGGTGACCTCTGGCTCATTCTTGGCGTTCGCCGCCTGGATCAAGGCCCCCCACGCCACGGACGCCAAATGGCGTGAGACCACCAGCGATTTTGCACAATCGACGGCCCAGTCGCGATCGCCCACGTCGAAGAGTGCGGCCACCGCCAGACCGCGCAGCGCTTCGCGACGGGAGCTTTCGGCGGCAGCGCGCAACAGCGCGCGCGGACGGGGATCGTCGTAGTCTCGGATCAGGTGCAAGGCAGCGCGCACTCCGGCTTCGTCGTTGAGCGGACCCTTGGCCAGGCTCTCCAACATCGGGCGCGCAGCGGGCGCCCTTTGCCGGGCCAAGCGGAACAAGAACGTGGTATCGCGATCCGCACTCGGACGATCGCTGAGACGTGCGACCAGCTCGACCGTGGGACGAATCGCCGGCGGGGGCGACGCAAACGACAGGGCCCAAACGACCATTGCCCAGGCGGCGCGCGAACTCAGCGGTCCCTCGCTGGCGCGCGTCGACGCTTCCGCGAGCGGACCGCCGTCACCCGCGCGTGCGGCGACTTCACCCAGCACCAACCAACGCCCCAGGTGGCGTTCAGAATCGCGCAGCACGGCCAAGGCCGGGCCAATCGCCGGCGACAGCGGATTGGACCAGGTGAGCGGCACGAATAGCTCGAGGCAGAGAGCGATGCGGTGGCTTTCTTTGATCTTGGGTGCCAGCGCCGTCACGTGCTCTCCGCCCGATTCAGCGCGGGCGATGCGCGCGACCTCCGCGGCGAACGCAGAATGCGCGTGGCGGCTGCGCGCCACTTTGGCCAGGGCGTCGGAAAGGCCTGGATCGGTCGTGCGACAGGCGGCCGACAGGGTGGCAAAGCTGCCGGTCTCTTCCGACTCCAGCGCTTTTTTGAAGCTGGGCGTCGCTCGGCGATCGGCGGTCTCCCCGATCACCCGCACGCACGCCGCATACAACGGGCGCTCGAACGAGGCGCGTTTTACCAGCAGCTCGAAAGCATCCAACAGACCGTCGCACAAGACCGACGAATGAGGCGCCAATGCCCGCAGAACTCCCGCGAGGCGCGCCTCCTGCGCGGGGCGCCGTCGCAACGCAGCACGGAGATCGGCTCCGAGGCGCGACACCACCTGCCCGTCGATCACGTCCGCGCGCTCCGCTCGAATCACCATGAGCCGAGCGGACGACGATAACATCCTTTTGGAGCGCGCCGATTTCGACTTGTAGTACGCTCTGTCAGCGCTGGAATCGGCGCGCGAAAAAATCGAGAAATTCGAGAGCCATGCGAAATATCGCCACTTGCGTCACAGCAAACCTGCTGGCGCTGGTCGCCGTTAGCTGCGCCAACAGCGATCCACCTCCCGCTGCCTACGCACCAGCACCGGCTCCCGGAGTCCCGGTGAGCCAAGCGCCTGGGTACGGAGATGGAACGCAGGCCACGCCGCCGCCCGCGTTCGGAGCTTCCCCAACGACAGCGGCCGCCGCAGCACCGCTGTCGACTCCCAATCCCCTGGCCCTGCCCTGTACGGTGGACGCCAATTGCCTGACCCACCGCTGCAACGTCGCAGCCCAGAAGTGCGCCTGGCCGTGCCAGAGCGACAACGATTGCCTGCCGGGCAACACGTGCATCACCCCCACTTGCCTACCCAAGCTGCAGTAAGCTCGACGCGCCCACATGACGACCCAGCCTCTCACTGAATCGGACTACGACGCCCTGGCGGCACCCGAACTCCAACGCTTGATCGCAAGCCTCGATGCCCTGACCGACGATGCCGTCGAGGCCGAACTGGCGAGCGACATCTTGACGATCGAGTTTTCGGACGGCACCCGCTACGTTTTGAACTCCCATCGCGCCGCGCGCCAAATCTGGCTCTCGGCCGAGCGTTCCGCCTGGCACTTCGACTACGTTCCCAGCTCGAAGAGCTGGGTTGCGGCCAAGAGCGGCGACGAACTGTGGAGCACCCTGACCCGGCTGCTCGCGACAAAGCTGGGGACGGCGATCGAGCTCGGCTAGATCCCTTCCACGTACAGGCCGAGCGCCTCCTCGCCGATCGCGTACTCCTTCGCGGAATCATGCTTCGCGAAGCGAACCTCGGGCGCCAAACATTCCTGACTCAGGTGCTGCTCGCCGCTGCGGGTGACGCGCAACAGCCGCTCGCTACCGTCGATCCAAAGGCGAACGCGAGCAGTGAACTCGAGTCCGAGATCTTTCCGCGCAGCTTGAACACGGCTGGCGACCTCGCGCAGCAGGCCCTCGTCGACGAGCGCTTCGGTGAGCGTGGTGTGCAGCACCACGACCCCCACGCGGCCCGTTTCTGCCGCAAAGCCCGGGGCGGCCTCGGCAGTCACCTGGATTTCTTCCGGGCCGAGTTCGTACTTCTCGCCTTCGATCGCGATCACGACTTTGCCTGTGCTCGAAAGCTCCGCGTAGAGCGCGCTGCCATCGGCGGCTTCGAGGAACTTCTTGGCGGCCTGCACGTTCTTGCCCAGGCGTGGACCCAGGGCGCGAAAATTCGGCTTGATGCGAAAGGCGACCGCGCCGTCCTCGTGCCCCGGATACATGAAGCGCACTTCGTGCACGTTCAGTTCTTCTTGGATCAGCGGCTTGTAGTCGTCGAGACGCTTCCAAATCTGCCCGTCGTTGAACACGACGTCGACGCGTTCGAGCGGTTGGCGCACTTTGAGTTTGTTGGCGGTACGCACGCTGAGCCCGAGGCTCACGATGTCGCGTACGGTGCGGGCTTCCTCGACCAAGCGTTGATCGATGAGGGTTTCGTCCGTTTCCGGAAAGCGCGCCAAGTGCACGCTCGCGGCGTGACCCGGCACCTGCGGCAAGACCTGCAAATTCTGGTAAATTTCTTCGCTCAGGAAGGGCACGAACGGCGCCATCAGCCGGCTCAGCGTGGACAGCGCCTCGTGCAACGTGGCAAATGCGTCGCGCTTGTCTTGCTCGAGCCCGGCGGCCCAGAAGCGAGAGCGACTGCGGCGCACGTACCAATTCGACAAGTTCTCGGCGAGCTCGATCAGCGCCTGCGCTGCGTCGTAGCTCATGTAGCTGTCGAGCCCTCGACGAACGCCCTTCACGGCCAAGTTCACTTCACTGATGAGCCAGCGATCGAGCACTCTGCGCTGGGCCGGAGGGCTGCCTGTGTGGTCGGGGTTCGTCGGACTCCAGCCATCGATGTTCGCGTAGATGACGAAGAACGAATACACGTTGCGGATTTTGATCAAAAAATCCTTTTGCAGCGTGCGAACATTGCGCAGTGAATGCCGCGTGTTGCTCCAAGGCGGCGAGGAAGCGTAGAAAAACCAGCGAAACGCATCGGCGCCGGGCGCGGGCGTGTGCGGATCTTCGCAGGTAACGCGCTGATTGAACGCGCTGCGCGGCACCTCCGCGGGCATCGTGCCCAGGCCCGTGCTGATCACTTCGGTCGACAGCGCGCTGCGATCCTCGTCCGAGAGCACCAGCACGCGCCGCGGCAACTTCTTGAGCACGCGAAGTTTGACGGGACGAGTGTGCTCCGCGCGATCCGGACGATACAGAACTACGCTCGCGCCGTCCTCGAGATCCATGCCCTCGAGATCTTCACGCGCGATCAGCGCTTCACCCGCCGTTGCCTTTTGATCCAGGGCTTCGCTCAGCACCCCAAAATCCATGCGCACCCGATCGAGGATGATTTCCGGCGGAGTGTAGTTGCCCTTGCTCTTGGCTTCCTTCTTTCCTTCCCGATCGCAGACGTGGCCGAGCACGATGCAAGTCTGGAACGGATGCGGCAGCTCACGCATGCGGCTGAGGCCGAGGCGCTCTTGCGTGTTCTCGTCGAATAGCAAGGACGAGATCATGAGCAGCGAATAGAACCAGCCGCGCGTTTGATCGATGGCTTCACTGATGAAGTCCGCCGGGAACGCCGCATCGAACTGGGCAGTGGAATTCAGCTGGTGCGGAAAGCCCCATTGCGCGAAGGGCATGCAGCCCGAGTCGAACCAGCAATCGATCACTTCCCCCACGCGACGCATCTCGGCGCCACAAGTGGGACACGGGAACGTGACGTGGTCGATCCAGGGTTTGTGAACCTGGAGGTGCGGGCTCAACTCCGGATTCTTGCGGCGTTCCTCGTGGAAATAGGCAAACGCTTGCGGATTGCGGCCCTCGATTTCGCTGATGCTCGAGGGCGCGTGTTTGTGCTCCGGGTCGGCGCTGCACGTCCACACGTTGAGCGGGGTGCCCCAATAGCGCTCGCGGCTGAGTGCCCAGTCCACGTTGTTCTTCAAAAAGTCGCCGAAGCGACCGTCTTTGATGTGGTCGGGCAGCCAATTGACCGCCTGATTGTTGGCGAGTGCGTCGTCGATGCGCGCGGTCGTTCGGATGAACCAGGCCGGGCGCGCCAATTGAATCAGCGGATCTTCGTCCGAGCGCCAACAATACGGGTACTCGTGCCGGTAGATCTCTTCGAACACGAGCAGCTTTCGCAGCCCTAGGTCCGCGCTGATTTCGCGATCGCAGCTCTTCACCCAGCGACCCGAAAATGAGCCAAAACCAGGCTTGAACTCGCCGTTGGGCAAGATCGCGCACAGTAGTTCGACCGCCAGCGGATCGCTGTAGCGCGCGAGTTGCTTGCGATGCGCGTTGTGATCGTCCTCACCGAAGGCGGGCGCGACGTGCACCACTCCGGTGCCCGTATCGAGGGTCACGAAATCTTCGGCGATCACTCGCCACCAAAGCGCGTCATCGCCGCCGCCCTTGAGCGCAACCCGCGCTTCAGCCAGCGACTCGGCATAGAAGTCGAACGGTGGACGGTAGCGCTTACCGATCAGCTCGCTACTTTGCAGCGTACGCACCACGGTCAACTCGTGGCCGAGTTTTTCGGCCAGCGCCGCTCGCAGGTCGCTTGCGACAATCAGCTGCGTGACCGCGAGCTCGCGAACGACCGCCGGCTTCTTGCCCTTGATTTCCAGCTGGGCGCCGAGCGTTACCACGTCGTATTTGGTGTTCGGGCGAACCGCCGCGTAACCATTGGACGGCAGAGTCCAAGGCGTCGTCGTCCACACCACGAGCGCCGTATCCGGCTCGTCGAGCAGCGGGAACGCAACGTAAATGCTCGGGTCATCGACCGTTTTGTAGCCGAGCCCGACTTCGGCCGCGGACAATGCGGTGCCGCCCTGCGCCCACCACCAGACGACCTTGTGGCCCTGATAGAGCAAGCCCTTGTTGAACAGCTCCGAGAGCGCCCACCACACGCTCTCGACGTAGCTCTTGTGGTACGTGACGTATGCATCGTCGAGACTGACCCAAAAGCCGATCCGCGAGGTGAGCCGCTCCCACTCGCTGGTGTAGCGGAACACGCTCTCGATACAGCGCTTGACGAACGGCTCGACTCCGAACTGTTCGATCGCGGCCTTGCCGTGAATGCGCAGCTCTTTTTCGACTTCGACCTCGACCGGCAGGCCGTGGGTGTCCCAACCGCCCTTGCGCAGCACCTGCTCGCCCAGCATTGCGTGGTAGCGCGGGAACAGGTCCTTCATCACCCGCGTGAGCACGTGGCCGTTGTGCGGGAGCCCATTGGCCGTGGGCGGGCCCTCGTAGAACACGTACTTTTTCGCGGCAGGCGAGCCCGCTTCCAGGGCTTTGCTGAAAATGCCGCGCGTGCCCCACAGATCGAGGATGTTTTGCTCGTATTTCGGGAAATCGAGCTCAGTGGGAACGGCTTGGAACGGCGGTTTCGTCATGGCAGAAGGGGGGTTGGGAGGGGCGTATACCATACAGCGGACGGCGCGAGCGCCGCCGGGCCGGTCTAGCGACGCAAGATCCCCAGCGCAGCGAGCAGCGGCTCGGGATCGGCCTCGAGCGCGGCGCCAATGACCGCGACGCCGGCAGCGCCTGCGCCGAGGCAGGCCGCCGCATTGAACGCGCTCACCGCCCCGAGCGCGAACCGGGCTGGCCCAGGGTGCGCGACGCCCGCGCGTTCCAGTGCCGCGATACCCAGAGCGGGCCGGCCTTTTCTGGCTTCGAAAATCGGTGAAAGCAAGACCGCATCCAGGTCTCCTTCGACCGCCGAGGCCGGGTCGTGACAACCTCGCGAGAGCAGAACCTTGGAGCCCAAATAGCTTCGCGCATCAGCCGCGCTCAGCCCATTCCGCGGCAGATGAAAGGCAGCGCAGCCGAACGCACGCGCCAAATCGGCGCGCTCGCCAATTCCGAAAATTTGCTGCGTACGGGCCGACAGCTCGGCCAAGCGTTCGCCCAGCGCCCAACGCTCACGCACGGGGAGCGTGTAGTCGCGCAGCGTGAACAGCACCGAGCCCACCTCGGCGCGGGCCGCAAGCGCCGTGAACCGGGCCAACATCAGCGCGGGAGCGGCGCGCGTCGTGTCGCTGAACACGATCAACCGCGGGAGTGAATTAGCCATGCGCGCGCCGCGGCAGCCAATTGAAAAATGCCAGGGCGAGGCCGCTCGCGAGCAGTGCGCCCAGAGTATCGGCAACCCAATCCCAGACATCGGCCGAGCGGTACGCCGTGACTGCTTGACACAGTTCGAGCAACAGCCCGAGCAGCGAGGAGCCCACACAGCCGAGCACGAGCTTCCTAATCAATGACGCGCTGGAACGAAGCCAATGCACGGCGCGCGCGAGCAGCAAGCCCAGCCCGCCAAATACCAGAGCATGCAAGAGCTTGTCAGTCGCGACGAAGCCCACTTGGGGCAGCGCCGCGATGCGCACCAAACCCGCGTAGAAAATCAGGCACGCGTAGCCAGCGGCGGGCAGCACATGCGTAGCAAAAGCAACGGGACGAGGCTGAAATTCGATGGCGTCAGGAGGCACGAAGAATGCTCGATAGGGGCGATGGAGCCTGCCACATCCGCGGCGCAAAGCGAACTGCGGGCCCTGCACTTTCTGCGCAACGCGAACGCCAGCTCCGATTACTCGGAGTCGGCGAGAGGCGGCGAGAAAAGTTCACGCACACGCGTGACATAGCGGCTGCCGGGGAGCGCGGAGATGACGGCTCTCGCGTCGCGCTCTGCAGCATTTCGATCGTGCAGCGCCAGTTCAGCCTCGATGCGTACGATCACGGCTTCGATCGTCAACGCCCCGTTTGGCCAACGCTCGGCATAAGCGCTGACAAGGCCGAGCGCTTGGCTCGCGCGACCGTCCTTCAGCGCGCTCCGCGCCTGATCGATGATCTTGACCTGCTCGGCGATTGAAAGCGCGCTCGGCGGCTCTGCAACCCGGCCGCTGCTCGAAATAGGACCGAACGCGGCCAGGGCTGCGGGGCCGGTCACCGGTACCATCGGCGGTTCGCTCGGTGGCGGCGACTTTTCTGCCACGGGTGCGGCATCGCGGGGCACGGGTGGCTGAGCGCCCACGGACTGCTTCGGCGTGCTGGCACTAGCGACTGGTATCGCAATCGTAGTGCCCGCTCGAGGCTGCTCGGCCGATATCGAGCGCGCAGACTGGCTTTCGCTGCTCGAAACGCGGCCGTCGACCAGGGGCGCTGGAGGGCGCGGGTCTCCGGCAGAGGAGCTCTGCGAAACCCGCCCCGCGACGCCGATTGCGACGCTCCCGACCAGAAGCCCCACACCGAGCCCCTTAAACACCGCCAAAGCACTGCCGCCACGAGCACCGAGCGCCCCCGCTACAACGCTGGTGGCGGTGGTCGCCGCCACTGCCGCCGGGTCCAGGCCCAGCGCGGCGATGGTCTTCGACGCGGCGCCAGCAGCTGGCGCATCTTGGCGTACTGAGCGAAGGAGACTGCGCTCGAAGTCATCACAGCTGTCGAAGAACGGTTCCCGCTCGGTCATGGCGCAGCTCCCGGTGCGAGCCGTGAACGTTTGATGCGTTGAGCGGTGTGATGAAACGCTTCACGCGCTCGGCGGAGCCGCGAAGAGACGGTGCCGAGCGGGATTTGCAGCAATTCCTCGAGCTCGCGCAGCGAAAACCTCTCGATCTCGAACAGCACGAACACGGTCCGCAGATCCTGCGGCAGCGTGTCGAGCACCTGATCCAAGAACATGCGCGCTTGCTTTTCCTCGAGCAGCGCCTCGCTGCTCGGTGTTGGCGATGGTTCGCTGGACAGCGCGCTCTCGTCCGCATATTCACGTCTTGCCGCTCGAGAACGGCGCGCGTTGGCCGCGACGCGCACGGCGATGCCGTACAGATAGGCGCGCTCACTCCCTG
>DATEPG010000387.1:0-12357 GCA_035273265.1 Polyangiaceae bacterium
TCGAGTGTCTGACGGGCACGCGACCGTACGACGGCGACAACCTGATCTCGATCGCGCTCAAGGTTCACGGCGGGCCCGTACCCAAGCTCCCTACCGCATTGGCGCTGCCAACGGAGCTCGATGCCTGGTTGGCGCGTGCGCTGGCCAAAGACCCAGAGCGGCGGTTTCAGAGCGCGCGCGAACTCGTCGACGCGCTGCGACGTGCCTGCCTGCTCGACTCGTCGTCATCGTCGTCCGCGAACTCCCGGCAGTCGACACCCGAGCTCGCCTCCGCTGCACAGCCTCAGGCTGGCGCACGCGGCCAAACCGTTCCTCTGCAGCGCGCCGCGTTGAAAGCGCCCACGGCCGAAGCCACGGCCGCCTCGGCGAACGTGCAGAGCGCCCAACCAACCACGCGCCACGTCGACGTTCAGCTTCGAGCCGAAGGCAACTCGCGCAAGAAACGACCGTTCGCGTGGGCTCTCGGCGTACTGCTCGTGGGCGCGCTCTTGGCACTGCTCGGTGCAACGCTGAGGCGATCGAAGTCCACGGCCGTCGAAGATCGAGCCGATGCTGCGCATGCGTTGCCGCGCGTCGCTCAATCCCCCGAGGCGTCGGCCACGGCTGCTACACCGGCGCTGGTACCCTCTGCGAGCGCCAGCATCGTTTCTGAGCCCACCACTTTCGCCTCGGCCGAGCCGCAAAAGGTCGTTCCCAAGGCAGACGCGGCGCCCAGTGCCAGTGGACCGAAGGCAACAGCAGCCCCCTTGCCTGGTTTGCCCAGCATGCGGAAGCCGCCGGGCCCCGCCGCTTCAGGCAAGCCGCTCGATATCGAACGAAAGCCGACGTTCTAGCGAGCGCTCGTCGCCGAGCGCGAGAGCACGGAGGCGACGCTTGACAGCCCATGCCCTGTGGGCGACTGTCAATTGTTCGAGATCGGGACGGTTCTCTCTGAATTTGCGCTATTGGCGAGAAGCAGCAACGTGAGCTTGCACCAGCATTCGGTCTGCCAATCAGGGCGTCGTCGATTTCGGCGCATCATTGGACGAACCGCGCTCGTCGCCGCGCTATTCGCGCCCAGCGCGTGGGCGGATGAGCCCGCCCAGGTCGAGGCCCGAAAGCATTTCCAGCAAGGCGTCGCCTTCGTCGACAGTCGGCGGTTGCCTGAGGCACTGGCGGAATTCGAACGTTGCTATGCGCTCTACCCCGCCTACGGCACGCTCTACAACATCGGCCAAGTCCATGCGGCGCTCGGTCAGCCAGTTGCCGCGGTCGAGGCGTTCGAGAAGTACCTGGCTGATGGCGGCGCCGTCATTGTCGCCGCCCGGCGCGCTCGCGTGGAAAAAGAGCTCGCCACGCAACGCGAACAGCTCGCGGAGTTGGCTGTCCAGGTGACCCCGGCAGAGGCTGAACTTCGGATCGATGATCACCCGGTTGCGCGCAGCGGCGCCGCGGTCAAGCGATGGGTGACGGCGGGTCAGCATTTGCTGAGCGCCTCGCTCGCGGGCTACCAAACCCAGCAACGCAGCCTAGCAGTTCGCGCCAAAGACCGCGTAGAAGTCGCGCTCACGCTCGAGTTACAGCCTCCTGTCGTGGCCGCAGTCGCGCCGCTGCCGCGGCCCGCGGAGCCTGCCGCGCAAGCAGAGGCGAGTGGTGAGCTCGCGCGACACCGCTCCCAGCAGCGCCTTGCCGGTTATCTGGTAACCGGGGTCGGCTTGGCCGGCGTGGGCGCCGGTATCGCGATCGCGGCGCTCGGCCAGGCCAAGCACAACGACGCACTCGACCAATGGTACGCGGGCGACAGAGAGGGCGCGCGCAGTACCGAAGCCGCTTCGTCCGATCAGAAGACCGCGGGCTACGTGGTCATCGGCGTCGGCGGAGCGGCCACGTTGGTGGGCGCTATCCTGCTTCTGACGGCACGAAGCCCAGCGTCGTCAGCCACGCCCCCGAGCGCAACTGCGCGCACCGATTGGAATTGTTCTCCTTGGTTGATGCCTTCCGTCTTGGGAGCGAGCTTGCAAAGGCGTTGGTGAGCATGCCCAAGTTTTCCTCTAGGAGAGTTTTCGCACTCGGTTCCGCCGCGTTGCTCCTGCTCGATTGCTCGGGTGGCCTGCCCGAAGACGACCTGGAGACTGGCGGTGCGCAGAGCGGAAGCGCTGGCCAAGCGCCGGGCGGCACCGTCAGCGGTCGCGGCGGTGCGCACCAAGCAGGCAGCCTCGGAAGCGGCGCCAGTGCGGGCAAATCCACGCCGTCTGACAGTGCAGGGGCCGCTGGCGGACACGACCGAGGCAGCGCAGGCGAGGGCGGCAGCAGCGAGGGTGGCAGCAGCGAGGGTGGCAGCAGCGTTGGCGGCAGCAGCGTTGGCGGCAGCGGCGGTGGGTCGGTTGCTTCCGCAGGCGCTGCTGACATTTGCGGCCTGCGTCGCTGCGACTCCGATCTGGACAACGACTGCAACGGCACGGCCGATGACAAAGAAGCCAGCTGTGAGTGCTCGCAGCCCAATGCGCTGAGCGACTGCAGCACGGGTTACCTGGGTGCGTGCGCTCCGGGCAAGCGCAAGTGCGTGTTCGCGGCCGACGGGACTCAGTCGGCGTGGGGCCAGTGCACCGGCTCGAGTGCGGGTCCTCCCGACTGCCGCTTCGCGACCGACCTCGATTGCAACGGAATTCCGGACAACACGCAAAACGGCTGCACGGTGTGTGCGCCCGGTGCAAAACGCGCCTGCGAAACGGCCGCGCTCGGCTCATGCAAGCCAGGTTCGCAGGCCTGCGTGCTAGGGCCGAACAACGCGTCCGTGCAATGGGAAACGTCCTGCGCGAGTAACGTCGCAGCCAAGGCAGAAGCCTGTGGACCTCAGACTCCGGACGATAACTGCAACGGCATCGGCGGTGATGGCGATTACAAGCTAGTCGGCTCTACTTGCGCCACGACTGCCACCATCGCTGGCGCGTCCAGGTACCTTTTCAAAGCAGCCCAAGCGGGTACCGTGGCCGTGCATCTCTGCGTCAACCAACAGGTCGGCGGTTGTCCGGTGGCCAACTACGTCGCGTTGAGCTGTGGTGACTATAACCAAACCGATACTGTGATCGGCTACGCTTCCACGAGCGCGCTGCCCAACTATGCTCAAGTCGCCGTCCCCGCGTACAATTGGACTTGCATGGTATACGTAAACACCTACCTAAAGGTCGAGATCCCCGCGTTCAGCCTGTACGTCTTGCCGCCGTGAATTGGCAGCCTTGGCGCAGAGTCGTACGCAGCGCTCTTCAGGTCCCCACTGACCTCACCTGGAAAGACTGGCTCGAGTACGCGCTGCTAGCCGCGATCAGCGTGGTTGCGTGGGTTCACGCGCGAAGCTACGCAGGAGCGATCATCGATGATGCGTTCATTACCTTCCGACACTCCTGGAATCTGATTCACGGCCGGGGTCTTTCGTACAATCCGGCTGAGCGCGTCGAGGGCACCTCGTCCTTGCTCTTCTCCGTGTTGATGGCAATTCCGATCGCTCTGGGTGCAGATCCGTACCGTTGCGCTGGGCTACTTGGTCGCTTCGCATTGGTGGCGTGTGCGGTCGCGGCATACGCTTCCGTGCGTGCCTGTGTTCGGGACGGCTCGCGGCGCGCGCTCGCGCTGGGCGCAGCGGCGATCGTCGCGTGCTCGTCGGAGCTGGCTTTTCACAGCCAAACAGGCATGGAAACGCTGCTTTATGCGAGCTTGATCGCAGCTGGCTTGGCGCTGCAACTCGCGTCATCCGCAAAGCAGCAACCGACGCCGACCTGGGCCACGGTATTCGGCTTGGCTGCGCTCACGCGTCCTGAGGGCTGGGTACTTTTCCTGTTGGCTTTCGCAGTCGGCTGCCTCGGGCGAGGGTCCGCGCCGGGCGTCCAGGCGATCGCGAAGCGCGAACTCACGCGCTTTGCTTGGCTGTTCTTGCCGGTGCTCGCGTTCCGGCTCGTCTACTTCGGAAGCTGGCTGCCCAATACCGTGCTCGCCAAAGGCGGACACCTCGGCTGGTTATTTCACACTCCCGGTCGCGCAGCGCTCGAGCGACTCTTGCATGGCCCGAGTGCCTCGCTGCTCGAAGGCTACGTTCGGAGCCATCCAGTCGCTTCGTCGCTCTTGCTCGGCACGATCTTGCTGCAACGAACGCGTCAAGCAGGGCTCACCGCGCTCAGCTTCACGCTCGCTTGTGCTGCACTTGCGCTCTGGAGTGACGGCGATTGGATGCCCTACGACCGACTGCTGACTCCGTGCGTGGTGCCTTTGGCCGTCGGCGCCGTTCTCGGTTTGCGCGGGCTATTCTTCCACCGAGAACAGCTCAGCCGACTCGGACACCTACCCTCCTACGCTTTTTCGGGGCTGGCGCTGGCGGCGATCTCGGCCGCGGCCCATACGCGACTCGACATCGAAAAGGTGAGCTGGGTGAGCCTGGCGAGGCTGCGAGCGATGGGCGAGCGACTGGCGCCGCTGGCTCGAGAGGACGAGCTGGTGGCGACCGAGTACGCCGGGATCTTGCCGTACTACTGGCGAGCGCCAACGCTGGACATGCTCGGGCTGTGCGACCCGCACATTGCCAGACACGGCGCGCCTCAGCCGCTCGGCGCGGGGCGGAAGGATCTGACCTACGTGGTGGCGCAGCGGCCAACTTTTTACGCCTTCAATCTGGCCAGCGAGGCCGCCATCTTCTACTCAGAGCCGGCCTTCGCGAGCCAGCGAGACGAGTACGCGCTGCTCCAGTTCCCGTATCGGTTCCTCGAGCCGCTCCAAGCCTTGCCACTGACGGTCTTCGTCCGCAAAGACCGAAAAGACGTGGAAGGGCTCGCTCGCGCCGTGGGAGGGCAGTTGATCGACCCCGCTCTGGAGCTGAAACGACTCGGGTACCTGCGCTAGACGGCGTTGGTTCTGCCCTCGATTCCGTACTATCTGGTCGAGCATGCGAAGGTCAGGACAGCGAGCGATGTTGGCCTGTCTTGGGCTGGCGACCGGCATCTGCCCGTGCGCGGCGCAGAGCGCGGGCGGTAGCGCGCCGCCGGCCCAGCCGACCGTCGGCTATCCGCGCACCGAAAAGTTGAACCGGCAGGACCAGCTAGCGGTAATCGGCGACTTGCAGCGGACTTCGATCTGGGGGCGGCTCGTGCTCGCCGAGTCCAACCTCGCCGAGCAGAAGGCTCTCGTGAATGACTTGGCGACTCAGCAGTTCCAGGCGCTCGTCTTGTTGGGCGACATGGTCTTTTCGGCGAGCGACGACAACTGGAACTACTTCGACCAGTTGCTGGCGCCGCTGCGACGAGAGTCGACTGGCAGCGTGCCAGGTCAGGAGCCGCGCAGCCGATGGTTCTTTCCGGTCATGGGCAACCACGACTACATGGGCGGCCGGGCGCAAGTGACGCGCCAGTTGAAGCGGCGGTTCAACGATTTGCTGGCACACACCTACTACTCGTTCGATTGGCACCACGTAAAGATGATCGTACTGGATGGCAATCGCGGCGCGTTGTGTGCTTCGTCGAGCATCCTTGCAAACAAGTGCGAAGTGGAGTGGCAACAGCAGCTCGCGTGGCTGCGCGCGGAGCTTTATCAGGTCGATCACGCACCGGCTAACGAGCAATATGGCGCGCTGCTGTTCGTGCATCAGTCGCCCTACACGCAGAGTCCACTGGTCGCGGGCGATCAGGCCGACGCACGCGATTTCGCCAAGGAGCTCTACCAGAGCAATCGTGGGCTGGCGCTGATCTCGGCTCACGCCCACGGTTTCGAGCGCTATCTGTATCGGCGCGACGCGGCCGATCAGCGGCTGGCCAAGGCGTTCATCGTTTCGGCGGGCGGCGGAGGGCCGCGCCCGCGCTGGCGGCGCGCGGGGGCTCCCGCAGATCTGTCCAAGCTCGCATGGCCGCGGCCGTTCAATTACCTATTGCTCAGGCAGGACGCGGAAGCCGTCCATCTGGATGTACGCGGGCTCGAGAAGGGCGAGCAGGTCGTGGTCCCCCTCTCGGGTGAGAAGATGGCTTTTGCATTTCGCTAAACGCGGAACTCGGGATCACTCCAGACAACGAGCACCACGACACCCGCGCCATTTCGCGGCAGCCGCAAAAAAAGTGGTGTCCCGGCGCGACGCTGACATACTTCCGCAATGTGGGATTTTAAGGGCGGAGGGTTATGCCTGGCAACGCTGCTGAGCTTGGTCTGGGGTTGTCACCATGACGAGCCGTTGCCCGGGGCGAGCGCGGGAGGCGGTGCTGGCGGTGGCGCCGCAGGGTCGCCCTGGAGCAGCTGTGCCATGGGAGGGGCGGGGGCCAGCGCGGCTGGCGGTAACGGCGGAGGCGGCAGCGCGGGGCTCCCCTGGAGCGGCGGTGCCGACGGGCGGTCTGGGGCGAACCCAGGTGGAGCTGCAGGCACCGGCGGAACTCCGGTGTCGTCCGCACCTTGCAGCATCTCAGGCGCGGAGTGGTGCAACGAGCTCACGAACGTTAATTTCTCAGCCCCTTTCTTGGCGGTAGCTCCCGACGGCTCGGTCGTAGTCGTCCGGGAGACACCAGACCTATATTCAAAGCCTGATTTGTACGTCGCCAAGTATACAGCGAGCGGGGAGCTTGCCTGGCTGGAAGAGATCGGTACAGACGAGGGTGATAAAGTAGAAAAGATTGCGATCGACTCGCAAGGGAACATCCTGATTGTGGGCTTTTCCTACAGCTTTGCGGCCGAGGGGTACAATCATCCGCAGGCTATGCTCAGGAAGCTATCGGCCAACGGTGAGCTGTTGTGGACCCAAGGGTTCGACAGCTGCGGCTTCGACATGGGTTTGGCTGTCGCGATCGACGCCAGCGACAACGTTGTCGTCCTGGGAGTTGGCACGCTCGCCTTCCTGGCGGCCTACGCTCCGGACGGTGAGATGCTTTGGCAGGCGCCGGTGCCGTCCTTCACGTGTACCTCCCTCTCCTGCCTGACGTTCAACTCGGTCACGGTGGACGCTGCGGGCAATATCAAACTTTGGAAGGGCTATCGCCCCGTCACCGTGGCGACGTTCTCGTCGCGCGGTGAGTCCATCGATAGCGTCGAAATTCCGCAAGATGGCCGGTTCCTTATCGCCCAGCCGAATCAGGACCTGCGCGCTTTCATCGTCGACGAGAGTTCGATCACCCGCCTAGAGCTCAGCAGCGCGAACGTGATCTGGAGCGCTCCCCTCGGAGTGGAGCTCGAGGGCAGGTCCACGCAAGTCGCGCTGGACGCGAGCGACAATGTTTTTCTCCTGGCGTCACCGTACTCCACCGACCTCGGCCTGAGCGACGTCGTTGCCTACTCGTCCGACGGTGAACGGCTGTGGGGCAAAAGTGTGGATATGCCCGGCGGAAACGGACTTGCGGCCGGCAGGCAAGGCGATGCTTTCATCAGTATGTATCCCCGATCCACCGACACAACGCCCAGAAGCCTCACCATCGCGCACGTCATTCCGTAGCTCGGTTGCTGGGCCCGCCGAGTTTCGTTTTGCAACGAAACTCGGCACCCTCGGCCCGCCGCCGGATTCTGCGCGCGTGGGTGCTACGAATGGCGCGGGGCGACGCGCGCTGAAAAGGCTCACTCGACGCGAAGATCGTCGATCAGGAGCGCCCGCAAGGGCGGGCACAAGCCCCGGCACACCGGCGGTGCGAAGCGAATTGCGACGTCCGCGCCGCTCTCTGTCAATGGCAAAGTGACCTCCTGCGTGGGACTGGCGTGCATCCATGTGCTGTCGTTCGTGCCGATCGATGGCTCGGCGGGAAGGCCTTGGGTCGCTTGCACGCGCAGACTGCCGCCAATCACGCCCGCTTGCACATCGAGGACGCCATTGCCTGAGCTGGCGATGTCCGTCAAAAGCTGAGCCGTGAAGCGGACGCTGTTGGCGCTGGTGGGCCTGGCAACATGCAGCGTGGCCGAAGAACCGCTGGGCACGAACAACGACTGGTTGCCTTTGATTGCGGGAAGCGTGCCGACCGCAGTCACGATCTTGGCGCTTCCGGTCAAGCTCAGGGTCGGCGTGCCCTCGAAGCCATCTTGAGCGAAAAGGCCTGGATCGGCGAGCACGGCGAGCGGTGGCAATGCACCGATAGCGAAAGGATGCTTCGCGAGATCGGTACCCGTTGCAGTCAGTTTCCAGCTCGATCCGAACGGCAAGTTCAGCGGGGATGAGAAACTGCCGAACGCGCCGTTGCTCGCGGTGTAGCCAGTCAGAGTGTGGCTCGCGCTGCCTGAGTCCGTGTTCGTCAACGTCACGCTGCTGGTGACCGCGACCGGCTCGGTTGTGCGAAGCAAAACGCCGTCGAGCGGGTGTAGAGTGCTGGGTGCCAAGAGCGAAGGCGGCGTCGCGTCCGGCACGCCTTGCAGTGTGAAGCTGAGCTCGATCGTGAATCCCTGATCGCCCAGGATCAAATTGCCGCGGGCTTTTCCGCTGCCTCCGATGATGTCAGCAAGCGCATCGCCACTTTCATCCCAAGCCTGCAGCGTTATTTCGGTGATCTCGATGCTGCTCAAAGCGCAGTCACCGCGCGTGGGAACAGGCAGTGGCTTACTGACGGAATACCTGGGGCTGCCCTGCGCGTCGCGAATGAGCTCGCCGACTAGAACGGCGCCGTCCCGACCGCTGATGGCCTTCAGGTCGTTCCCCGAGGGCGAAAGGTGCAGCGTGAATTGAGCCGCAGTGCAGTTGATGTTCGCGCCGGGGCCGGCTTTGGTGACCGAGAGCGCGAGCGTCGTGTCCCACGAACCCTCCCCCAGAGGCACGGAGTCGTTCCCGGTGCCGCCAGCACCCGCGTCCAAAACGATGCTCCCACCCGTGTTCGCTGCGTTGCCCTCACCGGAGCTCCCGCCAGTGGTGGTGCTTCCGCCTTTCCCCGACGCCCCCGCCAGCGAGCTTCCGCCGACGCCCAGCTTGCCGCCAGATGCCGCCACGCCCGAGCCGGCGCTTCCACCGGCAGGACCACCCGCGCCCCCGTTGTCATCTTCGGCTCGACCGCAAGCGACCACGACCGCCAACACCAGAGAGCCGAGGGCAGCAGCCTTCGAACAGAACTTCATGATTGCAGCTTCGTAGCAATGGTCATGCCGTGAGCTTGCCCGCGATTTGTCGGCAATTCCCCAGGGGCATCGCAAGAGGCTGGCACAGTGGCACAAGGACACCTGCCTCGGACGTCGTGCACAATCCCGAACCCGCCCCTGTCAAAGCCGGCTGACCGTTGTGGAAGAAGCTGAGCGAGCCTCACGATCACAAAGCGTTGCGTTGAGGGTAGCTGCGCGTCCGCGGTTTGAGCAAAGGTGCTTCCAATGAGCTCGGCGCGGGGGTGAGCGATTCGCCGCCTGGCCCGTCTCTTCGCACGATCACGGTTCGACGTGTCGGGACGTTCTTGTTGTCGCGCGCGCTGACAGTGATGACGTTGATGCCGGGATCCAGCGCGACGTCGAACTCGAAGTCGAACTTCGTGGAGTCGAGAGTACGCTGGTTCGATAGATAGTCGACTTTACGCCTGCCAATGGCAATCGCTACGTCGAGAACTCCTGCAGGGGCGCGCGCGCTGCCTGCGATTCGCACGCGCTCGGCGCGGCTGGCGAGCGCCACTGGGCCCAGCTCCAGTTGCGGAGTTGCCCGTGCCGCGCCCGTGACGATCGGACGCAGCTCGGCGTCGAGTGGGGGCTCGCCGCCTTCTGCACTGAAGTGTACCTTGACGATATCCTGTCGACTTGGCGCATCCTTGGGCACGCGACCGAGCGTCGCGCTGGCGGTCACTGTTTTGCCGGGAGCAACGCGCCCGAAGAGTAGCTCGTGTCCGTCGAAATACGGGTTTTCGCTGCGGGTCACGGCCCGCAGGCGGTGGATGGGCCGAGCGCCTTTGTTGGTCAGCCGAACCGTGACTGTCATTGGCTGACCGGCAGGTACGGTGTCGCGCGCGCGATCGGTGGTGACGCTCACGCGCAGATCGCCCGTCGGCGGACCTGCTTGTTCCGCTCGGTCAGGCGCCGCCCAATCGATACCTAGGCGGCGCAAGTGCTCGCTGATGGAGCGCGCTTCCATCGTCCGGGTGGTTTCGATGAAGTCGCGCACGGACGCGAGCGCTTTCGCGCGGTCGCCAACGGACATTCGAGCCACTAGGTCGCGCGCGAGGCGCACCTGGAAGTCTGACTCGAGTCGGGCGTCGTCTCGGTTGTCACTCGCCGAGCGCGCTAGGCGCTCGGGAAGACGAGGTTCATAGCGTACGGTCATGACCGACGGCTCTGCAAAAGTCGTGTCGCCGGTCTTGGCGGCGCGACTGGGGATGCGAGCATGCTCCGACGGAAGAAAGTGCATGTCCGATGGATCGATGGTCACGCTTTCCAGCGCGACGTCGGGCGCGATTCCCACGCCACTGACGGGGATGTCTCCCGAGAGCAAGAACTGCGAAATGGTGAGCTTGAGCGCAGCTCCGTCGGGATCGAGATGAGGAAAGGCGAGCTGGACGGTGCCAGCTCCAGCCGAGCGCTCGCCGACGATCACGGCGCGGTCGAGACGCTGCAGTGCGCCGGCAACGATCTCGCTGGCGCTGGCGCTGACTGCGTTCAGCAGCACGACCATCGGATAGGCGGCTCGAGTCCGCGCGGGCTGCGCAAGTTTCTGCTCTCGGCCTTCGCTGGCTCCCACCGTGGTGACGATCACACCGCCATCGAGGAATCGATCGGCAACTGCGGTGGCCTGAGCGAGTAGTCCTCCCATGTTATCGCGCAAATCGAGCACGAGGCCCTTCAGGGGGCCGTTTTGCGATAGCTCGGTCAGGGCCTGATCCAGCTCGTCGGCAGTGCTCGCCTGAAAATTTTCCAGCCGAACGTAGCCGATGCCGGGCGCCAGCTGCCGCGACGAGACGGAACTCAACAGAACGGGTCGACGAATCAGCTCGAAGGCTTTGCTGTTCTTCCAGCCGAGCGCGCCGTCTCGCTCGATCCACAGCGTAATCCGAGAACCGTATTTTCCGCGCAGGCGGATGATCGTGTCGTCCAGGGTCATGTTCGAGGTCGACTCGTCGTCGATCCGGGTCAGGCGATCGAGCCGCATCAACCCTGCGCTCGCTGCCGGACTTCCCGGCACCGCGCTCATGACCGTCATTGCCTGGTCGCGGATCGAGAGCGTGACACCCACGGCAGCGCTGTCGGCCGCCGGTGTCATCTCCGCGTAGCGAGCCGGTCTCAAGACCTGGCTAAGTGGATCGAGAGTTTGCAGGATGCCATCGCAAGCCGCGTACTCTAGTGCTCGCAGCTGCGTTTTGCCGGGGCCGAGCGCGAGCTGAACATATCCAAATACCTCTCGCAGGCGCGCCGAGACGTCCCAGGGGCCCTGAATATCGTCGACACGGAATGCACGTTCTTCAACGCCTACGCGCAGTATCACCCGCGCCGAATGCCCATCATAGGACACGAGCGACGCTGGCATCTCGTCTTGCATGTGGGTGAGCGCGGCGAGAAACATTCGACGTGGGTCGACACGCGCAGGCTCGAAATACTTGTCCCGAATTTGCTGCAGCGTTGCGTCGACCACGTGCTGCCGTTTGAGCTCGGAACCGGGCTTTGGTTGTGGCGTCGCGGACGCCGTTCGCCCAAGACCGAGCCGCGCGCACTCCCCGGGAACAGGCTGCCAGTGAGCAAACAGCGAGAGCGCGAAGGCGCTCACTGCGGCAATCCCATGCTGAAGGTGTTTTCCCTGCACATCGTTTCGCTACGTCGGTGTTCGAACGATGACAAGAGAGAAACGTGAATTTCTCCGAGATTGTCGCGCCCGAGTCTTGAGTATTCAGCTTCCCCGCAGTCTGCGCGTTCGTATGACCTGCGTTCGCATGACCTGCAATCGCGTTTGGGGCCTTCGCGTGCCCGGCAGCCCCACCTCGGGCGCTCACTCCGCGGCCCGCCCGACCGGGCTACGAGGCGCACTCTGCATCTTCGCACGCAACAATGAGCGCTGCGATGGAACCCATCCACGGCAGAGTCGCTGTCGGTCCATGAACGAGTTTCTTCGGTATTGTGGACTGTCTGACTGAGTGCCTCAGTCGCCGGACGACCGTGTCATTGTCGAACTCCAGTGCGCGGTATTGGGGAATGAGTTCTCGATGTGGGGCTTGCGGACTCTCAGTGGCTCCTCTCAGATGCCGGCGCACAATCACGGCTTCTCCGCGCCGTGTTCGGACGGCGCGCCGAGCACCCCGAGCCCGGTCGGCGCAGTGCCGGCGAATCAGGATCAAACGCCGTTTTATGCCGCATCCGGAACCGCGGCGATGGCGGCTGCCACATCCTCGATCGCGGGCGGGAGCCAGCCACACGAGAACCGGCAGCTCGTGCTGGCGATCAACTTCATCATCGCGCTCGAGGGGATCTATCCGAGCCGGACCTGAGCGAGGG
>DATEPG010000388.1:0-21307 GCA_035273265.1 Polyangiaceae bacterium
AGGCCCTTGCCGCCGGCGCTCGCGGGCGACAAGTACAGCGGCGAAGCCCACATATTGCCAGTGAACTTGGCACCGGTGTTGAAGGCCGTGTCCGCGGTCATGGTCGCGATGGCGGTCTTGGTGAACTTGGCTTGCACGAACAGGCCGTCACGCGAAGCGTTGTTGTTACGCTCCAGCACGTTGTCGGTCTGGTTCAGCGGAGGACTGCCGCCAGCACCGGCAGAAATTCCGCCAGCGGCTCCCGCTGTGCCAGGCATGCCGCCACCGCTCGGCGCGCCAGCCGATGGCGCTGCGCCAGAAGCACCACCAGTGCCGGAGCCAGCAGTCGGGTTGTTCGAGCCAGCCGTACCCGGTGTGCCGCCAGCTCCAACCGGCATGCCCGCGCTGCCCGCGCTGGTGTTGTTCCCGACAGCCGCGGTGCCCGAGCCAGCAGTCGGTCCGGGATCACTACCGCTCGAGCCGCACGCCTGAGTGACACCGAGCAGGCCGGCTGCACACGCGACGAGTCCGAGCCCCTGGTTGAGGCGGTTGAAGCGCACGGCGCGAGCCGGCTTCGTGCGATGGAGGCGTTCAGTCACGGCAACCCACTTTCTTTCTGATGCGGCGCAGATTCGTTTTGCGCCAGACGTAAGCAACGAGCGCATAGAGCGCGAAATTGGAGACAAAGCCTGCCTTCGAAGCGCGTGGTGGTCAACTCGTCATTCGCGCGAATCAAGCACATCCAGCGAGGTTTTAACACGCTACCCCGACGCGAGATTGATCACGTCTTGACAGTCTGGTTATCAGTGTTCCGCCGAATGCTGGGCATCGTACGTGGAAGATGGGTCACAAAAGTTGAAGCCATCAGCGAAAATAGACATTGAAGGGAAGCTTCAGCGATGGCTAGTTTGGGGACATGAACCAACACTTGCGCAGCGGGTGTTCCCTTGCCTGCTTAGCGCTCGGTCTCGGCTCGATCATTTCGCTCTCGTCATGTAGCAGCGCGGACGCGCCCAGTGTGGGCGCAGGTGCGGGCTCCGCGGGCAGCTCGACTGCAGGCGCGGCCCCTATGGGAAGCGCCGGTGTTTCGGGGGCCGCCATCGGCGGAAACAGCCCGGGCAGCGCCGGCAGTGCCGGCACTGGGACAATCAGCGGCGGCGCGGGCGGCAGCTCAGGGAGCGGCGGTAACGCCGGTAGCGGCGGCCAACCCGGACCAGGTGAGTGCACTCCGCCGCCTGTCGACGCGCCACTCGAAAAGCTGAGCCTCACCGGCTGCATGAGCCCGACCAACATCACGAAATTCGCCGACCGCGTGGTCCCGTACGACATAAACAGCCCGCTGTGGTCGGACGCCGCGGACAAACAACGCGGTGTGGTCATCCCCGCCGGCAAGACGATTCACATCAAGGACTGCGCAGCCAAACCGGCCGAGTGCCTCGACACAGCCGACACAGGTAAATGGGTCTTCCCAATCGGCACCGTTCTGCTCAAAAATTTCCTGTTCAACAGTAAGTTGATCGAAACGCGCTTGTTCGTCCGAAACGATGAGCAAACCTGGGTCGGTTACAGCTATCAGTGGGATGCCGCGCAGACTGAAGCGACGGTCGTGCCCGACGCACGCCGCCGGGTCATGGTCGACAGCGGTTCGGGCATGGTCTCCTGGACCTACCCGAGCCGAACGGACTGCATGAAATGCCACAACGGTGCTGGTGGCTTCAGTCTCGGGCCAGAGACCCGCCAGATGAATCGGATGGTCGGCACGTCGAACCAAATTGATGCGTTCAAGGCCAAGAACCTGTTCGACACACCCCCGGCGGTTCCCTACCAGGAAGCGCTGGTCACTCCCTTCACGAGTGCCCCGGCGGATGCCGCTGCAGTCGAAAAGCAAGCGCGCTCGTACATGCACGCCAACTGCGCGTTTTGCCACCGCCCGGACAATCTGGACCTCGGTATGGTGAACGTCGATCTGCGCCTCGACCGAACGCTGAAGCAAACCAACCTGTGCAACGCAGACCCGGTCAAGGGCGATCAAGGGATTCCGACTGCCAAGCTGCTGACGCCGGCTGACCCGTCCAAGTCGATCACCTGGCTTCGTGTCAACGCAGCCGAGGATCAAGGGCGCATGCCTCAGATCGGCACCTATGTCGTCGACGCGCCCGCGGTGAAGCTGCTTGGCGACTGGATCACGAACATCAAGACCTGCCCGCAGTGAGCCGGCTTGATGTGATGGGCGGACGGCGGCTCAACCGCCGCCGGTCACCACGCCCCAAGGTGCGCCACCGAGTTGCACCTTCTTCTCGAGCTTGCCGCTGACCACGTTCACGATGCTCAGATCATCGGAGGGACCGTTGGCGGTGAAGACATGCTTGCCGTCGGCGGAGATGGCGATCCCCCAAGGGCGCGCCCCGACGTCATCGATCATGTGATCGAAGTCGCGCTTGGCAACGTTGATCACGGCGACGCCCCCACCGCGGCCAGTAGAGACGAACAGCTGTTTCTCGTCGGGGGCGAGCACGAGCCCCATGGGCCGCTGACCAGCCGGCGTTTTGGCTTCAATCGCGACCGTGGTCAGCACTTGATTCGTGCCTGTGTCGAAAGCGGTGAGGGTGCCGCCAAATTCGTTGGTCACGAAGCCGACCTTGCCGTCCTTCGTGAAGGCCAGCGCGCGGGGCCGCATGCCGGCTTGGATCTCGCCGAGCACGGCGAACGTAGTGGTGTCGATGGCCGTCACCTTGCTGTCTTGTTCAGACGTGACGTACACGGCCTTGCCGTCTGGGCGCACCGTAACGCCTTCGGGCTCCTTGCCTACCGGCACGCGGCGAACGATTTTCCCGCTCTCCAGATCGAGCACGGTGAGCTCTGCGGTCTCTTCGTTCGAGACGAACAGGGTCTTGCCGTCCTTGGAGAGATCGAATGATTCCGGATCTTGGCCGGCGGGCAACGTGCGGACGAGCTTGCGTTCGACGAGATCCACCACGCCAATGCCGTCTGCGGAGCGATCAGCCGGGGGCAGCGTTGACTCGTCGATGTTCGGTCCGCCGCGTGGCGAACCGGACAGAGCGACGTACAAGGAGCGACCGTCGCGAGAGATCTTCAAGCCACGCGGCCTTTTGCCGACCCGAATGCGGGCCACCACCGAGGCGAACTCGGGATCGACGACGACGATCTCGCCGCTGCCCTCAGCGCTCACGTAAACCAGCTTGGGATCCGGCTTTTTGTGGCAACCGGCCAGGCATAGCAGGCACAAACCGAGGAGCAGGGGCAAACCGGCAAATGAACGGCGCGTCGACATCGGGCGCAGTCTTAGCAGAACCCGCCCGCTCAGCGCAGCATATCGAGCGGCGCCGGGCACTCGGCGCGCAAGCGGCAATTTCCACACTCGCGGCCGCGCCAGATGCGATCGAAGCGCGCCTGCGCCGCGTCCAGCAGCACGTCGTCGTCGGTGCTGATCCCGAGCTCGAAGTTGCGCCGCCCTTCCCCCTTTGCGCCGAGCCCCGCCCCGGTGAAGTTGGCGCTGCCCAAATACAAATACGAACCGTCGACCGCGATCATCTTCAAATGCACACGCGGGCAATGGCGCATCTGGAAACGCGGTGCGCACAATTCAGGGCTCTTCGCCAGGGATTCACGAAAGGGTCGCGACGGCAGCGCGCCATGCAAAATGCGGACTTCCACCCGACGGCGGACGAGTTCAGTCAGCCGCTCCGTGATCGACAAGTATTGGCCGCGCGCGCGAGCCCGCGTCCCCAATGGCGCTTCGAGCCGAATGTCCTTTACGTTGGCCGTGCCGATCCAAACCGACACGCGTGCCTCGGACAGCGCATGGAGCATCACCTTGTCGTAGTGTTCGAGATCCGCCAGCAAGCCGACACGCGCCGAGCGGCGCCCGTCGTCCAAAGTGCCGAGTCGCTTGACCACGCCACCAGGGTAGCGACAATGGGGGCGTGGCGCCGCTGTTATTCGTATTCGCGCATGGCGCCGGGGCGCCCTCGTCGCATCCTTGGATGCAAGCCTGGGCAGCCCAGCTGCGCAGCTTGGGCGTAGTCGAGACCTTCGACTACCCGTACATGCAAGGCATCAAGCGCGCGCCCGATCCGCAGCCGGTGCTGATCCGCGCGCACCTCGTCGCCGTCAAAGAGGCCCAAGCGCGGCACCCCGAGCATGAGCTGATCCTGATTGGCAAAAGCATGGGCTCGCGCATCGGCTGTCACGTCGCCCTCGAACACCCCGTCGCCAAACTGATCTGCCTGGGCTACCCATTGGTCGCCGCGGGTGACTCGGGTAAAGTCCGAGATCAGGTGCTGCTCGAGCTAGCGACGCCGGTTCTGTTCGTACAAGGCACTCGCGATCCGCTGTGCCCCCTGGAGCATCTCAGCCAAGTGCGTCAAAAAATGCACGCGCCCAGCAAGCTGTTCGTGGTCGATGCCGGCGATCACTCTCTCCAGGTCAGCAAGACTCAGCTCAAGCAGTCCGGCGAAGACCAAGCCGCGGTCGACGCGCGGATCCTGCACGTGATCGCGCATTTCGTACGGGATACGCCGCGCGCTTCGGCTCCGCCCGCGTCGAGTGCGGACTGAACACGGCCGCGGTCCCGCGTTCCCAATACGTAGATACCGCAAAGCACGCCGTCTCCTGCGAACACGAACGGCGCTGCCCGAACGCTCATGCGCCAATCCTCGTTGCCGCAAGCTCGTGTCTCGCAATTACATACCAGCGAGCAACGCCGAAGGTGCACGAGCATACAAGACGACGACTCGAGTGCGTGATTGAGTAGCCAAACCTCACGCAGACCGAGGCAACCCTGCTTGGGTTTGAATAGACGCGACTGCATCGGAGTCGAAGTGAAGTCGAATCGCGCTGAGTCGAAGTCTGAGTCGGCGCGCTTTCGAAGTCGCAATGGGTGAGAAGTGACGCTCGGTGTACGAGCGCAAGAGGAGAGGGTTCGATGAAAATCTATGGTTTCGAAAGGCGGCGATCCGCCTTGGGTTCGCTTGGACTTTTGGCAATCTGTGCGCTGGCTGCGGGCGGCGGGGGCTGTCAGCTCCAGCTAGCGGATGACAAGGCATCAGGAAAGAGCGGTGATGGCCCCACTCGGATGACCTCCGCCGGAGCCGGAGACGCAGACGGAAACGGAGGCGCGAGGAGCGCCGAAAGCGGCGCGTCCAATGGCAATGGTGGTACCCCGAGCAACGACCAAGGCGGCGCCGCGAGCGCGGCGGCGGGAGCAGGTTCTGCCGCTGCAGGCGCTGGAAACTCGACGACTGCCGGCCCCCGCACCCACAAAGAAGACTGCGGAAACCCCGATTCGATTCCGAACGATGATCGCGAACACGCCGTCGACTTCGGCACTGGCGCCACTCTATGCGTGACCAACAGCCAGGACAGCGATTGGTTCTACGTGGACACGCCGAAGGACGATCGAGCCCACGTGATCCAGCTCGATATCAGCGAGACGGACGGCAGTTGGATAGAAATCTCGATCACGGCCGACAAGGACGGGTCCGACATGGGGCGCATCCAGCTCTCGCAACGAGGCCTGAAGCAGAGCTCGTTCATCACCGTTGGGCCAGGTACGCGTACGTTCTTCCAAGTCTATGGCCGTTCATCGAACACCGACACGACCACCATCGACGTATCCGTGTCGGCGGAAGCGGACGAACACGAGCCGAACAACGATCGCGCGTCTGCCACGCCAATCGAGCCGGCGAGTGAGATCAGCGCGCAGCTCATCCTACCGTACGTGAGCCAGACCGATCAGCAAACGCAGGACTGGTACGAGATCCAGCTAGCCGCGGGCACACACACCCTGCAAATGACGGCCGTACCGACCGATCTCTATCCAACCATCCAAGTGAGTAGCGTGACCGAAGTGATCATCGCGGACAACAAGCGCGGGGCGAATAAAGGCGCGGAGTTCAGCTTCACGTTCACCGTGAAGGAGGCCGGCAGCTACTACGTCATGATCTACAACTGGGCTGCCTCGCGCGTCGTCTCCAGCGGCACCAAGGCCGCTTCTTACGCCGAGCCATACACGTTCCAGATCGATTGACCCTCCTCGGATCCAGCTGATGTCGCTCGCTCCGTTGGATCCGGGTGCCCTAACCGTAGAACATCGAGCGTGGGCTGCGAGTGACTTCAGCCGCGGGTGCGCGCTTCGTTTTTGGTGTATGCGAGTGGCATGCAGCAAGCGTCCGCTCAACTCGCCTTCTCGATCCGCCCTGCCCTCCCCGGTGACCAATACGCCTTGTTCGAATTGATCCAAGCTCTAGCCGCGTACGAAAAGCTCGGCCACGCCGTCACTGGCAAGGCGGAAAAGCTAGCCGAGGATCTGTTCGGTGCGCGGCCCGCCGCGGAGGCATTGCTCGTCGAGGCACAGGGACGAGCCGTCGCATTTGCGCTGTTCTTCCACAACTACTCGACTTTTTTGACGCAACCCGGGCTCTATCTCGAAGACATCTTCGTGCTGCCCGAGTACCGGCGACACGGGATCGGCAAGGCGCTGCTGAGCGAAGTCGCCAAGGTCGCGCACGCCCGCGGCTGCGGGCGCTTGGAGTGGAGCGTGCTGGATTGGAACGTCAGTGCGATCGGCTTCTACCAAAGCCTGGGCGCGAGCGTCTTGCCGGATTGGCGGATCTGCCGCGTGTCGGACGGCGGATTGGCCGCGCTGGCTGCGCTCAGAGCGTAAAGTGGCACAGCTTGTCGGCGTGCACTTCACTCGCGGGCGAGCCATTACGCGTGATCACGTCCGCGCTTTTCCCTGGCTTTGCCTGGACCACGTGGTGCGGCGACGGATCCACGTTGGTCCACACCTCACAGGACACGGCGCGCTGACACGCGTTGGTCAGCGTCACGACGTGCCGATAGCCATCACCCTTGAAAATCGCGGCCGCGCTGACTGACACGCAGTCACCGACTTGTTGCGGCGAATCAGCCGCAGCCTTGCCCGCAAACGCAAGCGACGCGCACGCCGCGAGCAGCAGCATCAACCGACTGGTGTCCACGTGCCCTCCTGCCAAACCCATTGTGAGCCGTTCCAAACCCATTGTCGCGGGATCCAAACCCAGCCCGGGTGGGATGGCGTGGTCCACCATTGGCCGCCGTTCCAAACCCAAGCATTACCACGCCAAGCCCAGAAGCCGCGCCCCCAATACGGACGAGCGGCGTGGTCAGGCGCTGGGTAGTACACGTGCGCGCGCTGGATTTGGCGCGGGGCAGCCTTCGAGCGGGCGTCACCGACGTAGGTCCGGTAGTAGCCGCTCGGGTAAGCGCCGTAGTAGTAACGGCCCGGGTAAACGGGGTAGCCCATTCCGAAGCCCATGCCGTAGTAGCTGCGGCCGTAACCGTAGTAGCCCCCGCCGTAGTAGTGCCCGCCGCCGCGATAGTGCCCGCCCCCGTAGTGTCCGCCACCCGCGCCACCGCCCGGAGAAGAATAAGCGCCGCCGCGCCCGCCGCTGAAGCTGCGTTGAGCGAGCGCGGTTTCCGGTAGCGCGACGCTCGCGAGAGCGCACAGCAGCGGCAGCGTTGACCATCGGCCCATAGCGTTTTCCTTCTGCTCCAAACCTTAGCGCACGACACGGGAAACGCCCAATCCGACGGGCGTTTCGGTGGTTTTGGCGATTTGTTCCCGAACTGCAATCGCGTACGGTAGAAAAAGCGGCATGAGCGGAACCCCGAGCAATCTCAAAGTCTTTGCTGGTGCCTCGCACCCCGAGCTGGCCGCGGAAATTTGCCACCACCTCGGCATCCCTCTGGGGCTTTCGCATACGGTCCGCTTTTCGAACGAGAATCTGAAGATCAAGATCGACGAGAACGTCCGCGAGCAGGACGTGTTCGTGGTGCAGACCGCCTGCTCGCCGCTGTCCGAGCACATCATCGAGCTGCTCATCATGCTGGATGCGCTCCGCCACGCTTCTGCGCAACGCGTCACCGCGGTCATCCCCTATTTTCCGTACGCGCGCAGCGACAAAAAGGACGAACCGCGCATTTCCATTACTGCGCGTTTGATGGCCGACCTGTTGCTGACCTCGGGCGCCAACCGGGTGCTCACGGTCGACCTGCATTCACCGCAGATTCAGGGTTTCTTCTCGAACCCGGCCGATCAACTCACGGCCGTGCCGGCAATTTGTGATCGGCTCGCGCAAGACGACATCACCAATACGGTCGTGGTCGCGGCAGACGTCGGTGAGGCCAAAGACGCCGGCCGCTTCGCGCAACGCCTGCACCTGCCGCTCGCCTTCATCGACAAGCGCCGTTCCGGGGATGACGAGGACGCGCGCGCAGCACACATCATCGGTGACATCGTGGGCAAAGATTGCTTGCTCGTGGACGACGAAATTGCCACAGGTGGCACCATCTTCAGCGCGACCGAGTTCCTGCTCGAGCGCGGTGCGCGCTCGGTTTCGGCCGCCATCATTCACCCCGTGCTGTCCGGAAAAGCCATCGAGCGCCTCGCGGCCTCCCGCCTGACCCGCCTGCTGGTGACGAATACGATCCCGATCCCACCGGCCAAGCGCTCAGCAAAGATCGAGGTATTGTCGCTCGCGCCACAGATTGCGACCGCCATCACCCATATTCACGACGGCCGTTCGGTGTCCGAGCTGTTCAACTGAGGGCAAGCTGCCTCGCCGCTCGATTGAAAGGAAGAGCGCGAGCAGGCGCATGAAGTGATAGGCTCGGCTTGACGATGCGTCATTTGTCGCCCCTGATCCTGCTGCTCGCGACCGTTACGGGCTGTCCGGACCGAACGCACGACAAGGGTCGTTCGACCCTGCCGGCGTGCAGCAAGTTCGGCGACCGTTGCGAATTCTCGCCGGGCAAGCTCGGTAGCTGCGTCCTGCGCGACGGCTGTACGGGCACGGGCAGCGAATGCTTCACCTGCCAATCGCAACACTGAAGGACGCGCTTTCCTCATGAGCATCAGCATCATGCCCGATCCGCCGCGGAGTTCGCCGTCGTCGCCTTCACAGCGACGGGCACTCGGCATTTCGGCTTTGGTGGCGGTCACGGCCCTGCTGGCGCTGGCCGCGCCGGTATCGTCAGGCCTGTTTTTGGGCACGTTGCTGGCATTTTCATTGCTCGGCACGTACGAGCGGCTGCACCTGCGTTGGCAGCGCCCGACCTTACTGGCGGCCGCGCTCGCCTCGGTCTCGGGCTTGGCGATCCTGGGTGGACTATTCGGCGTCTTGTACTTCGTGGTGATTCGCGCCGCGACCGCTGCGCAGCGGCTGGCAGCTGGCTTCCAACCTCGAGGCGCCTATCTTCAACTGATGCAGCGCATCGAGAGCTTGAGCGCCTCGCTGCCTTTTGGACCACTGCATCTGACCGAGCGCGTGCAAGCCTTCGCGGAAGAGGCAGCGAGGAGCATCGCGCAGTCGCTCGGCGTCATCGCGGGCGCGACGTTGGGCGGTGCGTTGACCCTGTTTTTTACCGTAATGACGACCTATTTCGTGCTGCGACACTGGCCGGAGATCTTGTCCCGCGCTGAACGCATGCTGCCACTTCACCCAAAGCACACTCGCGTGGTGCTGTGGGAGTTTCAGAACGTCGGCAAAGAGGTGTTCATCGGCACGATGCTGACGGGCGTCGCGCAGGGCGTCTTGGCCGGCATCGGTTACGCCATCGTCGGGGTTTACGATGTCGCGTTACTGGCAACGCTGACTGCGATTTGCTCGTTGGTGCCGGCGGTCGGCACGCTCCTGGTCTGGCTGCCGGTGGGACTCAGCCTGATCATCTCGGACCGAGCAGGCGCGGGCGTTTTCACCCTGCTTTGGGGCGGACTGATCGTCGTCGGTCTGTCTGACTACGTGATTCGGCCGTTTCTAGTCGGCGGACACGGTCACGTGCCAACATTGCTCACCTTCGTGTCCCTCTTCGGCGGCATCGAGGTGTTCGGCTTGCTGGGTCTGATCATCGGGCCCGTGATTGCTGCGGTCGCGCTCGCGTTGCTGCGCACTTACGACCGGGAAATGTGCGCGCCCTAGCAGCGGCCCTCGCGCCGAAACCACTTCTGGACGGCTGATTCGTCAAAAGTGCGTGAAGCCCGCGCGGCTTCGGGTTAGTGCTCGGGCACCATGACGCTTAGAAAAGACGTACTCGCCCAGGCCGCCACCATCGCTCGAGGTCTCGCCATCGACGCGGTGCATGCCAGCCAAAGTGGGCACCTCGGCTTGCCGCTCGGCTGCGCCGAAATCGGCGCCGTGCTGTTTGGCCAGGCGCTGGTACAAGCTCCGGATCATCCCGAGTGGCTGAACCGCGATCGTTTCGTGCTGTCCGCCGGCCACGGCTCGATGTTCCTGTACTCCTGGTTGTGCCTCGCCGGCTACGCCGAGGTGCCGCTGGCCGAGGTCAAGCGCTTCCGTCAAATGGGCTCGAAGACCCCCGGTCACCCGGAACTGACGCACGCGCCGAGCGGGATCGAAACCACCACCGGTCCCCTCGGCCAAGGCATCGCGAACGCGGTCGGCATGGCCATGTCCGCCAAGATGGCGGAAGCACGCTTCAACACCAAAGAACACACCATCTTCGATCACCACATCGTGTGCCTGGCCGGCGACGGCTGCATGCAAGAAGGCGTGGCGATGGAAGCGATCGCGGTCGCGGGCCATCAGCAGCTCGACAACCTGATCCTGATCTACGACGCGAACGCGGTCACGCTCGACGCCATGGCCAGTGCTTCCCAAAATGAAGACGCCGCCAAGCGCTTCGAAGCGATCGGCTTCGACGTTCAAACCGTCGACGGTCACGAGCTGGACGCTTTCTACGCCGCGTACGAGCGTGCCAAAGCGGCGGGCAGTGGCAAGCCGCAATTGATCATCGCCAAGACCCTGATCGGCAAGGGCATCCCCGAGGTCGCCGGCACACAAAAGGCGCACGGCGAAGGCGGAGCAAAGTTCGCCGCTGCAGCGCGCAAGGGACTCGGCCTGCCGGACGCTCCGTACTACGTCGCCCCCGAGGTGGAGGCGTATTTCGCCGAGCACCGAAAGACGCAGAATGCCGGCTACGAAGCCTGGCTCGGCACCTTCAAGGCCTGGCAAGCGAAGAACCCAGAGCTCGCCGACGTACTCGGAACGTCGAGCGCCTCGCTGCACACCTTGGCCAAGGATACCGCCAAGAAGACACCGCCGGTCGCGGAGCTGTTGGCTTCGATCCCGGAGTTCCCCGAGTCGACCAAGGTGGCGACCCGCAAGGCGGGTCAAGACGTGCTCCAGCCGTTGGCTGCCAAGCTGCCGCTCTTGATCGGTGGCAGCGCCGATCTGTACGGCTCGACCCTGAACTACATCGGTGATCTCAAGGCGGGCGATGACGATTTCACGCCGGGCCACCGCGTAGGACGCAACGTTCGTTTCGGCATTCGCGAGCACGGCATGTGCGGCATCCTGAACGGCATCGCCTGTCACGGCATCTTCCGACCCAGCGGCGCCACGTTCCTCGTCTTCGCGGACTACTGCCGTGGTTCGATCCGCCTGGCCGCGCTGAGCCACCTGCCGGTGATCTACATCTTCACCCACGACAGCGTGGGCGTAGGGGAAGACGGACCCACGCACGAGCCGGTGGAGACCATCCCCGGGCTGCGCGTGATCCCGAATTTGGACGTGATTCGCCCGGCTGATCCGGAGGAAACCGCGGGCGCTTACGTCGCAGCCTTGGACCGCACGGACGGACCCACGCTGCTCGCGCTCTCGCGCCAAGCCGTGCCGCTGCTGAGCGAGATCCCGGTTGCCACTCGCCGCGAAGGAGCCATCAAGGGCGGCTACATCGCGCGCAAGGAGACCACGGAGTTGAAGCTGATCTTGCTGTCCGCTGGCAGTGAGCTTCAGCACGCGTTGAAGGCCGCCGAGACGCTCGGCAGCGGCACGCGTGTGGTGAGCATTCCCTGTTTCTCGCGCTTCGATCGTCAATCAGCGGAGTACCGCGAGCAAGTCTTGCCCAAGGCCTGCCGCAAGCGCATTTCCATCGAGGCAACCGTAACCTCCACCTGGCACGGCTACGTCGGCCTCGACGGCATCACCCTCGGCATCGATCGCTTCGGGATGTCTGCACCCGGCGGCGAAATCATGAAGGCGCTGGGCATGACCGCCGAGCACGTGGTCGAGGCCGCCAAGACGCTCGGCTGAGATCGCCTTCACAGCAGGCGATAAATATGAAAAGGCGCGCCGGCGGATCTCGCTCGGCGCGCCTTTCTTTTTGCCTTGTCTTCAGCGACGACGGCTCAGCGATCGGGGCTCTTGCGATTGTCGTTCTGACGATCTTCGCCGCGCAGCTCTTGTGCCCGGCCCTCGGCCTGCAGGCGCTCATTGTCGAGCGCAGCGCCGACGCGGTTCTTCACTGCGCCCACTGCCTTCTCGACGCCGCCCTTGGCACGCTCGGCAGCCTTTGCTGTTTCTTGCTTGGCTTTGCCTCCGAGCTCGCGCGCTTTGCCTTCGGCCTCCATCCGTTCGTTGCCGATCAGCTTGCCGACGCCGCCTTTGATCTTGCCGCCGATCTCCTCGGCAGCACCTTCTGCACGCTTGCTATCGTTGCTCATGACTACTCCTTGATGATCTCGGACGGCTACTTCCGTCATTGACGAGCTCCCATAGAGCAATCGGCGTGCCGAGCCGATTTACCGTTGTTTCTGGCTCGTTTCCCCAATGGCACCGTGGCAGGTCCGCACTCAGAGGCAGTTCGCCGCACGAGCCTGCGCCGGTTCCTCGGCCACGCTATTTTTCGATCAGCAGGTCGAGCGTCGGTTTGACTTCGTTCCTCAGGGCGACGAGCAGGACGGTCATGCCGCCGATGATCACGGTCGCACCGCGAGGGCCCTGGACCGCACCGTCGGGCGTGTAGATGCCGGCGAAAACGCAGGATTTGGGAAACTCGGGCATGGCCGCGATCTCGCTGATGCTGCGACCGACCACGCGGCTGGTGTCGGGGATCGCGATCTCGAAGGCGACTGACTCGCCGTTGCCGAGCAACATGGCATGAAGCACCGCTTCGTGTTCGATCGCTGCCGCCAACGAGCCGATGAAGATTTCGGTTTCGGACAAGATGCGGGTCACGCCCGCGGCTAGGTATACCGGGCGATATTCCGGATCGCGCATGCGCACCATCACGCGCGGCACCCGCGCTTGCTTGGCCAACGAAGCGACGGCCAGGTTGTCTGCGTCGCGGTGTAGCATGGCCACTACTGCCTCTGCGTGGCGGACCTCCGCCTCGCTCAGGATCGCCGAATCGGCAGCGTCTCCCGCGAGCGCGACGATGCCCAGCTGATCCTTGACCCGCGCGCACACCAAGGGATCCCGGTCGATGACGGTGACCAAATGTCCGGCACTGGTTAGGTAGCCGGCGACGCTGAGTCCAGCTCGACCCGCGCCAGCGATCAGGATGCGCATCTCAGGTTGCTCCTTTTTCAGGCAGCGCCGCTGCCACGATTTCTGCGTCGAGTTCGGCGGCTCGGACTTCGGCGGTTTCACTGCTGATGATGCCGCGCCGCGCGGCATCCATGAGTGCAATTTTTTGGGCCGTCAGCACCGCCAGATCGGACACGTGATCCGGCTCGGCCTCCGCGCTCGGCGCGCGCAAGATCCGCTCGGCAGCGATGATTTCACGTTGAAAGGCGGCCCAACGCTCGGCGTGCTGCTTGCGCGACAAGAGGCCATCGGTGAGCAAAATATCGAGCTCGCTTTGTCCGCGCCGCGCGCTGATCAAAGTCGCCCGCGCCAGCTCGATGCCGCTATTTTTCGAATGCGCCTGCACGCCCAGCCAGAGCAAAACGCGTCGGAACGGCAGTCCCTGGGTGACCAGAGTGACGAAGGTCACGCCGAACACGATCGCGATCAAGCGTTCTCGATAAACCAGCGAGGCCGGCAGGGCCAAGACGGCCGCCATCGATAGCGCGCCTTTGATGTTGCCGAAGACCATCACGTGCTGCCAACGCGCGGGCACGATTTCGGCGCGGGTCGCGCGCAGAATCCCGAAACAGCCGTACACCGCCACCGCACGCCCAGCGTGCATGGCGATCAGCGCCAGCGCAATCGTGCCCGCCTCTTGCACCAGGAGGCCGGTGTGAAGCTGCATCCCGACCAGCAAGAAGATCCAGACGTTGAGGATGAAGCCCGCGATTTCCCAGAAGCCATGCAACGCCAAGACACGGGACGGGTCGAGCCCTTCGCGCGCGGCGCGGCTGACGAAAACCCCCGCCACCACCACGGCGATCACCGGCGAGGCGTGCACTCGTTCCGCCGCCAGCGAAGTCCCGAACACCATCACCAGCGACGCCAAAATGGCCGTGAGATTGTCGGGCGTCTTGCGCAGTACGATCGTGCCCAGGGAGCCAAAGGCGGAACCCAAAGCCACCCCACCAACAATCGCCATCAGCAACGCGCGGGCTGCGTGGCCCAGGTCCAAATGACCCTGCGCCACGATCGCGGTGGTCATACTGACCAGGACGAGCGCGGTGCCGTCGTTGAATAGGCTTTCGCCTTCCATGATCGCCGCCAGGCGGTGCGGAACACGCACGCTGCGGAAGGCCAAGAGCACGCTCACCGTGTCGGTGATTGACAACAGCGCCCCGAGCAGCAACGCCGCCTCGAACGGCAAACCGAGCTCCCAGGTAGCGACGGCCGCCGTGGCGAACAGTGACAACAACACGCCAGGCGCAGCCAATGCCAAGATGGGTCGCTGCGCCTGCCGCAATCCGTTGGCATCGGTGAACAGCGCGGCTTCGAACACCAGGATCGGCAAGAACACGATCAGAATCACTTGCGGATCCATGGCCGTGATGGGCAAGGCATGCGTGAACACCAGCGCGGCCCCCACCAACACCAAGGCCACGTTGTAAGGAACCCCGATGCGCTTGGCGGCGATGGCTACAGCCGACCCCACCGCGATGACGAACAGGATGGGTTCGAGCTGCTCTTGCACGATGGCCGAGTGTTGCACGGCCCCCTGCCTCGCCCCAAGCGCGCATGACCCAGATCGCGCTATGCTGCGCCTGCTCATGACCGAACAACGCTTTCCCTGTCCTGCCTGCGGGCACCTGGTCTTCGACGAAGGGCCGGGCTCTGACGACATTTGCCTGGTTTGCCTGTGGGAGGACGACTTGACGCAGCTCCGCTGGCCGGCATTGGCCGGCGGGAAGAACGAGGTATCGCTCAACGAGGCGCAGCAGAACGTCCAAAAGCTCGGCGCCATCGAGGAGCGTTTCGCCGGTGACGTGCGCCCCGCGACCGCGGAAGAGCCGCTCGATCCGCTCTGGCGTCCGATCCAGGATTCTGACCCGTTCGAGGCCCCCGACGACAGCGCCCCCTGGCCCGAAGACTCGACCACGCTTTACTACTGGCGCCCGACCTTCTGGCGCACACGCCAGCCTGACGCCTGACGAGCTTCAGCGGGTCACGAGCGGTCGCCCTGGATCCGCAGCAGTAGGCGCTCGATCTTTCGCATCAACAGCTGAGCGTCGGTCTTCTCTACATAGTCTTCCGCACCCAGGGAGATGGCGATCCGGCGTTCGCTGTCTAGATCGTGGCGCCCGGACCAGACCAACACAGGGATCGCGGCAGTGCGCGGCTCGGCCTTCAGCTGGGCGAGAACATCCCGCCCGTCCGCGTCGGGGAACCCGATGTCGAGCACGATCAAATCCGGTTGGGACTCGAGCGCCATGGACAGCACGGCCACGCCTTTTCTGACCTGCACGAGCTCGTGGCCGAACTCAGTGGCCACTCGTTGCACCATGCGGTGCACTGCCGGGTCATCGTCAGCGAGAAGAATGCGGCAGCTCGCCATTCAACCACTATACCGCACCGCTCGCTCCGTGCTCAGCTCAGTCGAAAATTTTCGCGAGCGTGGCCCCGGCGAAATCCGACGAGCACCGCGTTTCGCTCAGTCTCCGACGCGTTTCAGGACCACGCCAACCCCGGCAGTATTCGAGCAATTCGACACCGTCCACGAGGGTGTGCTGTTACCGTTGATCGGCCCCACGTATCCGGCCAGCCCCATCAGCGGGAGCGGCTGGTTTTGAAGCTCCTTCATCGTTTCAGACACGGTGCCTGGGGTAGCCGTAGCGGCCGAAGCCTGGCGCGCAGCGACCACCACGTAGCCGAAGCTACCCCCCTGAGTGAAGGACAAAGTGACCCCGCGCGTGGGTGCAACGTTGCAGTTCGCGTCCGAGGGGGCCGCCACGGTAGTCACGAACGGGCTCGGGGCCTGCCGCACATTTTGGAACTCGCTGACCGTGAACGCACCGACGCCGTTCTGCGCAGTCGAACTGAATTGGGCTTTGACCGCATAAGTTCCAGGCATGGCCGGCAGCTCGCTGTCCAAAAGATAGTAGATCCCGGCGTACGACCCGAGCTCGTTCGAGTTCACTTCGAGCGCGCGGTGCATCAGAACTCCGTTGTACCAAACGTACTTCATGGTCACGGCCATCGCGTTCCACTCGGTGGTCGTCACGCCCACTAGCACGATCCGAGAACGGCCACTCGCCTTGGAGTTGCTGAGGACATGGTTGGCCGTCAACTCGGGGACGACCGACATTTCGAAGCCCTTCTTCGCGGTAATCGGCGTCCCTACCACGCCGATGTCGAAGTGAGCCACACAGCCAACACCCGGCGAACAGAGCGTCGTCGCGCCAGTGCACGCGTTGCCGCACGCCGCACAATTGCTGACAGTGCCCAGCGGCGTGTCGCAGCCCGCCGCGGGCGCCCCGCACTTCGCCCAGCCAGCCTGGCATTGTGAGGTGCACTTGCCACCCCCGCAGGTCGGAGAGCCCACGATGTTGGCCGTGCCGCAAGTGACATTGCAAGCGCCGCAATTCGCGATATCGGCCGCCACGGAGCGTTCGCAACCGTTGCCGCGATCGGTGTCGCAATCATCGTACAAGCTCGCGCAACTGGGCGTGCACACTTTGGCCAGACACTGATTGCCGGCAGCGTCCACGTGGGCGCTGGCGGTGTTGTTACAGATCTTGCCGCAGCCCCCGCAGTTGTTCTCATCGGTCGCGCTATCGATCACACAACCGTTCTGCGGGTTCGAGCAGCTGATCAGCGTCCCGGTGCATTGAGGAGAGCAAATCCCAGCGGCGCAATTGGGGCCGGTCGACCCTGCCCCGGAACACGAGATTGTGCACGTCCCGCAGTGTTTCGGGTCAGTCTTGAGGTTGGACTCGCAGCCATTACTGGGCATGCCATCGCAATTGGAATAGTTCGTCGCGCACATCTTCAAGCCGCACACGCCGCTCACGCACTGCCCGCTGGCATTGGCGAACGCGCTGTCGCAGTTCGTGCCGACGCCGGTGCAAGCGCCGCAATGAGTCTGGCTGGTCGAAGTGTTGGTTTCGCAGCCGTCACTGGCGTTGCCGTTGCAATCGGCGAACGTACCGGTGCAGCCCTTCACCTCGCACTCACCGTCCAGGCACAGCGGCGAGCCATTGGCGACGGAGCAAGCGTTGGTGCAAGTGCCACAATTGTCGACGTCCGTGTTGGAGTTGGTTTCACAGCCGTCGGCGTAGCCCCCCGTGCAATCGGCCAGACCCGGCGAGCAGGTCTTGATCGAACAGCTCCCCGCGGAGCACTGGGCTTCACCACCCGAGATGCCGCAGGTCGTGCCGCAGGCTCCGCAGCTCAGGACGTCGGTCTGCAGATCGGTTTCGCAGCCCCCGTGGGCTGGATCGTCGTCCGGGTTTCCGTTGCAGTCGCCGCGACCAGCCGCGCAGGTCGTCTCGCCGCATTGCCCGTTTCGGCACCAGGCGGTCTTGCCCGCGCCGGCCGTGCAGGCCTTGTCGCAGCCGCCGCAGTTACCGATATCGCGGCTGACGTCCTTCTCACAGCCATTGCCTGCTTTGCCGTCGCAGTCCGCGAAATTTTCGGCGCAGGTAAGACCGCAGGTCGAGTCGGCGCAGTACGCTTGGCCATTCAGTGATGGGCACGGCTTGGCCGCGCACGCACCGCAGTTGGCGACGTCGGTTTTGGTGTTTACCTCGCAACCGTCCGCCGGCTGTCCATTGCAGTCCGCGAACGGCGGGGTGCAGCTCTCCACCCGGCACACGCCGCCCACGCAGCTTGCCGCCGCGTTGGACAGCGAGCAAGCGGTGGCGCAGTCGCCACAGTGGTCCGCGTCCGTGCGTAGGTTGGTTTCGCACAGATTTTCCGGCTTACCGTCGCAGTTGGCCGTGCCCGCGGCGCACGAAATCGCGCACGTTCCCGCGTTGCACTCGTTGCCCACGCAATCGGAGGGTGTCAGACAAGATTGACCGGCGACGCACCTCGCGCATTCGGGAGCGGGTCCGCCGCAATCGATGTCGCTCTCGTCACCGTTGATCACGCGGTCGTCACAGGCCGCTTCGGCGCAGCCTTGCTCGCCGCACACGCCCGTTTGGCAGTCCGAACCCATGACGCAGCTCCCACCGACCGGGCAGGTCTTGCAGGACCCGCCGCCGCAATCGACGTCGGTTTCGTTCTCGGTCTGGTTGCCGTCAGCGCAGCTTGCGGCCTGGCAAGTGCCGTCGATGCATTCGCCGTCGCGGCAGTCGGCCGCGGTATTGCAAAGCTGAGTGAGCGCGCAGGGCGTGCATGCGCCCCCGCAGTCGATGTCCGACTCGCCTTCGTCGCGCTGCTGATTTTTGCAATGCGCCGGCTGGCTATTGTCGACGAACTTGAATTCCGGAGTGCTGCAGGACGCCATCGACAGGCAGGCACAAAGCAAGAGGAACGCCAATGCAGCGCACAGGCGGCGGAAGCGCAGCTCAACCATTCCACCGTGAAGATACTTGGCTTCTCGGACCGACGCTCGCAATTGTTTCCTCGATCCGGCCGCGCCAGGCGCGCCACGGGTAAAACGCGATTATTAACCGAGCTACGGGCAAACGCACCAGGTGTTACAGTGTAGGCCCGATGAAAGACAGTCTGGTTCGTTTTGGTGTCGCCATGGAGTCGAGTTTGATCGAGCAGCTCGACGCGCTGGCCGAGCTGCGCAATTGCAACCGCTCCGAACTTTTGCGCGATCTCACCCGTGCCGAAGTCAGCCGCACCGCGCTCGGTAAAGGAGTGCCTGCTTTTGCCGCGGTGACCCTGGTCTACAACCACCACGTACGGGAGCTCTCGGAGCGCTTGACCAGCCTGCAGCACGATTTGGGTGAGGCCGTGCGCTCCAGCATGCACGTGCACTTGGATCACGAGCACTGTTTGGAAGTGATCGTCATGCGTGGCCGCTCGGATCAGCTGAAAGAAGTCACCGGACGAATGCTCGGCACCCGGGGCGTCATTCAAGGCGGCGCCGAATACGTCGCTGAGGACACGCTCAGCTTGAGCAACACCGGCCGCCGCCTGCACCAGCACGACGGCCTCGAACCGCATTCACACCCCCATCCCCATCCACATTCGCATGACGAAGCGCCCGTGATCAAAGTCAGCATCAAGCGACCCGCCGCGAAAGCGGCTCGCAGCAAGAGCAAAGCCCGTCGCTAGGCGCTGGACTCAAGGCGCGAGCAAATACCCCGGCAGATCGCGGCTCGGACACTCCAGACCGTGCGTTCGCATCAGCGCGTCGTCGCGTAGCATTTCCTTGCTCGGCGCACAGGCGATCAGCTCGCCGCGGTCGAGCAGCAGCGCGCGCGGACACAGCTCCGCGACCAAGGCCAGGTCGTGCGTGGCGATCAGGCGCGTGACCGGCAAGCAAGCCAGGATGTCGATCAACTCGCGGCGGCCGCGCGGATCCAAGCCGGCACTCGGCTCATCCAGCACCAAGATGCTGGGGTCGTAGGCAAGCAGCCCGGCCAGACACACGCGCTTCTTTTCGCCGCCGCTCAGGCGCTGCGGCATGCGGCGCTCGAAGCCCGCCAGCCCGACTTGGCCGAGCGCACGCGCAACCCGCTGTTCGACTTCTGCGGGCGGACAGCCGAGCTGCTCGGGACCGTACGCGACGTCTTCGCCTACGGTGGCACAGAATAGCTGATCGTCGGCGTCTTGAAACAGCACCCCCACCTGGCGACGCACCCAGACCGCCTCGCTCGGACAGACCGTGCGACCGTGCACGCGCACGCTGCCGCTCGCACGGGCCGTGGGTCGCTCGGGCAATATCCCGTTCAGATGCAGGAGCAACGTGGATTTTCCCGCGCCGTTGGGACCGATCAGCGCCACGCACTCGCCGGGCTCGACCGAAAACGACACGGAGCTCAGCACCGGCGATCCGCCTGCAAACTGAAAGCTGAGCTCTTCGACCGAAAGCGCGAGCGTCACACGCCTCCGCGCGAGCGCATGGCGAGCTGCACGCGTTCGGCTCGTGATACCGTGCGCACGAACAGCAGGCCAATCGAGTTGCCGAGCGCTCGCCACAGCAGCCAGCGTGAAGAGCGCAGCGTTCTGCCGGCGCGTGCTCGACGCATACGCCGAGCTTCGTCGACCAACAACGAAGAGTAGCGAGACAGCAGCGCGATCGCCTCGCACAAAAGCTCCGGGACATGCATGCGGCGCAGCGTTCGGACCAGCTCGGAGATCGGCGTGGTGCTGGCTAGGAGCTGCAGCGTGAGCAGGCAAATGGCGGCTTTTGCCACTAAACCGAGGCTAATGGACAGCCCACGCGGCTGAAACAAGGCCAGGCTCGCCACGCCGAGCAGAAATGGTACGCCGAGCGCCAAGCGCCAGAGCAACGCCTTGAAATCCAAGCGCGCCAGCAGCGCCACGAGCAGCAACCCCGGGAGCGCAACGAGCGCCCACGAGGCGTGCTCGGCGGGCAGCGCGGCCAGCCCCAAAATCAAAGCCAGGCTCGCACCGAGCTTGAGCGCGGCCGGGGCGCGATGAACCGAGCTCATCCCGACGATTCGACGGCGATGCGCGACGGTTCTGACGAGTTGATCGAACGCGCCGAACGCGGCACGAGCGCCAGTGCCAGCAGCCAGCACAGCCCGAACAAGAGCAGCGTGCCGAGGCAACCCGCGAGCACCGTGGCGAGCACGCCCGAGACGATGCCCGGAATGCCGTAGTCCGAGAGCGGCGCGAGCCACAGCGACGGCGTGTTCGAATGCAGCCCCAGCGCTTGCGTGACTCGCGAAAACCCGTCTGGCGCGGTGTAAGCGAGTGGCGCCAGCAACGCTGCTATGGCCAGCGACAAGCCTAGTCCTGCATACACCGCTGACACCGGACGCCGGACGCCGAGCTCGGTCGGCTCGCTATCTTCCAGCAACTCTGGCCGAAATCGCAGCACGCTCGCCACGACCAGGGAGCTTATCACCGCTTCGCCCACACCAATCAAGGTGTGCACTCCGAGCATGGCGGGCAGCACGACGGGCAAACGCGCCGCGCCCGAAAGCGACAGCTGGCCGGCGCAGCTCAGCGCGCCCACGACCGTGGCGCACCAA
>DATEPG010000389.1:0-37101 GCA_035273265.1 Polyangiaceae bacterium
ACACGCGCCTCCTTCGAGCAATGCCAAGACCCGACCGTCGGCAGTCGCCGCGATGTCCGCCAGCAACGGCGGAGCCAGCGGCACGCGCTGGCGAGTGTGCAGATCGATCGCCAAGCGATCGCCATCACCACCGCGCAGCAGCACGAAGCTCGGACCGAACGAGGCGCTCAGCGGACGAAAGCCGATCTCGAGCAGCGGAGTCAACGGGCCCAGAAACGAGTCGGCAGTGTACAGGGCAGAATCGTTCCAAAACAGAAGACCGCCGCCGAGCGCCTCGGGCAACGGAACACCGCCTTGCAACGGAGGCACCGACACCGATTCCGCGACGCGCAGCCCCGTCGCATCCGGCCGTGCTCGAAGTCCATTCACGAGTGCTCCCACGCGCAGCGGCGCCCCGTCTCGAAATGGCCCTTTCGCGACGAAGCTCTCCGCCAGCCGATAACCGCGCAACGGTTCGCGTTGTGCGGCCACGTGCAACGTCGGCAGCGGTACGCGAAACGCCGCCGCGCGCGGCGCGGGCGGCTCGTGGCTGCACGACGCGAGGAGCATGAGCGCCGCCGCGAGACGAGTAAGGCGAATCACACGAGCCACCCTACCATTGCGGCAGGGCGGCATGAATTCGACTCGTTGGACATCAGCGCGCCTTACTGACACGACTGAGCCGGAGACGAGCCGCGGCCACGCAAACTCACGGAAAGTTCAGGATCGAGCTGCGTCGAGTTTGCACGAGCACCGCGAAGCCGGTGTTGCCGACGGGCGCAAACGCCGCCAGCCATTTGCCCTCGAAACCGGGGATGGCATCCTCGTAGTCCGCCACCTTCACCGGTGGCACGTATTCGAGCGCAAATTGCTGACCGGGCGGCGCCGAGCTCCCGAACTTCCGCACGAGCTCGGCCGAAAGAGTCGAGTTTAGCCGATACTCACGGCCGCCGGGGAGGCCAGGATGGACCAAGAACGTAAAGTCAGCGGACAGGCTGCCCGGTTTCGTGTCGCGCTCGGGGCCACGCGGGCCAATCAAGGCACTCGTGACATGCAGCCCGCCTGCCGAATTTTCCATTTTGACTGCCCCTAATACCGATTTGGCATTCACGGTGGCCATCAACACACCGATCGCAACGCCCTGCTCGTTCAACACGGGCGCCGAGACCGCGAACACCAGCTGCCCGTCCGGCTCGGCGCGGAAGGCGCGCGCCAGGTAGGGGCCCGGCAAATGGTGCTCGGCCAGGTAGCGAGCCCCAGTGAAATAGTCACGAAACTCGTAGCTCCGCTCGTACACCCGGTTATGCCGCCGTGGCCACAGCGCGACGAGGTACGCACGATTATCGAGCAGACCGAGAGTATCGAAGCTACCTAAACCTGACGCCAACGGCAGGACCGGATCGACGACCCTCCCCTGCGCGAGCAGGCTTGCCATTTGCGGTGCGCGCGCCACTTGCGCGACCCGTTCGGCGTACTCGTGAAGCTGAGCGAGCGCGGCGCCTGCCTGACTGCCAGCAATGAAGGTGTTGGTCTCCAGCACGTCGTTCGCGAGACGCTGATCCTTGCGCCACAGCCACCCCCCGCAGAGCAATGCGACTCCTAGCAGCAAGGCCAAACTCGCGAGCGCCGCCGAGCTCCGCGGATGTCGGCGCAGCCAAGCTTCCAGCCGCTGAGACCAAGGCGGCAGTGGTTCGTCGCCCTCTCGGCGGCTCGCGCGCTCCAGCGCTACGGCCAATTTTTCGGCGGATTTGTAGCGTTTCTCGGGATCTTTCTCGAGGCACTTGAGGCAAATCACCTCCAAATTCCGATCCACGTTCGGCTTCAGCTCGCGCGGCAAACGCGGCGGTTTCGAGCTCGTGAGCCAGGTCAGCTGCTCGAACATCGAGCCAGACGCCGACGGCAACTTCTCGGTGAGCAGTTCATACAAGATCACGCCCAGGGCGTAGATGTCTGCCGCTGGCGTCAGCTCGGAGAGACCCTTGACCTGCTCCGGCGACATGTACTCGAGGGTGCCGACGATGGCGCTCGATCGACTGGCCATCGCGTACGCATCGAGGCGCTTGGCCAGACCAAAGTCCGCCACGTACGGCTCGTCATTTTCATCCAAGAGGATGTTCGCCGGCTTCAGATCGCGATGAAGAACGTCGCGCTGGTGAGCGAAATGCACGGCGCGAGCGACCTTGGCCAGCATGCGAGCGGCAGATTGCGTCGCTTCGTGCAGACGCGGCATTGCCCGCCGCAGATCTCCTCCTTCAATCAGCGGCATCGTGAAGAAGGGTTGCCCATCGCGCTCGCCAACGTGAAAAATGGTCACGATATTGGGGTGATCGAGCCGGGAGGCGACCGCAGCGCCTTTGCGAAAGCGCTGCACTTCTCGCTCGGTCGCAAACAGGGCGTCGCGCATCAACTTGAGCGCCACCGTGTGATGACGGCCTGCGTGATGAGCCCGGTATACGACGCCGCTGCCCCCGAGTCCGAGTTGCTCCAAAACCTCGTAGTCACTGAAGAGAGTGCCCGAAAGCCTAGCCGGTTCTTCGCTCGCTGAAAGCGCGAGCGCGAACATCTCCCGCGCGACTTCGCTCGACGATTCCAAGGGGTTGGTCGAGTGCAGCGAGAAGCTCACGGATTTCATGGTCGATCTCCTCGGGGTCCGTTACGGTTTCACCGATCTCGGCGCGCAGGTAGCGACGGTACAGAGCGGCCACGTCTTTGTTCACGCGAGAACGTGCAACGCGTAGCGTTCCTTCTTCTTTGCCCAGCACTTGCGACAATTCGGAGTCCGACTGCGCGCTGCCTTCACCGGAAAGAATGCCTTCCAGTGAACGGAAGATCTCCAATTTGCCGATGGCGGTGTAGTGCGCGCGCAGCCGGCCGATCACGCGGGCATGCAGCGCCAGCGCCCAGCTGCGATTGAAGTCCAGCTCGGGGGTGAGCGAGTCCTGCTGCATACTCAGCGGAGGCTCCGCCTCGTCCCGCTTCACCGCCTTTTGGTGTTTGCGATAGTTATAGAGGTGGTTCTTGGCGCACATGCGCAGCCAGCTACGAAACCGTCCCCGTGCCGGATCGACCTTGCTGAAGTCGCGCCGACGGTCGAGCGCCCCGAAAAACTCCTGGGTGATGTCTTCCGCTTCGTGCTCGCGAGCGCCCAGGCTGCGAAAGAAGCCGTAGACTGGCCACCAATACGCGCGACAGAGCTCAGACGCAGCCTGCCGGCCATCCGCTCCCCCCGCCCGCAGCACGAGGCTCCAGCGAGTGGTCTCGAAACGCCGTTGTCCGCCGTGCAATTTTGGATCTGCGCGCATGGCAAAGCTCCAACCTGGTGAGACATTAGTGCGCGCCCGACGTTACATGAAATGTTCACCGCTCGGATTTATCGTCTCAGCGACCGAGCCCGACCCAGCAATCCGGCCCAACCGAGCCTCCCTTGGCCGCTCACGCCCACAGCCAGAATGCAATAATCGGGCAGCGACGGAGCAACGAGCGGCAGACCCGATGCGCCTCCCGCGTTCGATTCAGTTCAGCCGTGCACCGATCACGTGCCCGTGGTTCAGCGGGCCATGCCCTTTGCCGAGGCCTGGCGCGGTACGAATTGCTTCCAGCACGTAGTCTTCGGCGCGTTCTACGGCGGAGCGCAAGGTGAAGCCGTGAGCGACGCCGCAGGCGATGGCGGCAGCCAAGGTGCAACCGGTGCCGTGCGTGGAGCGAGTCACGATGCGCGGGTGCTCGAAATGTGCGCCTTCGCCGTCGGCCGTGCGCAAGATATCGATGATCGTGTCGCCGGGAACGTGTCCGCCTTTGATCAGTACGGCGCTGGCGCCCAAGGCGAGCAAGCGGTCGGCGGCGCGCTCCATGTCAGCCACGGATTCGACCTTGATGCCGGCGAGCGCGGCGGCTTCGGGGGCGTTGGGGGTGAGCAGGGCGGCGAGCGGCAGGAGGCGTTCGACCAAGGCGTTGCGTGCGCGCTCTTGCAGCAGCGAGGTGCCGCCCTTGGCGACCATCACCGGATCGACGATCACGGGCACGCGACGCGCGCGGATTTCGAGCGTAGAGGCCACGGCGGAGATAATCTCTTCGGAGAACAACATGCCGGTCTTCACTGCGTCCGCACCGATGTCGGTGAGCACGACCGACATTTGCTCGGCCACGAAGTCCGGATCGATGGGTAGGACGCCGAATACGCCCAGGGTATTTTGCGCGGTGAGTGCGGTGATGGCCGTTGCGGCATAGCCACCCAAAACGGTGATGGTCTTGATGTCGGCCTGAATGCCGGCCCCGCCTCCCGAATCGGAGCCGGCAACCACCAAAACACGACCACGCGGTTCGTACGCTTCGACCATGCGCCCATCCTAGCGCTGGCCGAGGACGAAGCCGAGGCTCGAGCCCCGAAAAATCGGGGCCAGTGGCAGGACGAAGGCGACGGCCGGAGAACCGGTGGAGTAGTGCTAGGCGGACCCTCGCGGCATCGCTATGCTGCGGGCACTATCGTGGGCCTGCCCAACTTCGAAGATCGCGCCAAGAGCTACGTCGGCAAGCTCGTCGCGGGCCGTTATCGCTTGGAATCGCTGCTCGGCCTGGGGGGGATGAGCGCCGTTTTCCGGACCAGCGATCTCGAAGGCAAAGTCTTCGCGCTGAAGCTCCTGTATCCGGAGCTCTTGGACAGCGAGGCTGCGCAACGTTTCGAGCGCGAGTCGAAGTTGGTTTTGGGGCTGTCTCACCCGCACGTGGTCGCCACACTGGCCGCAGGTCTCGACGAAGCACTCGGCCATTATTTGGTGATGCCGCTGCTCAGTGGGCGAGATTTGGACAGCGTACTCGAGCTCCACGGCGCGCTCGCTCCGGAGAGCGCGGTGCGCGTTGCGCTCCAGGCCGCTCGTGGTCTGTCCGCCGCGCATCGCATCGGCGTCGTGCATCGCGACGTGAAGCCCGGCAACTTGCTGCTCGATCGCGATGGTTCGGAGGTGCTGGTCAGAGTCTGCGATTTCGGGATCGCCAAGCGACTCGACGGCGACGGAGAGGATTCCCTGACGGCCACCGGTAGCCAGCTGGGCACACCGGACTACGCGGCCCCCGAGCAACTGAAGAACGCCAAAGAAGCCGACGAGCGCGCAGACATCTGGGGACTCGGCGCAACGCTCTATCAAATGCTGTGCGGCGTCGCGCCGTTTTCGCACATCGAGTCGATCGCCGAATTGGTCGTGGCGATTTGCAGCGAGGACGTGCCCCACATTCAAGATCGAGCGCCGTGGGTCGAAGCCGGCCTGGCGCGCGCGGTGCACCGCGCATTGAACCGCGATCCGAATTTGCGTCCAGCTACGGTCGAAGACTTCGCCGATCGGCTGCGGCGCTTTTCCGGCGGGGACGAGCTGCTGGACGAATTGCGCATCACCCGCGTTTCGACTGAAATGCGGCAGCGCGTCGAAGGCCGAGCGGATCTGGCGCTTTCGATGTCCGCCCCCTCGCGACCGGGCTCCACCGAGTCGGATCCGCTGGGCTTGACCGGCAAACGCCTCAGTGATCGCTATCGCGTGCTTCGCCTGATCGGCAAAGGCGGCATGGGTTCGGTCTACGAAGTCGAAGGGCCCAACGCCGAACGCCTGGCGGCCAAGGTGGTATCGGCCGGCATGGCCAACGCTTCGCCGACCGCGCTCGAGCGCTTCGCTCGCGAGGCACGTACTGCCAGCGACATCAGCAGCCCGAACGTCGCGCGGACCATCGATACCGGCTCCGACGAAGCGCTCGGCATGCCGTACATCATCATGGAGCTCCTGCACGGCGTGGAGCTCTCGGCCGTGCTCAAAAAGGAGGGGGCGCTCGAGCCGCAGGTCGCGGTGCGCCTCGTATTGCAAGGCGCAAGCGGCGTGGCGGCGGCGCACGCGCGCGGCGTCGTGCATCGCGACATCAAGCCCGCCAATCTGTTTTTGCAGATTGACGAACAGACAGAAGAAGTAACCGTCAAAGTCTGCGATTTCGGAGTCGCCAAGCGCACGCGGGTGAACGAGGGCAACAACGCCGTGAGCCACCTGAGCCTGACGCGTACGGGCGGCATGCTCGGCTCACCGATGTACATGTCGCCCGAGCAAGCCAAGAATGCCAAGGCGGTCGACGAGCGCACGGACGTGTGGAGCCTCTCGGTCGTGCTTTGGGAAGCGCTCAGCGGTCAACGCCTATGGGGCGGGCAAACCTCCTTGGGCGAGCTGATCGTCGCTATTTGCACCGAACCCATCCCCCAGCTGGAAGTCGTCGCGGCTTGGGTGCCGCGCGATCTCGCGCGCGTGGTGCATCGCGGTCTGGAGCGCGATCCCAATTTGCGCCCGAATTCCGTGCGCGCGTTCATCGAATCCCTGTCGGTATTCAGCGGCGGCAGCGATCGCGTGCAAAAGTCGCAGCTGGTGGCGCTGACCGTGGCCGAACGCGGCGCCTTGCAGGTCAAGGTGAACATCAGCGCATCGGCGGCGGCGGGCATGGCCAATTTGGCCCGCGGCGGCCGCGGCGGCACCTCGCTCCCGCCCGAACGCGTGAGCCCTCAGCGCGCGGACAAGCCCGGCCCGCGAGTAGCCAACTCGTGGACCATGGCAGTGCTGATGATCCTGCTGATCGGTGGCTTGTCGGTGGCGCTCGGGTACTTCATGAACAAGCCCTGATTCAGGCTTTGAGCAGCGGGTTTTCGCGCAGCTCGGCGACTGCGAAATCGACGAACGCGCGCACGCGCGTCAGGGCCTGTTTTGGCTCGCGATGAATGACGTGGATGGGAATGGGCTTGGGCTCGAATTCATTCAAAATCACCCGCAAACGACCGGCCTTCACGTCCGAGGCTGCCTGGTAAGACAGCACGCGCGTCACTCCCTCGCCGGCGATCGCGCCTTGTATGGCGACCTCCTGGCTATTGACCACCAACCGCGCGCGCGGCCGAACTGCGACCGTGCGCTTACCGGCTTGGAATGACCAGACCGGCGGCGAGCGATCCGCGGAGTAACAGAGCGCCGCGCGCTGCTTCAAATCTTCGAGCGTGCGCGGCACGCCGTGGCGCTTCAAATACGCCGGCGACGCGCAGACCACGTTGCGCACGGCGCCCACGCGAATGGCCGTAAAAGAAGCATCCGGCAGGTGGGCGATGCGCACGGCTACGTCCAGCCCTTCGTCGATCAGATCGACGACGCGATCGACGAACAGCGCCCGCACGTTCACTTTGGCGTGTTGGTTCAGGAATTCGCGCAACAGTGGCGCCACGAACAAACGCCCAAACAGCACCGAGCTGGTGATCGCGAGCGTGCCCCGGATCTCACCCTGAGCACCGGCCACCGCCTGATCGGCGTCGTCGAGCTCACTCAATACTCGTTTGCAATCGAGCAAGTAGCGCGCGCCTGCCTCGGTCAAACGCACGATGCGCGTGGTGCGATGCAGCAGCTTGACGCCCAGCGTTTGCTCCAGCGCACTCACCGCGCGCGTGACCGCTGGGGGCGAGAGCGCCAAGCGCCGCGCAGCCGCGGCAAAGCTTTGTTCCTCCCCCACCGCCACGAACACCGTCAGAGCCAAAAACCGGTCCACGGATTATTTCTATTTGTGGAACAATGACTTGTCAATTCTAGATATTGTTTCCACCGCTCCGCGGCCGCAAGTTGCTTGCCATGAGCGAACCGAACCCACTCCGCCTGCACCGCTTTCCTACGTCTGGCCACTCGCACCGAGCCGAGCTGATGCTGTCCTTGCTCGGGTTGCGCCCCGAGTTGGTGAATGTCGACTTGCCCAACGGCGAGCACAAACAGCCGGCGTTCCTGTCCAAAAATAGCTTCGGCCAAGTGCCGGTTCTAGAAGACGGCGCGCTCACCGTCAGCGACAGCAACGCCATCCTGGTCTACCTCGCCGAGCGCTACGACGAGTCCGACCGCTATTGGCCTCGCGATCCCGCTCGGCGCGCGCAGGTGCAGCGCTGGCTATCGGTCGCCGCGGGCCAATTGGCGGCGGGCCCCGGCGCTGCGCGCCTGGTGCGGGTTTTCAAGGCGCCGCTCGACCACGCCCTAGCGCTGCAAAAAGCGCATGCCCTGTTCGGCTTGCTCGAAAAAGAGCTCAGCGCGCGCCCGTTCCTGGTCGACCAATCGCCGACCCTGGCTGACATCGCGCTCTACACCTACACCGCGCACGCCCCCGAGGGCGATGTTTCGCTCGAAGCGTATCCCGCGATTCGTAGCTGGCTCGCTCGCATCGAGGCACTGCCCGGTTTCGTCCCCATGGCCCGCACTCCAGCGAAGTCATGACCGCTCCCCCCGCCGGTCGCGCCACGCGCGTGATCGACCGCGGTTGGACGCACGAAAGCTCGCCCTTTCACCCGGGCGAGCAAGCCGTCCAACAGCGCGTCGGCGTGCGCGACCAAGTCGAACGCGCCGGAAGGAACATGATCCGCGAGCAAATGCCCGCTCAGCACGGCGAGCTGTTCGAAGCCTTGCCACTGCTCGTGGTCGGCAGCATTGGCGCCAACGGCCGCCCGTGGGCCTCGCTCTTGAGCGGCGAACCCGGGTTCGTGCGCTCGCCCTCCGCAACCCAGCTACGAATCCAGGCGGAGCCCGCGCTCGGTGACCCGCTGCGCGACCAGCTCACGCTCGGCAGCCCGCTCGGCCTACTCGGGATCCAGCTCGAAACACGCCGTCGCAACCGCGCCAATGGTCGCATCGTCGCGCGCGACGCGGGCGCCCACTCGTTCACGGTCGAGATCGAGCAGAGCTTCGGCAACTGCAAACAGTACATCCAAGCCCGCGAGCCCAGCTTCGACGCCAGCCGGCTGGGAACCGACGCCGTGGTGCGCGCCGAAGGTCCGCGCCTTTCCGCGCGAGCGGGCGAGCTACTCGCCAACACCGACACCTTCTTCATCGCCACCGCGTCGGCCTCCGCCGCCAGCGGCCGGCACGGCGAAGGCGTCGATGTCTCGCATCGCGGAGGACGCCCCGGCTTCGTACGAGTGAGCGACGCCCCACTCGCCACGCGCCTCACCATCCCTGACTTTCGCGGCAACTTCGTGTTCAATACCTTCGGCAATCTCGAGCTCAATCCGCGCGCGGGCATCGTCTGCGCCGATTTCCGCACGGGCGATATTCTGTCGCTGACCGGCACGGCCCAGGTCATCTGGGAAGGGCCGGAGCTCGACTCCTTTGCAGGCGCCGATCGATTGCTCACCTTCCAGGTCGAGTCCGGGGTTTTCCTGGAACGCGCGCTGCCCCTGCGCTTCGAGGGCCTCGCGTTGTCGCCAGACCTCGCAGAGACAGGCACCTGGGCCGAGGCGCGGCGATAGGCCCGCGGTCCAACCCGATTGCTCGAATTTCAGTCCCGAGCTGCGCGCAATGATGCTATCCCCAGGCCAGATTGCTCGGAGAGCAGTGTGGCCCCTTGGCGGAATGGCAGACGCAGGGGACTTAAAATCCCTCGATCGCGAGATCATGTCGGTTCGAGTCCGACAGGGGCCACCAGCGTGAGATGAGCCGCTTCAGCGATCAGTGACTCACTCGCGAGCCCGGCGAACTCCCCGCGCGCCCTTGGCACGAGATCGTCGGCGAGCGCGTTGTCAGACAATCCGCGACGCTTCGAAGGACTTTCGTGCTTACGTCACGCCGCTACGGTCGCTATTGTCGGACCCAACATGAAAGCGAATCTGGCTCGGGGTTGGATACTGGGGTGCCTGGTCGCTTGTCTGAGTGCGATTACCGCAAGCTGTAGCGACGGCGGAGGCGACCCACGGCCGCTGACTGATATGGAGCGCGGGACAATGGCGGCGACTCGCGAAGACGCTTGCGGGGTGGAGGGCTGGATGTTTACCGGCTTGTCGGTCCACGACTCGCTTGGGATCATGCTGTCGATTTTTCCTGGTGGATACAAACGCGCCATTGACTGCGACCTTGCTGCCCACAATTGCCAGGAGGTCGAAGCTTGCTCGGCATTTTACTTCGCCGACCATGACCAACATATGGACGAGCTAAAGCAGCTGCCGGAGTGTGACAGTGAACGGACGGAGCGCTGCGAAGGCAACGTGGTCCAGTACTGCGAGACCGCCGACGACAAGACTTTCTACCAGGCGTCGTATGATTGCACGCTCGCCGGCGCCACTTGCGTCGAATGGCAAGCCGAATCGGGTGCATCCCGTGCTGACTGCCAAGCTCCACCACTCCAGTGCCAAGGCCCCGAAATGCCGTACTGCGATGGCAGCACGCGCGCGGTCAATTGCCAAGAAGAACCGGTTGGCCTCAGCCCCTCGGTTTTCGACTGCGCAGACGCCTTCGGCTCGCACTGCATCGTCCGCGGAGAGAACGTTGTTTGCGAAGGGCCCGAGACCGGCGAGCAGGACTGATAGGACGGCAAGGACGGCGTCGGCGTCGGCGTCGGCATGGACGTCGATTGCGGGTGCATAGAGAAGGTATGCGACGACGGCATTGACGACGACTTCGACGGCAAGGTCGACTGCGACAACAGCAATTGCGGGGGCGATCCCCATTGCCCGTGATCGCCTGCGAACGTCCACGCGGACGACGGCTCACCCCTCTGACGACGATCTCGAGTAGCAAGGGCAAATTTGTCGTCCTTTGCGTGCCGCACGGCCTCGTTGATCCGCGCGCGCTCACTGGACCGCGGCAGAGTAGCGGAGAGCGGAGGGCTCGAACCCCACACCGTAGTGCCGAACCGGCTAGCAACCGGCGGCGCGCCCGCGCGCGCGTCACTCTCCAGGGCGGAAGGTGTAGGAGTCGAACCCGGCCCGTAAGCTGTCGGTTTTCAAGACCGATGTGCCACCACTGGCACCGCACCTTCCAAAAGCAACGGATCCCGGCGATCACGTTGTTACGTATGTGTTCAAGCGCAACGCTTCACTCGACCCGTCGTGCTGAGATGAGGATGGGCTGAGAAACTCTCCGCATGGGAAGATGCGGGAGAGTTGAAGTCAGAGCTATCGGTGTTGTGCGCGCGTGGTCGCGGTCACCCCTACCCGAAGGGGTTGCTAGGCGACGGCCCGCAACGGCGTACCAGTCCCGCGCACGCTGCCTGGCCACTCGAAGAAAAATCGACCCAGCGGAACCCAGCCCACGTATCCGGAGCATGAAGCACAAATTTCGTTTGCTCCAAGGACAGATGATAGCTCTCCAACACGCCGGGGTCGCCACAGCGCTCGCCACGGCGCTGGTGCTCGGCGGGTGCAGCGCCCCAGCCGAGTTCGATGAACCTGTCGCGAAGAGCGAGGGTGAGCTCGGCGAGTCGACCTGCGCGCGCTATCCCGTCACCACGGACCTCGTAATCCGGGCCGACGGCAGGAATCAGCTCACGCCGAACTTCGGCCCGGCCGCTCCAGGTGTGATCGGCGACGCGCGCCGCACGCCCAGTACCTACAATGACCCGACCTGCTCTACGGCGGCGAAGATCCGCATCGACGGCGGAGTCGGTCCGACGACTCCCATCACCATCGGCGGGGTGCGTCGTGATCCGGTGCACATCTGGGTCGCCCCCTCCAGCGTGCCGACTAACCAGGCCGACTGCAACGCCACGACGGCGCGCGCCATCCTGTATGCGAACAGCATGTCGACCGGCACGCTAGTCAGCTTCCCGATCAGCGAGCGTAACGCGCGCGGGAGCTGGAACAGCTTGCTCAACGTCTGCAACTTCCAGTGGATGGATCTCGGTCATCCCGAGCGCGGCAGCGGGATACCGTATCACGTCGCTGTCCAGGCCCGCACCAACAACGTGACGCGCGCAGTGGACGTGGTCGCGACGACGCGGCTCCTCCAGCCCGATGATCGCGCGCTGTGTGGCCGGCTGGGAACCTGCGTGAGAACGCGCTGAGCAAGCCTGCGCTGGGCGCCCGCGAGCATGCCGCGCCTTCGCAAGTCCGAAGGCGCGGAGGCTCGAGCTCCGCGGGTTTGCCGTTCACCAGACGAGCACGGGTGCCGACGCCGAGACTTGCACTCGGAAGACCTTTTGGTCGCAACGTTCTCAACGTTGTGCGTTTGCTATTTCACCACATCGGCATTGGTTCCGAGATTTACTCACGAGGCTCTCGAAGGGCCCTTGTGCGCACGGGAGGACTTGCACCTCCAAGGCCTCGCGGCCACTGCGGTCTGAACGCAGCGCGTTTGCTATTTCACCACGTGCGCATGGTGCGAGATCTCGGTAACGCTCCGAGCTGATGCCGCCGTGTCACAGCGGTGCCGTCGCTTGCTGGCTCATCTCGCATTGGTACAGCACCAGGGAGTCGGACCCTGCCGCTCGGCCGTATCAGGACCGGCAGATCAACCGGATCGTTGTGCTGTGTGATTCGCGCGCTGCGCGGGTGCGCGCGGTACGGGGCAAGAGGATCGAACTCTTCTCTGCAGGGTGTAGGCCTGCTGCCGTCACCAGACGGCGAGCCCCGTGTCGGTTCCGGGCCAGCGACTCGAACGCTGCTCTTCCAAGTTCTAGTTGGGATGGCTGGAATCGAACCAGCTGCTCCTCGGTTCCGGGCCGAGATGTCTACCAATGACTTACACCCCGATGGTCAGAGCGGCTGGAATCGAACCAGCATGACCGTGCTCCCAAGGCACGTGGACAACCACTATCCCACGCTCTGATCTTGGTTCTTCGAGCTTAGAGTGGGTCGCCCCACCACTTCGTGACGCGCCGGGGTTTCGATCCCCGTTCTACGGCGTGAAAAGCCGTCGACTTAGCCAGTGGTCGAGCGCGCCAGGGAGCCAGCTGACGAAATGGCAATCGTCCTTTCGACCGTACAAAAGTCGCTGGTCGCCTTTTGACCGAGCTGGCATCAGCTGTGGGGGCAGGAATCGAACCCGCGGAAAGCGCATTAACAGTGCGCCCAATGTGCCAGCACATAAGCCCCACAATAGGAGGCGATTTGGTGGTCGCCTCCGCGTACAGCGAGAGCCCGCCGCGCGCTTTCTACTGCGCGCCGGCACGTCGCTTTTGGATTGTGAAAGATCAGGAGCGCACGTGCGCCCTGGTTGCGAGAGCAGGGTTCGAACCTGCGTAGCGGGCTTCAGAAACCCGCGTCCTTCCGCTAGACGATCTCGCAGTGCGCCCGCAGGGAATCGAACCCTGTCCGACGGGTTAAGAACCCGCTGCTCGACCAATGAGCGACAAGCGCGAACAAATCAGTGGTCCCGGCGGGAGTTGAACCCGCACCTTGCCGTTCAAAATCCGGATACGCTGCCAGTTACGCCACAGACCCGCAGTTAGCGAGTCGCGTGCTTCAGCCGAAGATGCCTTTCCTGATTCATAGTTTGCACACCTCTAGTGAGCCCGTCTGGAGTTGAACCAGCTAGCCAATGGCCCGACGTTTACAGCGTCAGTCGCCTTCCGAGGACGAACCCCGGGCCCAGAAACGAGAAAAGCCGCCTCGGTTTTCACCGGGCGGCTTCGATCTGGCTTGTTTGCCTGATGGAAATCGCCCGCGTTAGCTACCCGGCTCCTGCGAAATGAGTGCAAAAGCAAAAGCAAAAGCAAAATGCGCATAGCTGGGCTTCGAATCGCTTTCGCGATTCCAGCACGTGGCTAGTTGGGCGGCTCTGCGCATCATGGCTTGATGAAATTGAACTACCGCGCGCAAACGGTCAAGAACTAAATGCATCTCGCGAGTGATTTAAATCATTGTTGTGAGTACGGCCGACGCAATAGGTGAAGTCGCCGCCGTGGTCGGCGATAGCGGCGAGAACCGGTTTCAACGGGTCGCACCGTGTGAGCGTCAGCCCCGGAAGTCTGGCGCACCCAATGCGCGGTGTCGAGACGTGCACGGCAAACCCTGCACCACCACCCCATTGCGCCAATGCTTGCAGTGCGGCTCGCCAGCGCGTCCAATCCGAACGCGGAGCGAAACCGCGCAGCACGACCTTTTCGCGAAATGGCGCTGTAAATGAGTAGTTACGAGACGTCGGAGCCTTGTAGGCGAGGCCTCTTCGTCGGAAGGCGCTTCGTGCGGTCGAGTCCGGCGCGGTTTGATCACCATCACAGCGCGTGGTATCGGATCCGCATGTCGATCAGGCGGATCACGTTGATTCTATTGCTTGCGACGGCCACGGGCGCTTGCGGCTTCTTGCAATCACAGACCCGAATCAGCGTAGCGGCGCAGTGCCAGGAGTCGTGCGCCAACGTACCTGCGAACACGCAGGGCCAGTGCATTGCGCGCTGCCAGTGAAGTCGGACGCTCAGGATAGGATTCGCATGCCCGAGCCGGTCGAGATCGCGGTTTTGACGTACATTCGAGCGGCGAGCGAGCGTGATCCGGCGCTTCGCGCTCAGCTCCTCGAGGCCTGCTTCGCGCAGGAGGGTCGCTTCCTGACGCGCAGCCGCGAGATCCGCGGCCGGCCTGGAGTCGCGGAGATGTTTGCACGTGCTCATGCGGATCCGCGACTGTTCCGCATCCGGTTGCTCAGCGTCGTCGATGCTACTGGGGCCATCTTCCGCTTCCGGTCGCTGATTGAGTACCACGACGGCACGAGCGACGAGTTCTTCGACGCGGGTGAGATTGATGCCGACGGCAAGATTTCGCTGCTCCTGACCTTCGCAGGCCCGCTCGCCGAGGCGACGGACGAGCCGGGTCGCTCGCTCTGAATCCCCTTTAGCTTCCGCTGCTGTCTGGTCGATTGCCGACGCGGTTAGCAGCGAGCGATTGACGAATTCAGGCATCCTCACCAAGCTCGCCACCGATGACATTGAGCGCCGCGCCGCGGTTTCCAGGGATCCTTGCGGTGGCATTGGCGCTCGGCTGCGCGAGCCATCCGCCTGCACCTGCAGCGAGCCACGCAGGTCCGCAAGGCGGCGCTCCGCCTACGAGCTCGATGGCCTCCGTGCCACTAGCGCCACAATCAGCGCGGCCGCACCTGCGCGTGGGTACCAGTGGCGATTATGCGCCGTTCTCGGTTCGCGATGCTCAGGGGACAGTGCGCGGCTTCGACGCTGAGATCGCCGATGCCTTGGCGCGCGACTTGGGCTTCGAGCTCGAGTGGGTGAGCTTTCGTTGGCCGACGCTGCAGAGGCAAGTTCAGAACGGCGAGTTCGACGTGGCGATGGGCGGCGTGACCTGGCAACCGAGCCGCGGCGTGCTCGGCTACCTCACGCGCGCGGTGGCGCGTGGTGGGCCGTGCGTGCTGGGCGACGAGCAGGCCCAACGAGTGGCGGTCAATCACGGTGGCGTGCTCGAGGTCTGGGCGCGCAGCCACTTTGCCAATCGGGAACTCGTGATCGTGGAGGCGAACCAGACGTTGCCTGAGCTGTTGGCCAGCGGTCGCGCCGGCGCCATCGTCACGGATAGCTTCGAACGCAAGGCCTTCGAGCGGCCGGGATGGAAAGTGCGTTGCGAGCCGGCCTTGGCAAGGAAGGTGTATTGGTTGGCCCCCAATCACGCGGAGCTCGCAGTCCGGATCGATGATTGGCTGCGCACTCACGCCGATCGCATCGAGGGCGCCCAGCAGCGCTGGTTCGGTGAGCGTCAACCCTTGAACGCGATCGACAATTTGGCGGATCTGCTGGCGCGGCGGATGGCGTTCATGCCGTTGGTCGCTGGCGCTAAGGCCAAGCTGGCTCTGCCGATCGAAGATCTGCCGCGCGAAAAGATCGTGCTCGACTCGGCTGCGGCCAATGCGCAAAAGGTCGGCTTGCCAGAGGCCGCAGCTCGCGACTTCTTTGCCCTGCAAATCGAACTCAGCAAGGCCGTGCAACGGCGCACGAGCGAGGTCACGACGCTGGATCTGGCGCAGCAAATTCGGCCGGCGCTCAACGAGCTCGGCGATCGCGTGCTTCTCGCCGTGGTGGAGGCACGCGGCGCAGGTCAGCTCGCCACCAGCTCGCTCGCAGATTTGGCGGTGCTGTCGCCTTGGCTGAGCGATCAGGAGCGGCAGCGACTACTCGACTCTCTGAAGGCGCTGGGTCGCTGAGCGTTGCTCGCCGTTCGCCGTTCGCCGTTCCGCTCCTGATCCGCGAAATCACGAAACCGGGGAGTGCGCTGGCCGACCAGGCCCCAGCGGGTCGAAGCCTCGGAGGGACCGAGCGCGGGCTACCTGCAGGGCGACGAGAAAATGATGCGAGCGAACAGACTCTGGATGGGACTTCTGCTGATCGTGTTGGCCGTCGGCTGCGGCGGCGCGGAGCCGGGGGAAGGAGAGCCGAGCGATGAGCTCGGGATGGGGATCGCGCAAACCGCGGAAGAGCTATCTTCAAACGCTCTGAGCAAGAAGCAGGCCACTACCGTGCTCGAGTTGGTCGACGACATCTGCGGCGACACCTGGTGTGAGGGCGACCACAATTTTCACTTCGATGCAATCCAGTGCAAGGCGGCTTGCGGCGCCTCGCACGCTGGCTCATGCCAACTCACCTTCCGGATCTTCCCGCATGACAGCGACCTCCAAGCCGGGCCCAGCTACGTTCGCACCTGCAAGACGCGGGGCTTCACGGGCTTCAGCTCACTCGTAGACACCGCCGCCAGCGGCTACCAATCACTCCAGTGGGAATACTACGACGCACTCAGCGCTTGCATCTCGGAGCTGGAGAGCAAGCTGCCGCAAACCTGAGTACTTTGCCGCTAGCGGCAAGCGGGGGGCCGGCAGTCGGCAAGCGCAGCGCAGACGCTTCCGGCAGCTCGGCCCACGCGGGCAGGACCCACGACTCGTGCTAGGCTAGTCCAGCCATGCGCTGCGGGATTAGCCAGGAACGTTCATTCCTCGGGGTGATGGCACTCGGCATCTCCCTAGCCGGCTGCGCGGCGCAGCACGATGACTCGCTCCGTTTGAGCGAGGAGCTCGGGCGCGCGCGCGCAGACGCCGCGTGGCAGCAAGCGCGCGCCGAGGCGCTCGAAGCGCGCATGTCTCGGCTCGAACAACGAGCAACGGCGGCCGTGAGCGATCGCCGCGCCGAGGATCGCGAGCTCTTGCATCGTTTCGACCGCTTGCTCGAGATGAACGAACGCCTGCTGGTCGAGCGCGCCGCGGCGCCTGTTCCCGCGAGTAAGCCAGCGCTCAGCGCCGAACAGGAGCTGCGCTCAGTCGTGGAGCGCTTGCGCGGCCGTCCAGGTAGCCCGCGAGGCGGCCTCACGCGCGAGGAAGAGGGCGCGCTGCGGGTGCTCACACGGCCCGAGCGTACGTTAGACACGGAAAACCCGTGGCCGGCCGCCATCTACTGACCGGGGAACCGACAGGCCACTGACCGCCCATGCTGGACAGAAGCGAACGATCGAGCCGCTCAATCGGTCCTGCCTGGCGAATCATCAAGCGCATCGCCGCGGTGTTGCTCACGGCTATGGCGTTCGGATTTGGCGGCGGGCTCGGCGGGCTCGGGTCGGGAACCCAAAAGGTTGGCAAGCCAGAGCGCGACAATCCAATCGTGTGCGTCGCGGAGCACTTGGACGAGCGCGATTAGCGTTCACCGTTCACCCTGCAAACTCAACGCATCGTGAGCAATCGCTCCACGGCGTCATCAATCGTCGGCACTCCAGCAACTTCGGCAGCGCGGCCAGCGCGTTTGCGCCGGCAAAGATCTCTCCCGCTGCGATCGCCATCATCTCGTCGTGCGACGCGCCCCGCAGACGCGCCCAGATTGGCCGCAGCGTGTCGTCGCCCGGATGATCGAAGGGAGCATGCGACAATCCCGCGGCGCGCAGGGTGCTGCTCACTTCTGCGGGTGCCGCGACGACCAGCTCGTGCCCGCGGCCATCAGGGCTCGCGCGTAGGGCAGCAGCGGTTGCACGTGGCCAGCACCCCGCGTAGACGAAAACAAGACGCGCATCCAGCGAGCCTCGGACGGTCCCCCCTCCCCGTCAACGGTTGCGCCAACGATTCCAGAGCACCGAATCGGCTCGAACCCGAGCGGCTGGAGCGCGAGCGCGCGTTCTCGTGCCTCGTTCATTCACGTTGATAGCAAACTAACGCCAAGAATACGCAGCCGTTGTAGTCGCCCGAAACGCGGGGCATTGGCTGTTTTCGCTCGAAACTTTGAGCGATGGCTGGTGCTGGGTGCTACGTTCGGCGCTCGCGAGACGAGTGATCGCGGCAACGTTTATGCTGCCCGCGATGAACGCGGGAGCGGCCTGCACAATTTCCGAATCGAACGCGCTACATGGCAAACAAACAGCTACTTTTCTCCGGTTGGTCCGTCCGGCGCATGATCGGCGCTGGGCTCTTGGCCGTGGTCGGCGCCGTCGCCGTGTGGACCACGGTTTATACGGTTCCTGCGGAGTCGGAGGGGGTCGTGCTCCGCTTCGGCCGCTTCAGCCACATGGTGGCGCCGGGCCTGCACTTCAAGGCGCCGCTGGGCGTCGACGACGTCAGGGTCGTTCCGGTCAAGCGCCAGCTCAAACAGGAGTTCGGCTTCGGCACCGAGAGCTCGTCGAACCCCTGGCAATCCAGCCCGGAGACCAACTGGCTGGGTGAAAAAACGATGGTCACTGGCGACTTGAACGTGGCCCTGGTGGAATGGGTGATCCAGTACCGCATCGATCGCGCCGATCAATACTTGTTCAACGTTCGCAACGCGGACGCCACGCTACGCGCAGCCTCCGAGAACGTCATGCGTGAAGTCGTCGGTGACCGCACGGTCGACGAGGTAATCACCATCGGCCGGCAAGAGATCGAAAACGAGGCCCTACAGAAGCTGCAGGCGTTGGTCATCAGCTACACCATGGGCATCAAGATCGATCAGGTTCAGCTCAAAAACGTGAATCCTCCGGAAAAAGTGCAAGCCTCCTTCAACGAAGTGAATCAAGCGCAGCAAGAGAAGGAGCGGGCCATCAACGTCGCCAATGGCGAGTACAATAAATCGATCCCACGCGCCCGCGGCATGGCGGACCAGACGATCCGCGCCGCTGAAGGCTACGCAAAGAAGCGCATCAACCAGGCCGAGGGTGATGTCTCCAAGTTCAGTGCGCTGCTGGCTGAGTACATCAAAGCACCCGAGGTCACGCGCCGCCGGATCTACCTCGAGACGATGGCCAACACCTTACCCAAGGTGAAGCGCAAGATCATCGTCGGCGATGACGTGAAAGGCATGTTACCTCTGTTGAACCTGACCTCGGCGACGGGCGCCGAAGGAGCGACCAAGTGACTGGCTCGAAAACGTACATGGTCGGGCTCGTGCTCGCGCTGCTCGGCCTGTTGGTATTCACCGGCTCCTACTACACGGTGCAAGAGACCGAGCAAGTGATCATCACCCAGTTCGGAAAGCCGAGCGCACAGCCGGTCACGGCCGCCGGGCTGCACTTCAAGCTGCCCTTCGTGCAAGAGATCAACGTGATCAACAAGCAAATCCTGGAATGGGATGGCGCCAAGAGCGAGATGCCCACGAGGGACAAGCTCTACATTTCCGTGGATACTTTCGCGCGTTGGCGCATCACTCGTCCGCTCGAATATTTCCGACGCCTGCGCGACGAACGAAGCGCCCAGTCACGCTTGGACGACATCCTCGGCAGCGAAACGCGCAACGCCATCGCCAAGCATGATCTAATCGAGGTGATTCGCACCACCAAAGAGCGAAAGCCAGAGACCGATCTGGCAGCGATTGACGCTGGCACCAGCAATATCGGCGTGTTGCCGCCCATCAAAAAAGGCCGCAAAGAGATCGAACACGAGATCCAAAAGGCGGCCACTGCCAAGCTGAGCGAGTTCGGGATCGAGCTACTAGACGTGCGCTTCAGGCGCATCAACTACAACCCGAGCGTGGTAGAAAAAATCTTCGAACGCATGATCTCCGAGCGCCAGCAGATCGCCTCTCGCTTTCGTTCGGAAGGTGAAGGCGAGGCCGCAAAGATCCTCGGCAACAAAGAACGCGATCTCAGCGTGATCGAATCGGGCGCTTACAAGACGGTCGAAGAGCTGCGTGGCGCCGCGGACGCAACCGCGACAAGTATTTACGCGGCCGCGTACTCCACGACGCCAGCGGCGCGCAATCTGTATGAATTCGTCAAGACCATGGAAACGTACGAAAAGATCATCGGTGAGGGCGACACATTGCTGTTTTCCACCCGCGCGGATCCTTTCCGACTCTTGACCGACGCATCGGTCACGAACCCGCCGAGGTAGCTCGTAGCTAGGCGTCACGATGTACCGCCTGGGCATCCCGTTGGTCGTCGTCAGCTGTCTGTGCGCGTTGCCGGCCTGTGACCGGCAACCGCTCGCCGTTCCCGCATTGCCGCTCACGATCCACGATCCACCAGGAACACTGCCGGAGTGGACGGATCGCGGGGACCCCACGTGCGCCTTTCCATCCGAAGCCAATACTGCCAAGATCGCATCCGCCGAAGTCCTGATTCGCGTTTTGGTAGACGCCGACGGTTCGCCCAAGTCGGTTCAAACCTTGAAAGAACCCGGTTTTGGCTTCGGCGCCGCCGCAACGCGCTGTGCGATGGCTCGTGAGTACGAGCCGGGAAGGGACGAGTTCGGTGTTGCCGTCGCTCGTTGGACTCCGCCGATCCGCCTGCGGTTCGTTCGCTAGCGCTACCGAAAGCGCTACCGACGCTTCGAGGGGCTTCGCTCAGGGGGTCAGCTTGAGCAGCTTTCCGTTCGAGCCATCGGTCAACAGATACAGCGCGCCTTCGGGCCCCTGGACGACCGAGCGAATGCGCTCCGAACGGCTGGCGAGCAAACGCTCTTCACCCACGACCCGATCAGCCTCCAAAACCAGACGCACCAGAGCTTCACCCGAAAGACCAGCGATGAAAAAATTCCCCTTCCACTCGGGGAATAGATCGCCTGAGTAGATGGTGAGCGCGCCGGGGGAGATTACCGGATCCCAATAGTAAATGGGCTGCTCCAAGCCGGAAGCCTGCGTGGTCTGGTGGATGGGCTCACCGGAGTACTCTTCACCGTAGCCGATAGTAGGCCAGCCGTAGTCCTTGCCGCGTTCGATCAAGTTGAGTTCGTCCCCACCGCGCGGCCCCATTTCAGCCACCCACAGACGCTTTTGCGAGTCCAGCGCCGCAGCCAGCACGTTGCGATGACCCAGCGTCCAGATCTCGGGACGTGCGCCCGCTTTCGTCACGAACGGATTGTCTTTCGGGATCGTTCCATCCGGCTGAATGCGCACGATCTTACCGAAGTCACTGGCTAGATCGCGGGCCTGCACGCGCCCTTCCAAAATCGAACGCTCACCGAGCATGATGAACAGGTTGCCATCGGGAGCAAACAGCAGACGGCCCCCCGCATGCTTGGTCGAGTCGAGCGTGGGCTGCATGCGGAAGATCACGCGCGTCTGCTCGAGCTTTGGCTGCGCTCCGTCGACCAAGCGGGCACGCATGACCGCGAGCCCGTTGCCTCCCTCGCGCGGCTCGTAGTAGCTGAAGAAAATCTGCTTGGTCGCACCGTAGTCCGGACCAAGCGCCACATCCAGCAAGCCTCCTTGATCTTTTCCGGCCACGCGCGGCACGCCGGCTACCTCGAGGGGCTTCTTGCCGTCCAGCGAGACCATGAGCAACTTTCCATCTAGCTTCTCGGTGACGAGTAGTCGTCCGTCAGGCAAAAATGCCAGGGCCCAAGGATGGGCGAAGCCAGCAACGAGCTCGGTCGTTTTGAACGGCGTCCGCGTGTGAACGGCCGGGGCCCGCGTCTGCTGGGCAAAAGCCGGCTTGAACGCAGGCACATTAGGCGGCGCGGTTTCGACGGGCTGCCCTTCACTAGGACCGACGCGCGGCTCGGTCGCCTGGCCCTCACCCCCAGCGGGCTTTATTTGCGGCACTCGTTCCGGCTCCCGAGTGACGGCGGGCGTCTGACTGCACGCCGAGAGCAGCGCCCATGCGGCGATCGTGAAGCCATGCGTTTGCGGCATCCTCATGTTCTAGGGGACAGGCGCTAGATGTCCAGTTGCCTGGCGCCCATTCTTGATTGCGACATTCTGACCCAGAGCATTCCTGCGACTATTTCCGTCAGTGCATCGCCGCGTCAGTGCATCGCCGCGTCGGTGCATCGCCGCGTTGGCGCGTTGGCGCGTTGGCGCGTTGGCACCTTGGCGCATTGGCGCGTGGGCACCTTGGCGCGTGGGCGGTGGCGCGTGGCGGGTCCCTTGCCGGAGCGAAATCGTGTTCGTGCACGAACATCTTTTTTGCGGCGGCGCGCGTTGAGCCCGAGCGGAGCGTGTCTGGCTTCAGAACTCGATGCCAGTCAGGAGCGCCACGATCGAGCGAGGAACCTCGATCACCGGGGCGGCAATCAGGCGAATCATTGGGGACTCAACTGCCAACACCGGTCAGCTGTCACGCTTGCTCGCCGCTCGGGCGGCACTGTTTTGATTCGAGGCTTGGACCAGTCAAAAAGTCCACCAACAGTCGCCACGGGACCCGCCCGTGGGAGTCCGGCTCTATCCGGTGCCTAATAGGGGGGCGTGTGGCAGATCCCCTCCCTGCCCACCAGCCTGGCGCGATGACTTCGCGTCGACGATGACTTCGCGTCGGCAAGATCGAGACAGCCACTCACCCATTGCTGCGCTGACGAACACATGACTGATCGGGATGGCGCATTCTTTTCTGACTGACGAACCCATGACTTTCCGAGATGGCGCGTTCATTTCTGACTGTCACGACCGGTATCGGGCAACCAAGAGGTCAGGCCGTTCGCAGATGACCGAGTCCATTCCGAGCAGTCTCGTTCGGAGACTACCATCGACGAGTGAGCAACGGGAACGTGTAGTCGGTCGTATGGTCACGTCTCACCAAACTACGATCGTCGCAGTCGGCGCGTTGGGGCGTATGCTAAAGTGGGTATCCTAATGATGGGGCCCGTTCCGCGAAGCTGTGAACGTCGCAGAGTCGGGCGCTATCTGATCTGTGGAGAGATGGCATCCGGGGGCATGGCCACCGTGCATCTCGGTCGATTGCTCGGGCCCGCGGGCTTTTCCAAGATCGTCGCGATCAAGCGTCTACATTCGCAATTTGCGACGGACCCCGAGTTTTTGTCGATGTTCATCGACGAAGCACGGTTGGCCTCGGTGATCAGCCACCCAAACGTGGTCAGCTCCCTCGATGTCGTGGTCGAAGGCGGCGAGCTCCTGTTGGTCATGGAGTACGTTCAGGGCGAATCGCTGGCGCAGCTCGTTCGGCTTGTGCGCAAGCAAAAGGCTTCGCCTCCTCTAGGTATCATTCAGCGTATCCTGTGTGATGCGCTGGACGGCTTGCACGCCGCGCATACGGCGACCGTCGGCGGGCAACCCCTGAACATCGTGCATCGTGATGTTTCCCCGCAGAACATCATGGTCGGTGCAAATGGCGTTGCGCGGGTACTCGACTTTGGCATCGCCAAAGCAGCGTCGCAAAGTCAGAGCACTCGTCCCGGGCTCGTGAAGGGCAAATTCTCGTACCTGTCGCCAGAGCAAGTTCGTGGCCTGCCGGTGGATGCGCGCACGGACGTCTTTTCGGCCGGAGTGGTGCTCTGGGAGAGCCTGACGGGGCAGCGTTTGTTCGCATCGCCCGGCTTGGACAAGACCGTGGAACGCCTGCTCAGCGCGCCGATCCCAGCGCCCAGCAGCAAAAATCCGTCGGTCACCGCCGAGCTCGATCGCGTCGTCTTGAAGGCGCTCCAACGCCAAAGTGCGCAGCGATATCGATCCGCTGCCGAGTTCGCCGATGCCTTGCGCGCCGTGACCGGCGAAGCAACGCGCGCCGAAGTCAGTGCTTGGGTTTCCAAGATTGCCGCTGAGGGCTTGGGGCGGCGGCTGGAAGCGCTCCAGCAATTGGAAGTGATTGACGTGACCGACACGGACACCCGTCCGGCCTCCGAATTCCCGCCGACCTGGGACGACGCGACGCTGGTAGACCCGACTCAAATCGAGCGATCATCGGCGCAACTCTGGGAAGCCAGGAGTGCGTCGACTGCCTCGGGCGGCACCACGCGTTCGCTCACTCCTCAGACGAGCCGCTCACCCCGGCAGCGACTGCTCGCGGGCGTCGGCCTGGTACTTCTGCTGAGCTTGATGACCGGCATTGGTTTCGCGTTCGCGCGGCGTCACTTTGCGACACTTGTAGCCAGCGGCACTCCATCCGTGTCGTCCACCCCCGATCGAAAGCCGACAGTGACGTCCACGAGCACAAAAGCGGAGCACCCAATCGCTTCGGCGAGTGCGCATGCGATTGCAGCGGCGAGTGCGAGTGCAGCGGCGAGTGCGAGTGCAGCGGCGAGTGTTTCGGTTCCGGTCGTGCAGCTCGACGAGCTGCCGGCAGCACCGCGCGTCGTGCAGCGGAGGTCGGGGGCCTCCGGCTCCAACCCTGTTGCCGTCAAAGCCACGCGCAGCGAACGAACGTCTGCCCCGTCGGCCCAATGCGACCCTCCCTACAGAATCGACGCTTCTGGCGTGCGCCGAGTGCGGTTCGAATGTTTGTGAGCAATCGACGTTGGACGGCGAGCCTCCTGCTGGCGTTGGTCCTCAACCAAAGCGGGCTAGCGTTCGCGCAGAGCGGCGCGACCTCGACCGGCCAAGCCACGCGAGAATGTGCTCGGGCGTACGAGAATTCTCAAGAGTATCGCGCAGCAGGCGCGATTTCCAACGCCCGCTTGGAGTTCGAGCGCTGTCGACGAGACGACTGTCCGGCATTCATCCGCAGCGACTGCACGCGCTGGTCGAGAGAAGCCGAAGCCGAGCAACCCACCATTATTTTTTCGGCCAAACGCAGCGCTCGAGAGCTGACCGACGTGCGCGTCTCGACAGGAGCGCGCGTCTGGATCGAACGTTTGAGTGGTCGCGCCGTCGAGCTCGATCCCGGGGAATACGACTTTCGCTTCGAATCGGCCGAGGGCGATGTGGTCGTTCAGCATGCGCTGATTCAACTCGGCAACAAAGACCGACTGGTACAAGTCCAATTCGCGCAATCGGCTCAGGCGGCGTCCGCCGTAGCGCCTCTCGCAATGCCGCCGCAGATTTTGCCCCAAGCAGGCAGCACAGCTCGAGCGCCCAAAGAGCAAGCCGCGGCAGCGCCGATCAGTCAGGGACCGCGAGTACTACCGTGGGTATTGCTCGCGGTCGGTGCTGCGAGTGTCGGCACCGGCGCCGGACTAGGGGTGTGGGGGCGCAGCGACGAAGCCCAACTTCGAGACAGCTGTTCGCCCAATTGCACTGACGCTCAGGTGCAGCCCGTGCGGACCAAGTACCTGCTCAGCAACATCTCTTTCGGGCTGGGACTCCTCTCGCTGTCGGCGGCGGCGTATCTTTTCTTGCGTCGCCCTGATTCGGAACCGGCAGCGGGAGCCACGGTGCCGGTGACCGTGGTCGCCGGGCCGAGCGGCGTCCAAGCCGCCTACGGTGCTCGGTTTTGAAAGCACGAGCTCTGCTGGCCGTATTGCTGGCGCTGCCGTTTGGGTGCTCCTTCCATTCGCTTGCCTACCTGCAGCAGGGCGAAGATGCGCCGAGTAGCGCGGGGCGCGCCTCGATCGCCGGAGCCAACGGCTCGGCCGGTGCGCCCGCAGCGGCAGGAACATCGCCCGTGATGGACTCCGCAGGGACGTCCTCGGGAATGGTTACAGCGGGTACGTCCCCGGGGTCCGCCACAGCCGGAACTGCTGGCAACGCCCCTGCTGCCGCGTACTGCGACGAGGACGACGCCCTCAATGGCGACGAAACCGACGTCGATTGCGGGGGGCGTAGTTGCCAAACGTGTCCTGCGGGAAAGCGTTGCCTCATGGGTACGGATTGCGCCAGCGGCATTTGCACCAATCAGATCTGCCAAGCGCCGTCTTGCAGCGACCTGGCCCGCAATGGCGATGAGAGCGACTTCAACTGCGGAGGCGACTGCGCGCCGTGTGCGACTGGTTACGGCTGCCGAGTCGGCGCAGACTGCAAAACGGACTCGTGTGTCAATTCGCTGTGCACAGCCCCGAATTGCGATGGCGCTAACCCAGCAGCTAGCTGTCCCCTACTCGTAGACAACCTGGCGTACTCGCTGCGACCCGCGGGCGCGCCCGATAGCTGCATCGATGCAGTAGGCCTCGGCGTCGACAACGGCGTCGAGATGCAGCAGTACGCATGCCACGGCGGCGCCAACCAGACCTTTTGGGCACTCACGGCACCCGGAGGCTATTTTGCGCTGCGCAACGCACTCAGCGGCAAGTGCCTGCAGGTCCGGGCAAAGAGCTTGGCCAATGGCGGGCCAATCGAACAGGCCGGCTGCAGTGGCCAAAGCGAGCAGCTGTTCTTGCCCAGCCGTGACAGCAAAGGCTTGAAGCTCGTGATCCAATCGAGCGGGCTATCTTTGGACGTGGCTGGCGTCGTCAACACGAGCGACGGTCAACGCCTCGTACAAAGCATCGACGACGGCAGCTTGGATATGCGCTGGACCGCCGTGAAAGCAGCCGGCAGCGGCGTGGTGACGCTGAATGCCCTCGGCCAAGCCGGGGTCCTGCTGCGCCACGTCGCCACCGTCGTCCGCGCAGATAGCTCGCTTGGCCCGGAGTCGCAATGGAAGATCGAGCCAGGATTGGCTTCGCCCGCATGCGTTTCCTTCGAGTCCAGCGCTCAGCCCGGAGCCTACCTGCGACACGCGAACTCGCTGCTGTGGAGCGATATCTTCGATGGTTCCCCGAACTTCGGCAAAGATGCGACGTTCTGTTTTCGTCCTCCGCTTTCCGGTGCGGAGTCTGCGAGTCATGCGCTCGAATCGTTCAACTATCCGGGTAACTACCTGAGTGCCAGCGACGGTCGAGTCCGGCTCCTGACGTTCGTAGAAACTCCCCAGTTTCGGCAATTGGCGACCTGGGTCGTCAGCCAGCCTCACTAGCTCCGCGCAACCTCGTCGGCAATGTCACGCACTTTGACGACCGCGCGCGCGTAGGAGAGCAGCTCACCGCTAATGGTTTGGTCGCTGCCAATCAAGACCAGTTGTACGTCTTCGTTTTCGACCAAATGTTGAACGACTTCATGAAAGTCACTATCGCCGGCAGCGAGGAAGAGCGTGCGCCACTTGCGGTGACCGTGCGATCGCATGAGGTGAAACGCTAGCCCCACGTCGACGGCCTTTTGCTGAATGAGTTCGAAGTGGCGAGCGCTCTCTGGATGCAGAACGGGTCCCCCGCCCCAGCTCGTTGGCCAAAACAGTGGCCGCTTCTGCAGCCAGTAGAGTTTGACGCGAATGCCCGGTCCGTCTGGAGGGCGATAGGCGAGCGCACTATGAAATGCGTTCTGCTTTGCGCTGGTGACATCGGGATCGGAGTTGAAATAGTAGGCATCGTCGATGCCGGTACCGAAGGTGGACTCCAGGTATTGACGCAACTTCAGATAGTCGAGCCGATCGCTTCGCTTGAGGCCTTGCCATACCTTGAACAGGTAGGCGCCATCGATGAACCACGCCGCGCCGCCGTTCAAAGGCCCGCTCGGCGGGTCGAAATGCGTCATTTGCGTTGGTCGCCTGCTAGTTGAAAAGGGCGCTGATTCCGAAATCGATCGAACTGGCGAAAGCGGAGATATTTTCGTCCGACTTCGTATCTTGGGTGCGCATGCCCATCACGCGAACTTGCGGACCAATCGCCCACTCACCCGCGACCCAAAAGTCGTAGCCGAACCAGGCGGCGCCGCCGATCCCGAGCGCGCGCTCCGTACGGCCGCCGCCAGTCGCGTTCACGTTCTGAAAGCTTTGCCCCGCAAGGCCAATCAGGCCGCCCAAATGCCAACCATTGTTGACGTCCGGAAAGCCGTCGATGAACGGGCCGAGCAGCGAACTGAAGCCGCCGTGGCTGCCGAGCCTGTCGCCATCGCTCACGATGTTCTCGTCGCGTTCGTAGTCCGCGCCAAACTGCGGATTGAGCAATAGACCGCCGCCGATCGAGACGCCTGGACTCGGCGAGCCACCGATCAACAGATCGAGCGCCATGTCTCCTCCGTGGTTACGGAAGTCCAGGTTGGAACGGTTACCGTCGTTGAAGCTCGCGGTGTAGTAGCCGAAACCAACGCTGGCACGCAGGTAGAAGCCTTCGTGAACGTGATACGTGCGCTGCACGGCCTTGGTCAGGGGTGCGGTGCTCAAATCGATGTTCGGCGGAGGAGCAGCCGCCGGTTCCTGGGGTTGGGCGGTAGGCGGAGCGCTAGCCACCGCGTCAGCCGCGGCGGGTGGCGGAGCTCCAGGCGCCGCTGGCGGAGCTTCAGGCGCCGCCGCTGGCGGAGCTCCAGGCGTGATGCCCCCAGGCGGCGGAGCGCCCTGCGCCAATGCGCTTGCCGAGTAACCCACGAAGCCAAGCAGGGGAAGGATGAGAAGTTGGGGTTTCATTGCTTTTGTGCCGGTCGCCGGGAACTTCGCGCCCGGCCCTCTCGCGTATATGGTGTCCAAACCTCGGACGGCTAGGAGCCTGGATCCATTCATCGCTCGGCGCCTCTCGATGTTCTCGGCTGCGGATGCGTAACAGTCCGTAGTTACTAGCATTTGTGGCCGGCAACGGGGAACCTTAAAAAGTGACCGGCGGCGCCGTTTCAGGCACGGATAGCCCCTGAATGCCTGACGATCGCCTGCACTGGACGTTCAACGGCGACCCCAACCAAATGGGGCCGACCGACGGGGTTCGTTCGCTCACGGGCAACGACATCAACATGGTGTTCCAGCCGATCGTCGACATCCAGACCGGTCTGCTATTTGCGCATGAAGCCCTGGTGCGCTGCAAACTGCCTCAATACGCGTCGCCGCTGACGTTGTTCCTAGCCGCCGAGAAGGAGCACGCCTGCGGTCACTTGGGGCGAATCATCCGGCAGCAGACGTTCGAACGCTGTCAGGACACCGCGCTCTTCGTCAATGTACATCCGGAAGAGCTGAGCCAACGCTGGCTAGTTCGCCCCGATGATCCAATATTTTTCCATGAACGCGAAGTGTATTTGGAAATTACCGAATCGGCCGCGTTCACTCACTACGATTTGTGCATGAGCGTACTGAAGGACGTGTGCGCGCGCTCGGGCGCACACCTCGTCGTCGACGACTACGGCGCCGGGCACTCCAACTTGGCTCGTATCCTCGATCTCAACCCGAAGGTCGTGAAGCTCGATGGCCTGCTGATCCGCGGCATCGACAAGGACCCACGACGCCAGATCATGGTCCGCCACATGGTCGCGCTATGCAGCGATTTGGGCGCAAAAGTGGTCGCAGAATGCATCGAAACCGTGGAAGAGCTGAAAGCGGTGGCTGATCTCGGTGTGCACTTCGCGCAGGGATACGTGCTCGCCCGCCCGACGTTCCCGGCTCCGGAGATCAACTTTCCGCTGGCGCGCAGCGCGGGACCGTCGTCCGTGGGCAAGAATCGTCCTCCGCCCAAGCCGATTGGCAAGCTGTTGGTCCAAGACTCAGCAAGCGACGCAAGCGCCCCCCCACCTGCGGTCAAGCCAGGTCCGTCGATCCCGCGCCCCAATCCAGCGAAGGCGAGAGCGCCCGTCACGGCTGTCGCGCCCGCGGCCATCGCGCCCGCGCCCGTCACGGCCATCGCTTCGGGGCCGCCGCTCAAACCGAGCAGTCACTCCAAGGCGTCGAAACGCCCGCCGCCGCCTGCAGCGCCGAAACGCCCTCCCCCGTCGCCGGGCCGCTGAGCTCTCAGACCGAAAACGAAAAGCTGCCCGCTTCCCCGCGGTTCTCGCACTCGAATTGCGAGTTTTGCAGGCTAGTCGGCGAGCCATTCAGCTCCAGCTGATGGCCGCTGAAGCCCCGCAATAGAAAACGCAGACGGCTGCGACGGAACTCGGGAAAGCCGGAACCCGAAGTACTCCAAGACACGGTCACCCGATCGCCGCGACGAGTCACATTGAATGTCGTTCGCAGGAACAAACCAGACGCGAAGGCATGACTCAAGCCGTCGTCCTCCTGCAGCATGGATAGCGTATCGCCGTCCTCTTCCGGCACGATCAGCTGCAGCTCGAGCAGCTCAGGGTAGTGATCCATCGTCGACATCGGTGCTTGCTCGTACATCGGGATCACGTAGCCACCGCGCGCGAAGAGTGGAATGCGCTCGGCGGGGGCTGACGCGGTAATGAATTGCCCGCCCGCGTGGCGCTCGCCGGTGTAGAAATCCAGCCAGGTACCAGGGGGCAGATACACGTGACGGGCCGTGCAGCCTGCCGCCAACACTGGCGCGACCAAGAGCGCTTCGCCGAACAGGTAGGCGTCGTCGGTCTCCCAGGCTTGGCGATCGTGCTGAAAGTCGAACACCAAAGGGCGCTGGACGGGGGCACCTGTTTCGCTCGCGCTCACGAACGCGCTGTAGATATAGGGCAAAAGCCGATAGCGCAGCTCGAGCGCGCTGCGCGCCAGCTTCTCCGCGCCGGGGCCGAAGCTCCAGGGATACTTGTCGGGTTCGCTTCGCTCGCTGTGGTAGCGACAAAACGGCGTCAACGCGCCGTACTGAGTCCAGCGCGCGGCAAGCTCCGCACTCGGGCTTTGCATGAAGCCGGGAATGTCACCGCCGATGAAGGCTTGACCGGATACGCCCATGCCGGCCGTCATGGGGATACTCATCGCCAAGTGCGACCACTCGGCGCAATTGTCGCCCAGCCACTGCGCCGCGTAGCGTTGAATGCCGGAGAACCCCGCTCGGCTGAGGATGAAGGTCCGAAGCGACGGCTGTGCGGCGAGTAGGCCCTCGTGCGTGGCCATGGCCATCAGCAATCCATACTGGTTGTGAAAGCGTTCGTGCGGATGATTTTCGCCATCGCGGTCGAAACGCATCTGAAACGGCGCGACGTCTCCGGTCGCTGGCTCGTTCATGTCATTCCAAATGCCCGCGATTCCGGACGCCACGTGGTGCGCGTTGAGCTTGCCCCACCAAGCGCGCACATCCGCCTTGGAAAAATCGGGAAACGCCGTTCTCCCGGGCCAAACCTGTCCCACATAGATATTTCCAGCCTCGGTCTTGCAGAACGAGTTGTTGGCAAGGCCCTCGTCGAACGCCGCGTAGCCCGGCTCGAATTTGACGCCCGGATCCACGATCGTGATCACGCGCAGCTTGTTCTCTTTGACCTTGGCCAGCATGCCGGGCAAATCCGGAAACTTGTCGCGGTTCCAGGTGAACACCCGGTAGCCGTCCATGTACTCGATGTCGAGCCAGAGCACGTCACACGGGATTTTGCGATCGCGGTATTGGCTGCCGATGCGCAGCACGTCCGCCTCGCTATAGTCGTACCAGCGACATTGATGATGCCCGAGCGCCCAAATCGGCGGTAGTGACATGCGCCCGGTGATGAAGGTGTAGCCCTCGAGAACGTCCTTCATGCTCGGCCCGGCGAACACGTACTCGGTGTACTGGCCTCCGTGGAACTCGATGCGAAAGCTATCGTTCGCCTCGAACTCGAAGTTGGCCTTGTAGCCGTTATCGATGAACGAGCCCGAGAGCGACGCTGTCTGCGCGCTCATCCGCGCATGATAAAAGAACGGGATGGAAGTGTAGTACGGGTCGAACTGCGTACTCGTGCCGGGCAGAAGCTCGGCTTCTTGCAAGCGATTTTGGGCAAGTACGCCGGGCTGCAACACGTCCGTATTCCAGAGGATGAAGTTTCGCCCGCGGCGGTTGAAGCGGCCCGTCTTCTGGCCCAAACCGTAAATGGCATCATGCCGCGCGATGCGTCGGCGGAGCACGAACGAGTCGTTGATGTGCACGTAGCCGTGCGAGCGCCCGTCCGGACCAGAGGCATCTTCGAACACGACCGAACCATCCGTGCGGTAGGCGGCCATTCCGAATGCCGCCCGCCAAATCACCAACTTGAGCCGGGAGGTCTCGAGCGTAATCACCTCCGCCCCCTCGGTTAGCTGGAACTGCACGGGCGCCGGCATGCAAAAGGCCGCGGCAAAGGTCGGGGGTTCGTCGAATTTTCCCGAGCGCGAGATCTTGAGCCGGAGCAAGTCCGCGCGAATCACGTCCACGCGAAATTTCTCTTCTCCAACGCTGAGCAAGAGGCCGCGCTCGGTCCGTTCGAGCGCGGTCACGGCTCCGAGTCCAACGTGATACTTGGGGTTGATGCTCGCCACGAGGCCAGCCTAACATTATCGGAAAAGTTCGACCGGTCCCGGCGGGATTCGACTAGAACGCGGGATCGGCGATGAAAGGACTGCCCCGGGCCCTGTACGACCGCATTGGCGCAGCCACGGTGTTCGCGTCAGTCGCGCTTGCCGCGACGTCCGGCTGTTCCCCAAGCCCGGACAAGCAAGCCCCGCGGCACATCACTTACTGGGAAAAGTGGACCGGCTTCGAGGGTGAAGCGATGGCTGCGGTAATCGACGACTTCAACGCCCAAGAAGTCGCGCACGCCAAAGTCGATCGGAACTATGCGCCGATCGAGGTCGAGAAAGTCACGATTTCCAAGATCGAGCAAAAGCTGCTGATCGCAATCGCGGGGGGAAACCCACCCGATCTGGCAGGGCACTACAGCTTTTCCGTGGCCGCCTACGCGGACCATGGCGCGCTCAGCGAACTCGGGCCGATGCTGGCCAAGTCCGGCTTCGACCGCACTCGGTACATCGAGCACTACATGAAACTCGGCGAGTACCGCGGCAAGACGTGGGCGCTGCCGCTCGTGCCGGCGTCGACCGCGCTGGTGTTCAACAAGCGTTTGTTCGCGGAGGTTGGACTCGATCCCGAGCGGCCGCCCTCCACGATCGAAGAGTTCGATGCCTACGCCGAAAAGCTCACCAAGTGGGAAGTCACCTTGCCGAGCGGCGAGAAGCAAATCGCATCGGGTTACTTGCCCAATGTACCGGCTGCGCAAAAACGTTTGCTGCAAGCGGGCTTCTTACCCGCTGAGCCGATCTGGTGGTTGTACGGCTGGGGCGACTTCTTCGGCGGCAGATTGATCGACGGGCGCGAGCAAGCCAGCGCTGCAGATCCGGCCAATATCCGCGCTTTCGAATGGGTCGCGTCGTATTCCGAGAAGCTCGGTGTGGGGGTGGTCAAGCGCTTCCGTTCCGGGTTCGGCAACGCCTCGAGCCCGCAGAGCGCATTCTTGTCCGGCAAGGTGGCGATGGTCTTGCAAGGCGTGTGGATCCACAACTACATCGAAAAGTACGCACCTGGCCTGCAATGGGCAGCCGCGCCCTTTCCTTACCCCGCGGCTCACCCCGAACTCGCCGGGACCAGCCACGCGGAGGCCGACGTGCTGATGATCCCGAAGGGCTCACCGCACCCGGCAGAGGCATTCGCGTTCATGCAGTACGCGAGTACGCAAGCCGTACTCGAGAAGCTCTGCCTCGCCCAACAAAAGTTCACGCCGCTTGCGAGCGTGAGCGAGGAGTTTTGGTTGGCCCACCCGAACCCCTACATCCGCTTGTTCCGCGATCTGGGCATGAGCAAGAACGCCGTCGCCATCCCGCAAACCGGGATCTGGAACGAGTACAGACGAGAGATGGACAATGCGGTCGACCTGATTCAAAACCTGAAGCAGCGGCCGGCCGAGGCACTCGCTGACGTGCAAGAAAAGATGCAAGCAGCGCTCGACCGCGATCGAAGGATGCTCGCCCGGAGGAGCCAGTGAAAGGCAGCTCGCTCGCCCGCGCCAACCGCAGAAACGGCCTCCTTTTCTGCTTACCGTGGCTGATTGGCCTGAGCGTATTTTTGATCTACCCGCTGTGCGCGGCATTCTACTACTCGCTCTGCGACTACTCCGTGCTCCTGCCGCCGGTGTTCATCGGATTCGACAACTACCTAGACTTGGCGAAAGATCCGTTGTTCTGGCAGAGCTTGCGCAACACGGCCTACTACGCGGCCGGCTCGGTCTCGCTAGGCTTGCTCGTGTCCTTGAGCTTGGCCCTGCTGCTCAACTCCAAGGTGAAGGGCGTCGGCCTGTACCGAACCGTCTTCTTCTTGCCCTCCCTGATGCCGGTGGTGGCCAGCAGCATCCTCTGGATGTGGATGTACAACGGCCAAAGCGGCCTGATCAATAGCGCGCTCCGGGCGATCGGCGTCAACGGCCCAGCGTGGCTCGCCGACCCGACCTGGGCAAAGCCGGCGATCGTGATCATGGCAGTTTGGGGCGCGGGCAACGCGATGGTCGTGTACCTGGCTGGTTTGCAAGACGTGCCCAGCTCGCTTTACGAGGCCGCGATCATCGATGGTGCTGGTTTCTTTCAACGCTTGATCCACGTCACCCTGCCGATGATTTCGCCCGTCATCTACTTCAACGTGGTGCTGAGCGTGATCTCCGGATTTCAGGCATTTACCCAAGCTTTCATCATGACCGGATCGACCGGGGCTCCCCAGCGCTCGACCTTGTTTTACGTGCTCAATTTGTACAACGTCGGTTTTCAGGACCTGCGCATGGGTTACGCCTCCGCCATGGCCTGGGTGCTGTTCGCGATCATCCTACTGGTCACGTTCGCGGCCACCAAGCTGTCGCAACGCTTCGTGACCTACGATCGCTGAGCCCGGCCATGGCAAGCCCGAACCCGCTCACGCGCACCACGCCGCTGATTCATCTACCCCTGCTGGCTTTGGCGACGGTGTTCGCGCTGCCACTCTTGTGGCTGCTGCTCACGTCGCTGCAACCACGCGAGCAAGTCGGCAAGATTCCTCCCGAGTGGCTACCGCGACAGGCCTACATCCAGGTCGCTGGCGAAACCATCTCCGTTACGCCTGCTCTCCCCGTGGGCAAGAGCAAGCTAGTCGTCGTGCCCAGCGCCGGGCCCCAGCGAGGCAAGCACTTGCTGGTGGAACCGGCGGACTTCCACGACGGTCAGCTCGAGCAACGCATCCAAGTTGCCGATCGAGTGCTCGAATCCCGCTATCCCGCTCAGCTCGTGCAGTCGGTTCCTGCGCACTTCGTAATCGTCAAAGAGTGGTTCTTATCGAAATACGCGCACCGCGAAGCGCGCGTGTTCTACGTCGAACCAGGCGCGGTAAAGTCGCAAATTTCTCCGATTTTCGGCAACTATTCCGAAGCGGTACGAGCTCTGACGGCCAGCGAAAGAGACAAAGCACTTCCGCTCGGCGAACTGCTCGCCAGATCTTCGTTGCCCTGGACGCAGCGCGGCGACCGCGAAAAAACGATCACTTTTCTCACCTACCTGAGCAACACGCTGCTGGTCGCGTTGCTCTCGGTGCTCGGTACCCTGACCTCGAGTTCACTCGTGGCCTACGGTCTCTCGCGCATCGAGTGGAAGGGGCGCGCCACGCTCTTCAGCGTCACCCTGGCAACCATGATGGTGCCCTTTCCCGTACTGATGGTCCCGCTGTACGGCGTGTTCCGCAGCTTGGGTTGGATTGGCACGCTGCTCCCACTCTGGGTGCCCACGTTCTTCGGCGGCGCCTTCAATATCTTCCTGTTACGCCAGTTCTTCCTGACCATTCCCAGTGAACTCTCGGACGCCGCGCGCATCGACGGCTGCAGCGAATTCGAGATCTTCTGGCGCATCATTTTGCCTCTGTCCCGCCCCGCGCTTTCGGTCGTCGCTCTGTTTACCTTCCTGGGCGCCTGGAATGAATTCCTGGCTCCACTGATCTTCCTAACCGAGCCCGAGACCTTCACCATGGCCCTCGGCCTACAGCAGTATCAGTCGCAATTCGCCGGCAGCGAGTGGCACCTGCTGATGGGCGCCTCCGCCCTGCTCGTGATGCCAATCATCGTGCTGTTTTTCTTCGCTCAAAAGACCTTCATCCAAGGCATCAGCACGACCGGCATGGGCGGCCGGTAGGGGTCTGTCCCGCCGTCGCAGGCACTGACGACACGCACCAGGGACGTCTCAGGGCTTCACTCCACCTCCATCTCCGCAAACACGGCACGCCTCCTCGCCGCCGTTTTCGCGGCAACGTGCAGCGCGCCGAAGCAGTTTCGAGCATGCAACCAATTGTGCGCTCGACAAAGCAAGCGAATGTTCCGAGCGTCGGCCGTGCCGAACCGTGCAAACGGCTCAACGTGATCGAACTCGAGAAACGCCCGACCCTCACAGCGTCGACCCTCCGCCGAAACGAACGCACACCGACCGCGATCGCGCTGGTGAGCTTCTCGCCGCACAGCCACGGCCAGGTACCGTCCACGTTTGCCAGCCGGCACTGCGCGGCCCTCGCGCGCAGCGAGCGTCGTGGACTCCATGACCACAGCGGGTGAGACTCCACCTGGTGGAGCGACCCGTTCCCCGGAGCGCACCGGATCCGCCTCCGGCTTGGCCCGACGCGGCCGCGAACCAATACCGAAGCGTCGCTTCTCTTCCTGCCGCACGAAGCTTCCCAGTGCCAGCTTGACCAAACCCGCGAGATCGCATTTTGGCAAGCGATGACTGGCGAGCGCACGCGCGCGTTCGATCAATTCGCGCAACTCCGCGTCGGCAGTGAAGTGCACCCCAAAGCGTTCGGCCGAAATCGGCTCGAGCTCGCGAGCACGCCGGCGCGGATCGGGACCCGCCGGGACCCGATCCGGCATTGGCACAGAATTCGGCACAACAGTCGGCACTTTTGAGTCCGACGCTGGCAAAACCGACGCGCTCGATCCTGACGACGGCGAAGCTTGCTCGACGGCCGCTACCGCTACCACCGGTACGTGAGCGCGCGCTGGCAAACGCCGGATCTGCTCTCGCACATCCGGCCGCGGAAACCGCGCAGCGAGCAATTCCTCGACCTGTCGCCGAGTCTTGCCCCGACACGCTACGAAGAGCTCACTGGCGTTTTCAGCACTCAAGTGCGGCGCGAGCGCGCACAAAGCACACAAGTGCAATTCGCCGCGAGTCACCCGCTCGAACACCTCCGGAAATCGCCGGCACACCCGCGCCGCCGCAACGCGGCGCCCAGCCGTGCCCTCACTCATTCCCAAAGCTTCCACGCAGTAGGCAAACAGCGACGAAAACCCCAGCTCCAGGTGCAGCAAGCGCTCATCCAGCTCCACCAAGTGAGCGAGCAACTGCGCGGTAAGCCCGTTGCTCTGCCGAACCAGCTCCGACAATCCCGCCAAGAGCTGCGAATTCCCCAACCCCACCAATCGATATTGGTCGCCCATCACTTCTCTCTACCATGCGTTATTTCGAGCTTCAGATTGCCCAGCCAACCCCGGTTTCACCGACAAAACGACTTCGAAGTCGACCAAGCCCGTGCAAGCCCCACCTCGCAAAACATGGCCCCAGCAACAACCACAAACCCATCCGACTGCCATCGCTGACGACACCGGACGCAAAAAACCTGTCCACAAAAATCGTCACCCCAACCGCCGAGTCAGCTAAGGCGGGCGAGCAAGTGATCCGCGCAGCAACGCCATCGCCGTTTCCCGCGCCGCACC
>DATEPG010000390.1:0-9966 GCA_035273265.1 Polyangiaceae bacterium
GTCTCCTCCGTTGTCTCGCAACTCGGAGACGAGCCCCCTTGGAACGACTTGGGAAAGTTTTCTGAGGGGGTTTCGCTATTGGCCCTCAGAATCCGTGCTCAGAACGGAGGCCCGAACCATCAACTTACGTGGCGAGGCTCAAGGTGAATGTGCGCTCGGTGCCGTGACACACGGTTCGCGCAACCGCGAGGGTTGCGGACGCTTTGAACGTCGTGCCCGGCACAGTTGACTCGCGTAACTCCAGCTCGAGCAAATGTGTGCCCACTGTCGCCTTCGACGCGTCGAGCTTGAAGAACACTGTTTGAATACCGCCGGCGGCGAGCGCAGCAATGGGTATCCACTCGCTTGCCGCGATCTGATTGACGGCGGCACCATCACCGGCAGACCAACCATCACTCACACTGATCGCGGCTGCTGCCAATATCCTTCGCCCACGTGGACTGAGTCGCACCTCGGTGGCAGGCCAGGCTTGGCCACTCGTGTTGGCGACTGGTACACCCACGAAAAAGCGCCCGAATCCCGCGTCGAGCACCCCTTCCGGCATCACTTGTAGCGTAGCCGGCCAAACGGCGAACGGACGCCCGCTTATAGCGAACCCTGCGACAGCCATCCCTGTCCTCCCTGTATTTGATTCTCTTGTAGCTCAGCCCATCACTCAGGTCAAGCAGCTCTCATGTCGATTAGCACTCATCCACTCATCCACTCGTCCTTGCGACACGAACGATCACAATTCGTGCCGAACGGATGAGTGCTGTCGTCACCCTTGAACATGCTCTCAATCGCTTACGCTCAGTCTGCCGGTTGATGTTCAACCCAGGGGTCTTCACCCGCTGGTTGAACTCCGCAGTGGCGGAATCCACCTACCACGAGACGTTCGTCTCGCTCTGCGGATTCCAACGCACGGAGCAGCGAGAGCATTCCCCCGGTCGCGAATTACGGCGCGCAGCTCACGTGCTGTTGTTGGAACGTGTTTCCATTGTTTGCGCCGACCAACGTCAGCCCATCCGGGCGCAACGCGATCGTCGACGCGACGACGCTCTTCGACGAAGTTGGAAACTTGAAATTCGAGGCGGCGCTCTTCGTCGACTTGGCGCAGTCATTGCCGCTGCAAATGAAGAGAGTCTCCGCGCGCGCCGCAAGCCAGGTGGACGCTTCCGTCGTATCGAACGAAGCGGTGGTTCCAGCAATGACCCGTTCTGCCGAGGAGTCCAGAAGATCGAACTGAATTCCCGGTACTTGTGCGCTGAACGGCCGCTGCAGAGCCAAAGCGAGGCCCTGAGTCCGTTGGTCCAACGCGGCCACGTGGTGGGAGCCCACACCGGGTGCAGCGCCGAAGATTGACGGGTAGGTTGCCAACCCGTAAGGGGTAGTGTCTCGGCAACGCGCGGAAATCGTTGCGGGAACGTCCAGAGTTAGGGCGGGGTCTGCGGTCGCGAAGCTCGTATCCGCCAGGTTCCAAATGTCGAGGTGCCACGTGCAGTCATACGAAGGAACCGTGCTACCGCCGCAATCGACGGTTTGCCCGGTCGGCTGACAATCGGCGCTGGTGTCGAGGCGCTCCGCGGTGAGCCACGCGCCACTGGCGCTGCTGACACTCACGAGGCCAGCGTCGCCGTGAAATGTACGCGTGGTTTTCTTCATACTCACTGGATCGAACGCGGTGAGTATTTCGTCAGTGCCCGTTGCGCGGTCGCCCTTCCAATACAAGGCGAGCACGCCAGATGCGGTCGGCGCAAAGCCGAGCACGTGCAAGTCGAGCTGCGCGCTTTCAGCGAGCGTCGTAAGCGTCACCTTCGAGCCTTGCTTGCGGATCAGCGCGAGCTTCGTGTTGTCCGTAACCATCAGATCGACCTCGTCGCTACCAACGAACGCCGCCACCTCCTTCGGTTCGCCTGACCACGACCGCTGATACTCGCTCTCGTTGACGAGCTCGGTTGCTGTTCCGCTCTCATCCACCGCAACCAAACGAATGCTGCGATCTTCATGGAGGCCGAACAGCAGACCTTGGCCGTTCAGATAGTTTCCGGCCACGGTCACGTTGACTGAGCTATCCGGCGGCAAGTAGTAAACCTGAACGGTTTCGCTGCGTTGGAGACTAGCGCACGCAGCCGGACCGCTCGAGTTGGAACCAGCGTTTCCGACGACGCCGCCATTGCCAGCGTGTCCATTGTTACGTCCGCCTTGGCTCGTGTCTCCCCCTCCGCTCGTGTCGCCGCCTCCGCTCGTGTCGCCGCCTCCACTCGTGAGGCCGCCCCCCGTGTTCATCCCCGATCCGCCTCCGGCGCCGCCTCCCCCACTCGACGAACAAGCGACCAACGGCCAACACGCGATCAACCTCGAAAACCACACGCCCGCACGCTCTGAACTAAGCAACATCAAGTACTCTCCCACGAAAACGACGCCCTCGGTAGACGGCGGGAATCGTACACCGGAACGCGCGCCTGGGCCCGATCGCGTGCCTGCTTCCAAGAACAATGATATTCGAGCTTTGCGAACATCGAGTGGGTTGCTCGCGTACGCGCCCCGGTGCTAAGTTCACCCGCGTGGCGGCCCGATGCAATGGGTAAATTTCCAGCGCGCGCGGTGGTTCCTACTCTTTCTCTTTGCGCTCGGTATAAATCGTGTACCTGTGGCGCAAGCAGCGGATGAGTGGCGTGCTCGCTGGCGAACGGCGCTTGCGCTGTACGAGCAGGCCAAATACGACAAAGCGTGCCAGCTCCTTCGAGCCGTGAGCAAAGAGCAGCCGAAGAATGCCTTGGTTTGGGCGGACGTCGCCGCGTGCGAGACCAAGCTGAGCGGAGCCTCGAGCGCCCGCGCCCTGCACGCCGCACGCATGTCGATTCGCTGGGGCGACGAAAGCACTCGAGAGAAGGGCTATCTCGTGCTCGGCGCAGCGGCGCAGCGGCTGGCGCTACCATCCAACGGTTGCGCGACGTTGTCAGCGCCGCGCGAAGCCGCGTGTGCTCGCAAAGTGATCGCCTGCGCGAAGAGCTGGAACAGCGCTGGCTCGGCCTACTCTACCGATGGTGAAGTAGTGTTCTTTGGGTACACTCGGGCTCAGGCAGAGGCCCAAGGCGACGACTTCGACCCCAGGGTTGAAAACGCGTTCGACAACGTGCTCTCGTTGAACGATCACGCCGAAGAAACGTGCGGCGCTTCGTGCGATCGAGCGGTCCAGGCGGGAGCGGCGGCGGAGTCCCCACTGATCATCAAACAGGCGCAGGCGTGCGTGCAACGTCGCCCCGGACCCTTCGGTTCGAACGAACCGTGTCTATGGCAAGGGCAGCGCTGCGGCGACGAACCCAGCTGCCGAGCCACGGTGCTGAAAAACGCCGCAAAGATCAGCGCCATCGCCGCGGAAGTGCAGCATTTCATCAGCAAGTGCATCAGCGATTGCCAAGCCAACGCCAAGCCCGCGGGTCCAAGCTGCAGCGTGGTCCACGCGGACGGCTGCCAGGGCAACATCGGCGTAGTATGCACCCAAAAAAACGCCGATGGCAGCGAGCGCACTGAGGCCTCGGAGTGGGGCATACCCGAGCCCGATTGAGCGCCAGTGAGTGAAAGCCAAGGCTCGTGTCGCTTAGTGGTGGGTAGCTGAGAGGTGGCCATACCGGCCCGAAGGTCAGTAGTTTGGGTTTGCCGACTCAAACATCGAACCAGCGGAGCGACATGGCCGAGGACAGTTTTAGCCGATACTTGCTTCTTCCGAAGCTACGACTTTTAGAAACTCGCGCATTGGGTAAAGACGGGCTGGGAGGGACCGAACTCGTGGCGGAGAAGGTGAGCCCGATGGAGGTGTGCCCTCGGTGCGCGACGCCGAGCACGAGCGTGTACGACCGACGTTGGGTGCGGTTGAAGGACGAACCGCTGCGGCTGCGTCAGACGATTCTGACGGTCCGCAAGCGCCGCTTCTGGTGCTCGGGCTGCAAGAAGCCCTTCACCGAGCCGCTGCCGGGCGTGCGCAAAGGCTATCGGACCACTGAGCGCTACCGACGACGGGTGCTTTGGGCGTGCGAGACCTTCAGCGATTTGAAGTCGGTGCGCGCGGCGTACCGCTGCTCGTCAGGGCTCGTGCATCGCGTGCTGTACGAGCAACTAGAACTCAAACGGCGAACGCGCCTGTACCCCTGGCCTACGAAGGTCGGCATCGACGAACACCTTTTCAAGCACGATTTCCGGCTCGAACAGCGTCGTTTGTGACGATGGTCGTGGACCACAAGAACAAGCGGCTGATGGAGCTGGTGGAAGGCAAGAGCGGCGCGGAGTTGCGGGCCGCGCTCGAGCACATCCCTGGTCGCGAGAACGTGCAGTGGGTGACGCTCGACATGTCCGACTCGTATCGCAGCTTTGCGCGCAGCTGCTTCCCGAATGCCCAGCTCGTCGCCGACAAATTTCACGTCTTGCGGCTGCTCACGCGCCATCCACCGGGCGCTACGTGCGTTGAATCTGCCGAAGGAAGCGACCGATGTACCGCGTGCTGCGCAAGAACCCGAGCACCCTGACGCCCGAGTGGCGTTGGAATCTCCGCTGCTGGCTCGCCGACAAGCCCGTCCTGCGCGAGCTGTGCTCGGCCCGTGAGGCCATCTTCTGCCTCTACCAGGTGCGTGGTCACGCTCGAGCCAGCAAGGCCCTGACGCGCTTCACCGACATCCTGGCGCTGTCGTCCGTCCCGGAGCTCAAGACGCTCCGGACAACCCTGATGCGCTGGCGCCGCGAGGTCCTGGCCTATTTCCTTTGTCGCCTCACCAACGCCCGCACCGAAGGCTTCAACGGCAAGGCAAAGCTCGTGATTCGGCGAGCTTACGGGTATAAGAGTTTCCGAAATTACAGACTGCGGCTCCTAAGCTGCTGTGCCTGAAGAACTTTTCATCCCTCCCCACCATCAAGTGAGGAGAGCCGATCCCAAACTGATCCCAATGTTGATCCCGGACACCGAGAGCCACCCTCCGCTGCAGGCTTTTCGCTAGCGACTGCGGAGGGTTACGTTGTGGGTCATTCAGGACTTGAACCTGAAGCCAATGGATTAAGAAGAGTCCTCGGAGCGGCGACGAAAACCGACATTTTACGGCACTTCTGGTGGCTTTTGCTCGGTCACCGCTGGGACAAGGAGGGACAGGAAGGGGCACGCGGGGACACGCTGGAGGCGATCAGTGTTCACGGCTTTGCCGCTGGGTGTGACTGGAGCGCCTGAGAGATGGCTGAGCGCGGAGCTCAGCTTTTCGCCACCTCCGCGCTTTCCCCGCGCACGGGGGCGATGCGTTCGATGTCCCACGAGGTTTGCGCTGAAATGCGAGGTGCTAGCGACGTAGCGGGTGGAACGCTTCTTTGTAAGTGCGCAGTTTTCTGCTCGCGAGTTTAGCGCGTTTGCCTTAGCTTCAATTGCCCGCCCCATGGCGGATTCCGAATGGGTGGAATTGACGAATGCCTCGCTCGCTGCGCCTCATGCTCACTCCCCTGCCATCGAACACGGGCGGCCGGCGAGTGCTATTCGACGGCGCACGGGTCGGCTTTGCACTGATGGGCGCAGGTCTTTCGAAGGCCAGGCGCGGTTCAGCGACGGACGGAAAGCTCGCCCTGCGGATGACGTTCGTCGATCGGGCGCGAGCGCCCCAGGAGACCGAGGAGCGTGCTCTCGCAACCCTGAACGGCTCGATTGTGTTGAGCGATGACGGCGCGCCCGTGTTCACCGCCGATGCCAACGGCTGGGTCGCAGATCCCGAAGCGGACGATCAGGCACCGGACGGAGCCATCAGCCAGCGCGCGCTGCGCTTCGAGCTCGCGTCGCCGGACTTCGACGGCGAAGTACTGAGCCAGGAGTTGGTCGTCAAGCTAGACGCCACGCGGTTTCGGTTCTTCGAGCTGCGCGCAAAGCTGGAGATCGGCGGAAGTACGGAGGCGGACTTCGATGTGAACGACGTTTTGGACGTCGCGATTACTGCCAATAACCCCCCGCCCCTAGGCGCGACCATCGGCATTCACCCACCGCTGTTCGATGTGATTCCGCCAAGCGCGAAGCTCGTCGTGACGCCGTCTGAAGGGAAAGCCCTCACGTTCCCGCTCGGCAGCGGGATCGATCGTGGCGATGGCCTGCTGTCCTTCCTGGTGCCAGATCCAAAGCCAGGTGTGCTGTACAGCGCTGAAGTGACCCTCTTTCCCTCCGACGCTCCCACGCCGTTATTCCAGGACCTCGAGCTCAACCAGCTGGTTCTGCAGAGCAACGGCGCCTCGGTCCAACCGCTCTCCAACCTCGGCCCCGATGCGTTAGTTTTCGAGTCGGCCCCCGAGGAGGACGCGGACGGCGAAGCCGTCCAACCCGGCCCTGAGGAGCCGACGGACCAACAGTTGGCCTCCTTCGACGCACAGGCTGGAACAGTGGCGGTGGCCTGAACTATGGCGCAAACGACCCCCCTTCAGGTGGATCTGACGGATCTCAGCGGCGGCGGCTTCAGCGCTGACAAGGTCACCTTGCAGACCGGTGCGGGGCCCAAGGTGCTGACCGCGGCGCCGTTCATGTTCGAGCTCAGCGCGGCAGGCGAAGCGTCCCTCACCATCGAAAAAAAGGGTCACCACACCTATCGCTTCGAGCTCAACGTCGTCGCCAGCGGCAAGGATTTCACCGTTAGCGTCAACAACAAGCGCATGCTCGACACCCCGCGCATGCTGACGCTGCTCAAACTGGGCACCGTAGGCAAGGGTCCGGGACCGGGGCGCAACCAACTGACGGTTAGAATTGGTCAGGCTCGGGAGTTCGTCCTGGTGACCGGGTTCGACTACCCCTCGAGCCACGGCCCCGGAGGGATGCAGTTTCATCTCCTGGCGACCAAGCGTATGCACGCGCTTCGAGCCGCCAAAACCATCGACGACTCGACCGTGATCACTTGGTTCGATTCGAAGAGCGGGCTGCGTACGCGCTGGGTCATGGGGCGCGCAGCCGAAGCGACGAATTCTTCACCTTCCATGTGGAAGTCCGGCTGGTCCCGCTTGAGCAGCGACGGCGTCGCGCCCGCGACGTTGAAGCCCAGCGACGCGGACTACCCAGGGCCCGGCGTGAATGGAATGCCAGAAGTCTATCGGCACATCGCATCGATTGGGAAAGACCGTCCTGGCACGATGGAAGAGCTCAGTATCCTGAGCCACTCCTGGTTCGGCGGGCCGATCCTGTTCGACACCGGCGAACGCGCCGAGTTCAACGACGGACCACGGCGTGCGGAGCGCGATCCCAACGATCGCGACGGCCGATTTTGGAAGGACTTTTCGACCGTGAACATGCCGTTCAAGGCAAACTTCCTGGCGGCGTTCTCGAGCTCACCCTTCATTCGAGTCTGGGGTTGCCTGGCGACCACGCTTTCACTCGATGCCATCACGCGAGCGGCGAAGGCCAAGAACGATACGGCCGCTCTCGGCATCCAGCCAGAAAACCGAACGCTTTGGTTCGGCGGGACCACCGTCTTTCCGGACAATCGCCCCGGCATCATTCAATACATTCAGCAGTCGCTCTTGAAGTCCAACTACATGGCCTTTTTGGCGACGGTGACCGGTCATCCCGTAGAGGGCGGCGCGCCAGGCATGGGAGCCCTCTTCACGCCCCTGGACAAGACGGGCCTCTCTCTCTTCGTCGCGCGCAAACCGGTGCAGAGCAAGGACAAAGCGGGGAACCCAGTGACCATCGGCGGCTTCAACCGCGAGATGACGTTTCTCGAGAAGAACCTGGGCTCGGTGTTCACCGCGGACGGCTACCTCCAGTACCAACCATGAAGCTCAACCTGGCGGCACTCATTCTGGCAGCGCTCGGCAGCTGCGCGCGCGGCGAACCGCCGACCCCGGGGGCGACTCACCCTGCCACGGCGATAGCGTCGTCACCGCCTTCGGGACCTCAGCCGCGAGCGACCGCATCGGGGCCGGCTGCAGCTGCCCCAGCCGCGCCTCAACCGAGCTCCGCCGAGTCCTCGGCGCCTACGGCTACCAGCGACACACTGCCAGAGGTCAACGTCAGCAATCGCGAGGGCTTGCGTGGCCTGCTCGCGGCCCTAAAGGAGGTGGAGCGTGTCGAGCTTCTGCGCTGGGATCGACGGGCAAAGCCCGAGCCGCTCTCGACCGCCGACAAGACCCGGCTATTGCAGCTGATTCAGGGCGGCCGCATCACTGACACCCGGACACTCGCCCATCCGCCTTGGCCCGCCGCGTTGCTGTTCCACACGCAGAAGCAGGGCACGTACGCCGCGACGCTAGTCGGTCGATCCAGCCTGCGCCTGGACGCCGGGCGTGCCGATGGACACTTCGAGGGGGCGGCCGCACGCTGGAATAGCGCGCCCCCGCCGGAGATGGTGCTCAGCGACGAAGGCAATTGGCTGTGGACCTACTTCGAGGCGCACCTCGGCGCGACCCGCGAGAAGGAATACCTCACGCCGAAAGCGCCGGACTACCTCGAGTTGCCTCAGAAGCCGCACTAGCGCGAATCAAGGCCAGCGCACGGTGCTATCTCTTCGCCTCCGTGAGCGAGCCCGCATAGGAATGCGTCAAGCAGACGAGCCCCGATGCTAGCGCCTTGACGGATTCGATTCAGAAGCCACTTTCCTCGAGGCAGCGCTACACAGCGCGTCAAGTGCCACTTCCAGTGCGTCGGCCGCATGATCATCAAGCGGTCTTCCAGCCTGTCGTGGGTCCGTCCGGGCCGAGCGGAAAAACCGTTCGGCCAAGCCAACCAACAGCGACACCTTGGCTGGCACAACAGTCGCCTTCTTGCGCGGGGGTGTCTGTTCTTGGTGTCTTTGGGGTGGAGCCATGGTTCCTCAACGTCTGCAGCGAGCCTCGCAGACTTCGTTCTGACGATTGCAGCGCTCGTTGCAAGCCTCGCCGGCTGCGGTCAGCTTCCCTTGATCGTCGCTGAATTGCTCCGCACAGCGTCTTTCGCAATCGTTTTGTGTGATCCAGCACTCGTCTGCGCAGTGATCGGGCGAGGGTGCGTAGTTCGGTGATCGGTAGTTGAAACCGTCGAAGCGCAGGTCGGCGTTGCAGGGCAGCTCGAAGCCCAGCTGCCTTCGGCTCACGAAGTCGTCGATCTCCTCTACGCCCCGGGTCTCGACGAAGAGCACGTCCCTCTTCACCGCCAAGTGAAGGCTCACCGAAGTGAGTTGGCCGCTGACACAAAGCACGTCCATCCGCCTCGCGAGCTTGAGTACCGTCGTCCGGCAATAGAGTGGCCGCCCCGCTTCGAGCTGGCTAAGCAGCCTTGTCAGGTGCAACGCTGGAATCGCGAGGTGAAGACCTTTCGCGTCGCGCTTGACCGAGACCGAAACCAGGGTCTTGCCGGCTTTCGAGCAATCGCGCTCGGGCGGCAGCGGCTGAGCGAGCTCTTCGTGAACGAAGAAGCTGCGCTCCGGAACTTTGATCTCCGCCGGACCGAGCCGCAACGTGTCGCCTTCGACGCGGATGGGGAGCACCTCGCTCGCGTTGCCGCAATCCGCCCTGGTGACCCGCGAACGACGCCGAGAAGGGCTCGCGCCGGGTGGCTGGGAGGCGACTCCGCACACCAGCGGCGCCGTCGAGCGACCAATCGCCTGATGAATACCTAAAGACGGAATGCTTCCCCACAATGTTTGCGAGCCAGAATCCGGGTCGCGCGTTATTTCGAAGGAAAGGTCGAGCTTATGCGGGGGGGGGAGCGCTGCGACCACAGGACTAGGCGGTGGCTGTGCGCTAGGTAATGCGCTCGCCGCGACCCGATTGGATACCGCGGCGGTCGGCGAAGGATTGGCAGTACCGTCCGACCGGCGCGCACAACCCGGTAACAACGCCACCCCGACCAGGATGGCTGCGAACGTGGAGCCCCCGGCATCGCAGCCTGGTCGCGCGCCGCGAAATTCAAATACGCCCTTAGAAGCCACTTTCCTCCAAACAGAACTGCAGATAGCCGACGAACGTCCCGCTTCGAAGCGCCCCGCCGAACACTGCCCAGGGGTGACGCAG
>DATEPG010000391.1:0-30785 GCA_035273265.1 Polyangiaceae bacterium
CACTGCGACGCCGAGTGCCGCCGGCTGACCGTGTAGCGTCTTGCGGGTGAGCAGCCGCGTGCTTTCGGGCGCGGTCTCGCGCAATTCGGGCTCCGCCGCCTCGCTCAGCCGAAGCGCAAGCTCGCGCAGGGTCAGTACGCGCGCCCCGCGGGCCGCTTCGTACTCGGCATGGCGCTCGCTCGGCACCAAGACGAGTTCGGCTGGAGACTGCGACGGGCGCTTCACTGCCCGTGCGAGTAGCGGTGCGCGCTTAGTCCGTCAAGGCGAGGCTGACAGGGTACGTCAGCGCGACTTCCGCTTTTCGGCTTCGTCGCGGGAGCCTTCGACCGCCTTGGCGGCGGCAAAGCGCACTTCGGGCACGACCAAAGAATCCGGGACTGGCATGTCTGGCACGATCAACAGTTCGAGCGCTACCTGCGTGGTCGACTCGTCCAATTTCTTCAGTCGCCACGTGGCGTCGAGGCGCTTCACGTTGCCCTTGATCATGTGGCCGACCACGATCGCTCCGCCGTCCACTTGCTTGATCGGCTCGAAGCGCACCACAGCCCAGACTTTGGCCGCCCCCTTGAGGATCGGCACTTGCAGGTAAACGTCGGTCTTGTCTCCGGAGCGCCCGACGATTTGGGACTTCTCGAAGCGCGACATGAACTTCGCGTAGTTTTTGTAATCCAGCACCACGGCACGCACCAGCTCTTCGGGAGCGTCGACATTCACCCGGGCGCCGCCGGCGTTGATGTCCGCGTACGGTGTCTTCACGTTGAAGCGCGAAACTTCACGCCATTTCTGCCGTTCAGGACCCGCGGCAGGGGCGGCCGCGACAGAAACGCTGCTCATCAAGAGGCAAGCCAAAAGCCCGAGCGCGCTGCCGCGACTCGTGCTGCGCAGCGAACCGAGCAAACCTGGAGAACCGGAGGCGTTGGAGTTTTTCATGGTGCGTCTTAAGGTTACGTGGCGTTTTACGGCAGGGGAGCGACTGCGCTTCCCTCGTTGCAGCTAGAGGGGTGTCTGAAGCTTCAGGTTACGTCACTGCATCGCCCGTGCCGGAGGCGAAACTCCCGGTTACGCTGGTGGATATTGGCAATTGGGGCCGCTCCGGCCAAGATTTGGATTTTCGTTCGACGTGGCTCGGTGGCGCGTGGATGCCTCACTGGCGCAAAACCACCACAGGCCGAGAACGCCCGTTTACGGTGCGTCGTCCACAGGAGCCATGGTGCACGTTCCTGAGAATTGCACCCCCTTGTCCATGAAGATCTCTGGAGAATGCAGTGTGCCCGAAACACGAGCGGGCACATACAGCTCGATTGCACGGGCTGCGCGCACGTTGCCCTGCACGACCCCACCTTTGATGATCACCGTGGCGACGTCGATTTGCGCGTCCACGTCGGCTCCGTCGCCGATGACCAAGGTATCGGAGCTGCGGATTTCGCCGCGAAAGCTGCCATCGATGCGAACTCGACCCTCGAACTGCAATTTTCCTTCGAAATGCGTGCCCCGACCGAGGAGCGCAGTGATTTCGGTCGCGGGAAGGGGAGCCGGCATGGGGCTACCATAGCCAAAAAAAAGCGACGAGAGTAAGGTCCTCGCAGTTAGCGTGGCACTTAGGACGAATTCTTGGCTCTGGCGTGCGGCATTTCTGTGCTGCGCAATGCTGACGCCCGGCCCCGTATTCGCCCAGTCCGCGCGGGTCCGCGAAACGCCGCGGGGGCTCAGTGGCGTGAGTCCGGAGGGCATCCAGCCGACCCGCCTGCGGTGGCACGATAGCTACCTGTATTGGGATCACGCGGTCACCGCCAACACGCTGGGCGTGGGCCAGGATTACCTGACGCGTAATCCTTTGTACGAGATGACGATCGGTTTTCGTCCTCGCTACTACCTGGTCGAAAATGAACGCGCCAGCATCAGCCTGCGCGGCGACCTAGGCGTGGTCAGCGAGCGCACCAACAGCGATACGACCAGCAAGCAGGGCGAGTGGTCGGCGACCGACTTCGAATTCTGGGGCTCGTTCTCGTACAAGCTTCGCGAGAGCAAGAGCGATCTGACGGAGCTCGCGATCCGCGTGCCGCGCCTGCTGCTGCCCACTTCCAAGGTGAGCTACGAGAGCGGCAAGATCCTCGGGCTCGGCGTGCGCGTAGGCGCGCGCGAAGAGATCGTGCTCGCGGGGCGCGGAGCCCGGTTCTTTTCCAGCGTCGAGCTCTTGGGCAAGATCGACTACGGCTATCTATTCAGCAACGGCCAAGTCCCGATCAATGGCGCGCTAGAGCGCATTCGCATGGGTTCAGACGGTCGTTCGATCGTCTCGGATCAGTTGGGAGGCGCCACCTTGGCGCAGCATGCTGCCGCGTTCGGCATTGCCGCCTGGGCGCACGTTCATCAGCGGGTGAACTGGATCACTTCCTTCGAGCTACGCAGCGCTTGGAAATACCCGGTGAGCCACGACGTGCAGATCTGCGGGGTGGTGCTCACGGGCTGCACGCAAGCGAGCGGCGTCGCCGAGCCGCAAACGCGCACGGCGCTGACCTATTTTCAAACCGAAATCTGGGGCCGCCTGACCGACACCTTGGAGCTCACCTTCGGCTACGCGAACCTAGCCACGCAACTTGCGCCGGATGGCCGCCGGCGCAACTTCTTTTACAGCCCGGACGCGCGCTTCTACCTGACGCTCAACGTGTACCTCGATCACTTGTACGTTGGCTTGTCGCCAAGCAAACGACAAGCCGCAAGCGTCGCGAACGAGCCGCGTAACCCCTGAACGTGTCGCTCCACCGTTCGTCGCTCGTGCTCAGTGTGTGCTTGCTTGGCTCGAGCTGGGCGGCCTCGCTGCAGGCGGCAGAACCGACCCACAAGGCCCGTGAGTATCGCGTCGAGTTCGAAGCCGAGCGCGTGCAAGTCGACGGCGATCTCGGCTCGCTCGAGCTCGACGGCAACGTTCGCGTGCAGGCGCAGCGCTATCGCCTGAAGAGCCAGCATTTACACCTCCGGCGAGGACCGCGTGGTGTCGAGGCAGAGGGCAGCGCGGACGTCGCCTTCTGCACCTGCGACGACCCGCCCGTTCGGCTGCGCGTTTCCCACGCTACTTTAGCGCCCCCGACGGACGCATTGTTCATGAACCCTCGGCTCGAAGTGGCTGGGGTGCCGGTCTTGTGGCTGCCCGGGCTGTGGCTGCGCGCGCCGACCCGAATGGGCCTGACTTTCCCACGCGTTTCGTACCGTGGCCAGGATGGCTTCTTCGTTGGTGGTGGCGCCTACGTGCCGCTCTCGGTCGAGGATGGGCGCGTCACCAAGAGCCTCACTCTCGGCGCCGGAGCCTACCTATTCGAGGGCGCACGCTTGGAGGCAGAGCTCGATACCGAAGCCAGCACTACGCGCGTGGCTTGGGATCACCTGCGGCAAAGCGCGCTCGAGCTCGACGCGCACGGCAGCGCGCCTCTGTCGGAGGGGACCTTTGCGTATCGCGTGGATGCTCTGCGTGGCGCACGTGCCGCGATCGTTTCCTCGTCTCTCGAGGTCAGCGCGCGGCGCACGGATCGCGCGCGGATCAGCGTTTCACACGTCGATCAACTCGCGCTAGGCTTCGGCGTGCGCGCCGACGCGCCGCGTGCGGGAGCGCTGGGTGATATCGGCGCGGTCGGTCCGGAGCTGTATCTCGGTGCTGCCCGCGGGCTCGGCAGTAGCGTCAGCTTCGACGTGTTCGGCTTGGCACGCACCACCGCCGTGAGCGGCGGTCAGGGCCAATCAGAGCTATTTCAGCGCGGTACTTTGAGCGGGAAGCTGCGACCTGGCCCGCTCGGTATCGACCTGACATTGGCACAATCGGGCAATTTACGGGTCGCCGAAGCCAGCACTCAAGGGCTCCTGCGGGGCGGTCTGCAGGCCCGCGTGGGCTTGCCGCTGATGCGCAACTTCGGGTCGATCGCGCACTTCATGGAACCGCTGATCGTGGCCCGAGCTTTGCTCGAGGCGGCGCCGCGCGGCTCACATTTGAACGAGCAGCGAACGTTGCTCGCCGCGGGCGGCTTCGACACCTCAGTCGGTCAACGCAGCACGCGGCAAGCGCTCGCGCTGACGCTACGCGCGGGCGCTCTGCACGAGGCCGGCAACGCACAGGGGGTCGGCCTGGCCCGTGTCAGCGCCGACGCGCGCTGGATCGGGATCACCCAATCGTTCGCGGTGCTGGGCCGGACTCCGGCCATGGTGTCGCTTTCGCGCGTGCGCTTGGGCAGCAGCGACGGGTTGCATCTTTTGTTCCGCGCCGACGGGGCCAGCCATGGATCGCCCGCCCGTGCTCGCGCGCTGTTCGATGAGAGTTGGTTCGATCCCGCGCGCCCGTTCCTGGACCGGAACGGCTGGAGCGCGGGCTCGGAGCTTTCGGTGCCCTGGTCTCGAGCGTTCACCACCACCGCCTCGGTCGATTACGACCTCACCAGTCGCGAGCTGCTGGCGACCTGGGGCAGCTTCGGTTACCGCCATCCGTGCCGCTGTTTGGCGGTGGCGGGCTTCGTGGGCCACCGGGTCGGTCGGGGCGGCTTCGACGCTTGGCTGGGTTTCGATCTGGCGCCCTGAGCGGGCGCTAGCCGCTTCTAGCGGCACTTCGGGCAGGTTTGTGGCTTCAAGTTCGCCGCTCCCGGATGATTCTAGTAACCTCTTTTGCATCGTGCCGGACAGCGAAAAGCCGACCTCGCCCAGCGCTGTGCAAGGATCGCTGCAGGGCTCGACGATCGTCGTCGCAGACGACGATCGTATCACCCGCGAACTGTTGGCAGGCATGCTGCGCAAACATGGCTTCGTCGTGGACACAGTACCCGACGGTCAAGTCGCCGTGGAACGCGTTGCCAAGGGCGGCGTCGACCTGGTCTTGCTCGACATCCTGATGCCGCGACTCTCCGGGCTGGAGGCTTGCCGGCTGCTGAAAGGCATGACCAGCGATACCTTCCTGCCGGTGCTGCTCGTCACCGTCAAAACCGACAGCGCGAGTCGCGTGGAGGGGCTCAAGATCGGCGCCGACGACTACGTGTGCAAACCGTTCGACGAGGACGAGCTCTTGGCGCGCGTCGAGGCCATGCTGCGCATCAAGCGTTTGCACGATCACGTGGTGGAGGCGCGCGCTCGCCTCGAGCAGCTCAGCCTGCACGATGACCTCACGGGCCTTTACAACTATCGCTATCTGCACTCGCGGCTGAGCGAGGAGTTCAAGCGCGCCGAGCGCTATCACGACCCGCTGGCCTGTTTGGTGATCGACATCGATCGCCTGCAATCACACAACGACGCGGGCGGCCGTGAAGCTGGGGATCGCGTGGTGCGCTTCGTCGCCGACACCATTCGGCGGTCGGTGCGCGAAGTGGATGTGGTGGCGCGCTTCGGTGGGGACGAATTTTTGGTGGTCTTGCCGAGCACCCACTTTGCCGGCTCGGTGACCGTCGCGGAGCGAATATTCCAGGATACCAACCAGCTGTTCGAGGGCTGGGAGAAGCGCTCGGCACTTCCCGTCGCGCTTTCTTTGGGGGTGGCGCTCTTCCCGTCGCGCGACGTGCGGACCAAAGACGCGCTGCTGCGCGGAGCGGACGCTGCGCTGCATGCGGCCAAGCGCGACGGCGGGAACAGAATTTGCGTGTATCAACAACAAGGGCACATGTACACGCCAGTCAGTGGTTCTAGTGGCACGGATGCGGAGGTCCGTCCTTCGCGTCCGCGTTCCGACCGACCGATCTCGCGCGCGGATCGGCCGACCGAGGCTCCCCGGGTGGCACCGGCTGCGGCTCCGCCTGCCACGCCCGGCCGCTTTGAGAGGACGAACGAGCGCACCCCCCCCAAGAGGAAGCCCGAGTGACGCTGTCGGCACGGCCCCGCTCCGGAGAGATTGGTCAGGTCAAACTCGAGGAGGCACCCCCTCGCGTGCTCGTCGTCGACGACGAACCCACTTTGCGTCGCACGCTCGCGCGGCTGTTGAATAGCCGCAACATCACCGTGCTCACCGCGGACGACGGAGCGCAGGCGATCGACATTTTGGGGCGCGAGAAGGTGGACGTCGTGCTGGTCGATCTGATGATGCCCAAGGTCGGCGGGCTCGAGCTGTTGGACCACGTTCGCTCGTCGCATGCGGGCGTCGAGGTGATCATGATGACCGCGTTCGGCGACGTCGAAACCGCGGTCAAAGCGGTGCGCGCGGGGGCGTATCACTTCCTCACCAAGCCCTTCCGCTCCAATGACGAAGTCGTGCTCACCGTCACCAAGGCGGCCGAGCGCAGGCGACTCGTCGATCGCGCAATTCTGCTCGAGCGGCGGCTCGAGCAGATGGAGAAATTCGGGGAACTGATCGGCAATTCGCCGGCCATGCAAGAGGTCTATCGGCTGGCCATTGGCGTTGCACCGACCTCGTCTACGGTGCTGATCTTGGGCGAGAGCGGCACGGGTAAGGAGCTGACTGCGCGCGCGATTCACGGTCATTCACCGCGCGTGAGCAGCCCGTTCGTGGCCGTCAATTGTTCCGCAATTCCGGTCGATCTCGTCGAGAGCGAGCTCTTCGGACACGTCCGCGGCGCCTTCACGGGTGCCACGGCCACCCGCGCGGGTTTGTTCGAGTCGGCGGATCGCGGCACGTTGTTTCTGGACGAGGTCGGTGATCTGCCGCCCTTGGCTCAGGTCAAGTTGCTCCGCGCATTGCAAGAAGGCGAGGTCAAGCGCGTCGGCTCGAACGAAACGCGCATCGTCGACGTGCGCGTGGTCGCTGCTACCAACGTGGACCTACGCAGCCGGATCGCTGCCGGCCGCTTTCGCGAGGACCTTTACTACCGCCTGAATGTGGTGCCCATCTCGCTGCCCGCCCTGCGCGAACGACGCGAGGACATTCCACTGCTCGCCTATCACTTTCTACAAAAGTACGCGGCCCGCTCCAGCAGCCAAGTGAAGAAGATCTCACCGGACGCGATGCGCCTTTTGTCTTCGCATCACTGGCAGGGCAACGTGCGCGAGCTCGAAAACGCAATCGAGCACGCCGTGGTGTTTTGCCGGGACGACACCATGACCCCGGCGGAGCTGCCCTTCGGCCGACCGAGCAATGGCGCGCCCGCAGACCCAGCTCAAATAGCGAGCTCCGATCCCGCCGGCCAGGCCCTCTCCGACCTGCCCTACAAAGAGGCCAAGGAACGCTCGCTGGAGGCCTTCGAAACCGCCTATTTCGAGGGCCTTTTGGCTCGCTGCCAGGGCAATGTCTCCGAGGCCGCGCGTCGCGCCGGCCTCGATCGTTCGAATTTTCGACGCGCAGTGAAGCGAGCTGGCGTAAGAGTCCGCGACGACGAATGACGTGGTGTTGGATTTTCGACCGAACGAGCCCGCGCAGCGCTCGCGTTCTGGCTCTAGGCTTCTTCAGCGTGGCGGCGCTGGCATCGAACGCACACGCTCAAGACTCGACGGAGGTGCTGAACGCGGCCGCGAACGCGATGCCCAAATCCGTAGCGGCAGTGCCGCGGCCGCGCGCGCTGTCGCTCAAGCGTTGCCTAGAGCTGGCGGTGCTCAACTACCCAAAGGTACAAGAGGCGCGCGCGCGGCTGGGGCAGAAAAGCGCGCAGCTCGATCAAGCGTACACCGCTCCGTACAGTGACTTCACGATGACGGGCGGGATCGGCCCGGCACCGACCGTGCGTGGTACTTCGGTGTACAGCCCCGATACGGACAAGGCGCTGACCAAGACCATGAGCGCTGCTTGGCAGTTGAACGTCAGCGGCGTGGTCCCGCTCTGGACGTTCGGCAAGATCACGAACTTGTGGGATGCGGCCAAGGCGCAAGTGCGCGTGGGTGAATTCGAGATCAAAAAGGAACAGAACGACGTCAAGGTGAACGTGCGCCGCGCCTACTATGGTGTGCAGCTCGCGCGCGACGCGCTGATCCTGGTACGAGAGGCCTTGAGTCGCATCGACTCCTACGTCGCGCGACTCGAAAAGAAGGTCAAAGACGGCGACGGTGACGACATCGAATTGCTCAAGATCAAGATGTATCGCGCCGACCTCGAGGTGCGTGAAAGTGAGGGCATGCGGCAAGAGGCGATCGCCCTCGCCGGCCTTCGCTTTTTGACTGGAGGCGGCCCCGATGCCGACGTCGTGGACGCTCCGCTGCGCCAAAACAGCCATCGGCTCGGTCCGATCTCGCGCTATTTGTCGGCCGCGCGCTTGTATCGACCGGAGGTGAACATGGCGCACGCCGGCGTTTTGGCGCGCGAGGCGCAAGCACGCATCGAGCGCGCCAAGTTCTATCCGGACTTGGCGCTCGGCTTGAATTTCGGATACTCCGCCGCTCCGCAGATCGAAGATCAGAAGAACCCGTTCGTCAGAGACAACGCCAACTACCTCGTCTACGGCGCCGGCCTGGTCTTCCGATACAAACTCGATTTTTTGCCCCAATCTGCCCGGCTGGCTCAAGCAAACGCGCAGCTCGAGGAGCAGCGCGCGACCGAACGCTACGCGCTCGGCGGAGTCGGGACCGAAGTCGAAACCGCCTTCCGCGAAGCTGAAGACGCTGCGCGTCGCCTGGCCGCGTACGCGCGCTCCACTTCCTACGCCAAGCAGTGGCTAGTGCAGATCCAATCGGGCATCGACGTCGGCACCTACGACGACCAAGACGTCGTCGATCCTGCGCGCGAGTACGCCACCAAGCGCTTCCTCCAGATGAACGCCATGTTCGACTACAACGTGGCGCTGGCCAAGCTGGCGCAAGCCAGCGGCTGGGACTTCGTCACGGGCGACGAAGAGTAGTCCCTGAATGAAAAGGGGGGCGCTCGCGGACCAGCATCGCAGCCCGCATCTCGCGCAGTTCCTCCACTCCAAGACGTCGAACCTTCTTTCCGGGCTCGCCGGCGACGCACTGCTGGGTAACTCGGCCGTTAGAAAAGTCAGGCCGGACTTCGAACGGCTCCCAGAGTTCAACCGCCAAGCAGCCAAGGCCGCCAAGTCCTCATGGCGTCCCATGACCGAGGAATGCACCGCGACACGCGCGGGAATTTGGGGTTAGCGAAGCACGTCGCAGGATCGCCGTGTCAAAACGACCGCTGGAAAGCGCCGCTTCGGTCGGGCGACAGCGGTCATGAGGGCGTATCAAGGCCTATCAATTGCTGGGCCAACCACCCCAAATCTCTTCTCTCCTTGGCGGCCTTGGCTGCTTGGCGGTTGATCCTTCCGCTCGTTCAGCGTTCCGCGTCGACGTGGGACAGCGCGCGCCTAACCCCTCTGAGCACGTCAGCGTTCTGGATCGACGTCGGGCCAAGCACGCCTAGCCGCTCTGACCACGGATGAAACTGGGCTCGTCCGGCGACTGGCCTCTCTCTGCTGGAGAGGCCGAGGTGCGGCGCCGAAGGTTGAGTGCGCTTCGGCGTGCTGGGTGACCATCAAAAAAGATCAGTCGTCGTCGCCGGAATCACCGTCCGAGTCGCCGTCCGAATCGGAGTCCGAATCTTCCATCTCGGAGTCGAGATAGAGATCGGAGTCGTCGTCGCGAGCGGTGGCAGCGGCTACGATGGCGGAGGCGGGCTTCTCGGGCTTTTCCGGCTTCTCTTCGCCCGGATTGGGCGGAGAGGACGAGCGCGTCTTGGTCGCGTCGTGGTCTTCGATCTTCTTCTCGATGCTCAACAGAGCATTCATGATCGACTCGCTGACCATCGAGACGATGATCGGCAGCTGACCTTTGAGCGCCTCGTAGTAGCGCTGGCGCTCGGTCGAGTGAATGATCGCAGGCGGGTGGCCAGCGCGCATCAAGAGCACGTTCATCAGCAAGCGCGAGACCTTGCCGCTGTCTTGGGGGAAGGGGAACACCCGCAGCAGATCGTAGTGAATGCGCGCGGCGATTCGGATTGGGCTCTTCAGCTTCTTCGGCTCGGGGCCGTTCAGCCAATCGATGACCTGTCGCGCTTTGTAGGCGATCTTGTCGGGCGCGGCATACTCGTGGAAGTACAGGCGGTGTTGCGGAATGTCCTTCCGGTACTTCACCGTCTTTACATCGCCCTCTTCGGGGTGGAGGATGCAGTAGATCTTTTTGATGGTATCGACGTTGATCGGTACGCGCTTCTTTTCCGAAAGTTCGCGGACGTACTCGATGGCCTGGCGGTGGCGACGGATTTCATCGCACACCGGCTGCAGCCCGGAGTCGGCCACGACGCTCATGTTCGGGTCGATCGCGGTCTTCAGCTCTTGGAAGGTGTAGACCACGCCTTCCAGTGCGCTGTCGTGATAAACCCACGACATCTCGAAGCTTTCCCGGTACTCGCGCTGGAACTGGTCATCCATGCCGTTCAAGCGCTCGTTGATCACCGCCCAGCGCTCTTCGACCGAGAGAGCCGGGGGCGGGGGAGGCTGCGGCGGACCGGCCGGTGGCGGCTGCGGCGCATGCGTGAGCCGCGGCGGATCGTGCAAAATTTCGGCGGGGAGCCGCACGCCGAGTAGACGCTGGTTCTCCTCGTGGCGCCGAGTGGTGCCCGACTGATTGGGGATGGTGTCCGGCCGGTACTGGCGGGTGGTGACTCCGCGGCCAATGCCATCGCCGCGCTGGGCGCGTTTGCTGGCGCGGGAAACTTTACCCTCCAAGGCGCGACGCGCGGCTTCTCGCTCGGCGCGGATGCGCTCACGCTCGGCCTCTTTGGCCTTGCGATACGCCTCACGCTCGGCGTCCTTGGCCTTCTTTTCTTCGTCTTTGAGGCGCTTCGCTTCGTCGCGGGCGGCATCGCGCTCGGCGATCTTTTGCAAACGCTCTTCTTCTTTTTCGCGGCGGATGCGCTCACGCTCGGCATCCTTGGCAGCTTGAGCAGCGTCGCGGGCGGCCTTTTGTTCGGCCTCCTTGCGCGCTTTCTCTTTCTCGCGTTCCTTCAGCTCGCGCGCTTTTTCCTTTTCGCGCTCTTTCTTTTCACGCTCGGCCGCCTTCGCTTTGAGCGCTTTTTCGCGCTCGGCTTCCTTGCGGGCGCGCTCGGCGTCTTTGGCCTTCTGTTCGCGCTCTTTTTCTTTGGCCTTGAGCGCTTTTTCGCGTTCGGCGTCTTTTTTCGCCTTCTCGCGTTCAGCGTCCTTGCGCGCGCTAGCAGCCGCCTTCTTCTTCGCGGCTGGCGCTTTGGTCGCAACTCGGGAAGGCTTCTTCTTCACCGGTCGCTTCGGCTTCGCGGCCGGCTTCTTCTTAGCCGGTTGGCGCGCCTCCTTGCGACGGCTAGGGGTGGCCTTCGCCTTGGCGCGGGCTTTCTTCGGAGTAGCTTTCTTTCGGACGGACATCGCGGAAATCAGCGGAAACGTGAAATGGAGGCCAGACCGGTACCCAGCCCGTCCAAGCGAACAGAGCGCTCCCTCGTACCGGGCCGCCTGCGAGCCGGAATTCGAGTCGGAGGCAGCGGGACCGCAGTCCCAAAGGGCAAAGCCCTCGGCAACCTAATCGGCTCGCGTGCGATCCGTCAAGGACCACCTGCGAGCAGATCAGAAGTCGTTCGACCGGCCCGCGATCACTTGAAGTAGTCGGGGAAGATTTCGCTGTTGGCGAGCGGCCGATTGCGCTCGGTGAGCACCTCGACGCCGGTCTCGGTCACCAGCACCGTGTGCTCGAATTGGGCCGAAAGTGAGCCATCGGCGGTGACTGCGGTCCAATCGTCGTCCAAAACATCGACTTCCCAGGAGCCAATATTGACCATTGGCTCGATGGTGAAGGTCATTCCGGGTTTCAGGCGCTCGCCCTTACCCCAGCGGCCGTAGTGCGCCACCTTGGGCTCATCGTGGAATTTTCGGCCGATGCCGTGGCCTACGAAATCGCGCACCACCGAGCAGCCCTGCGCCTCGGCAAACTCCTGGATCGCCGCGCCCAGGTCCCCGAGGCGTGCGCCAGGGCGAACCTGCGCAATGCCAAGGGCCAGGCTGCGCCGGGCTACCTCGACCACGCGCTTGGCGTCGTCAGTGACCTTGCCGACGAAGAACGTTGCTGAAGTGTCGCCGTGAAAGCCCTTATAGATATGGGTGACGTCGATATTGATGATATCGCCATCGCGCAACACGCGGTCGCTCGGGATGCCGTGGCAGACGACCTCATTGATAGAGGTGCAAACGCTCTTCGGAAAGCCCTTGTAGTTCAGCGGGGCAGGGCGCGCGCCTTGCTTGAGCGTGTGGGTGTGGACGAAGGAGTTGATCTCGTCGGTCGTCAGCCCAGGGCGGACGATCTCACCGACAGCGGACAGTGTCTCCGCGGCAAGCCGCGAGACCTCACGCATGGCGTCGATTTCACTGGGCCCTTTGATCTCGACGGCAGAACTTCGAAAATGCATGTCCATCTACTCGGCGCGTTACGTCGCGCCGAGCAGCCTATCACTTCTTTGCTGAAAGCGCCGCACGTTCTGCAGCGGAGTCAGCCGCACGAATGCCGCGGATTCGAGCCTGGAGCTCCGGAGTGTTGGGCTCGCCGTGGAAGTGCAGCACACTGGTCGCGCCTGCCTCGCTGGCTCGATAATCGCGCGCCATGAGCAGCAGTTCGCGCCCGACCCAGGCTCCGCCCACGCGATCGAGCCAGTGAAAAGACGGGTCTTTTCCGGAAATAGTCAGCGACACCTCGGGCGGCGGCGGCGGTCCTGCCAGGCCTTGGAGGGTGCGGAAAGTCAGCTCGTAGCGGCGGTTGTTGCCCACGCTGCCTTGGCGCGAGACGGTGGCGACCTTCACCAGCCAGATGCTGCTCGCCGCGCGCACGCGGTCTTCGAAGCGAACGTCATCGCCCGCGCGCCCCGGCACGAAGGCAGTCTCGAACAGGTGCCCGGAGAATCCGTCGTCGAGCAGTGCGGCGTCCTCTGCGCCGTACTCCGGCAAACGCGAGGCGTCAGAGGCAGCCGGAGTCGACGACGCGCACGCGACGGCCAGCAACGCAGGAGCGCAGACGTGGCACACGTGACGCGCGAAGAGTGAAATGCGGAGCGAGACCAAAGCGAAGTTTGACTTATTTCGGGAGTGGACTCGTCGAACTGTTCGCTTGAGTGGCTCAACAGACAAGTGATACGCTCTTGCGCCGCTAAGCGGCGGGTACGCTCAAGGATTTCCGGAGGATAGCAATGAGGCCGAGACTGTTCGTCACGCTTTTCGCGCTGGGTATGGCATCGTCGGCGCTAGTCGTCGAGCCCCGAGTCGCCGAAGGTAAGGACAAACCTGCGGGAGCAAGTTCCGCGGGTATGATTGAAAAAGCGATCGGCCTGTCGCCCAAGGGCCTGCGCTGGGGCCTGACATTAGAGGGCGTCGCCAAGCTTTACGACAAGGTATTCGAGGAAGAGTATCTGCCGCTGCTCCGCAAGGCTCAGCCCGGTAACGAGATGCTCGCGCTCGAGGACGAGCTGAAGACCAAGCAGGGGATTTTGCGGCGCGCCAACAGCCGAGTCGAGTTCGGCACCATCCCGACGGGCGTCGACCAATCCCCCCTGAAGGGTGAATACAGCTACAACAACGCCGAAAGCATGGCCACGCTCCGGCTCCGCAGCGGCACCGAGCGCCATTTCTTCTTCTTCAGCGACAAGCTGTGGAAGGTGTACGACGAGCACAAGCTGGCCAAGGGCGGCACGCTCGGTGAAAATTTCGCGGAAGCCACAAAGATCTTGAGCAAACGCTTCGGCGTGCCCGGCAAGCTCGTTCCGGCCGACTACGACAAAGGTCAGCCCTACGACGAAATGGTGTGGCGCGACCCCGAGAAGACGATCCGCGCCGTCGATCGCGGCAACGTCTTGGGCATGGTCTATGCGGACCGCACGGTGGCAGACAATCTCGCCCAATATCGCAAGAACAAGGCGGAAGACCTGCACGCGATGGACAAGGACGTGGCTGCGGCCACTGCCAGCCCGCCCAGCTACGCCGGCAAGCCCGACAAAGAGAAGGACAAGGCGCCCAAGGGCAAGAAGTAGCCGGCGGCTTAGACGAGGCGAGCCGCGCCCACGGGGATCAACGGACCTGACGTCAGTGTCAGGATGATCCCCGGGGCGACGGCGGCAAGCGGCGGCTCCAAAACGCGACGACGCACCAAGGTGTTGCCCGGGCAACCGGCGAAACGCCCGGTGACATGCAGCGAAAGCCCCGTTTCCTCTACGGAAACTAGGTAAAGGTCGCCGCCGTCCGCTTGCACCAAGGGTGCAAGCACCTCACGCGCGACTCGCACAATCTCGTCTTTGCCCGCTGCCATCCGAGCCCACAAGTTACCACGACGCTTGACCAGACCGCGAGGCTTACTCTAGGTTCCCGCCCGCTTCACGTTTTGCCCTTCAGTTGGTGGTTCAGTTCGCACCGCTGGCAGCTGGGCCGCGTGGTGCTAACGTTCGGTTCGTCCGGGCTTTCACGTAATAATCGAGGATAGTATGGCTGTTCACATTCGCCTTGCCCGCCATGGCACGAAAAAGGCTCCGTTTTTCCGCATCGTCGTTACCGATCATCGCAACCCGCGTGATGGCAGTCACCTCGAAAATATCGGCACTTTTCATCCCGCCAACGAAGGCGTGCTGAATCTCGATCGCTCGCGCCTCGAGTACTGGCAGTCGAAGGGCGCTCAGCCGTCGCAGACGCTCAGCCAGCTCTTGAAGAAGAATCCGGCGACGCCCGCTCAACCCTGAGCGCGCGTCCGCGGTTCGAGGTGCTTTTCCCTCCGCTTTTTTTCCCCATCCTGCACCTACCTCGGGCGCTCTGCCGCCCGACCGAAACCGGAGTCGCCAAGCTATGGCTCTCAAGGAATTGATTGCGACGATCGCCCAGGCCTTGGTCGACGACCCCGACAGCGTCGAGGTGACTGAAATCGAGGGCGATCACAATTCGCTGATCGAGCTCAAGGTCGCCAAGAACGACATCGGCAAGGTCATCGGCAAGGACGGGCGAACTGCTCAGTCCATGCGTACTATTTTGACCGCGGCTTCGACCAAAATCGGCCGCCGCGCCCACCTCGATATCGTCGACTAGTTCGTCGCCGAACGAGAATCCTCTGCATATGTCGCGAGCGGGTGAGCCCTCGGAAGACTCGCCGGGCCTCGAGGTCGGGCGAGTCAGCAAGGCCCACGGGATCACCGGCGAGCTGCGCATCGTTCCACACTGGGAGTCGAGCGATGCGCTGGAGCAGGTGGCGGAGATCTGGCTGACGCTGAAGGACAAGCGTACGGCCTACGCGGTCGAGCGCGCGCGCGCCGTGCCCAGGGCCTACCTGGTCAAGCTACGCGGGGTGGACGACCGCAACGCCGCCGAGGCCTTGCACGGCGCCACCGTGAGTGTCCCGCGCAGCGTGCTTTCGCCACTCGAGCCCGGTGAATACTATCTGGTCGATTTAATCGGCACCAAAGTGCTCGGTCCGGATGGTGAAATCGGCGAAGTCACCGGCATCGTTTCGCATCCGACGGTAGACGTGATCGTGCTCCGCTTGGCGGACGGCACGAGCGCCGAACAGCCGCTGTCCGAGCCCTGGCTCTCGCACGTCGACATTGCCGCGCGGCAGGTGATCTTGAATTCACTCGACGGGCTCATGTAGCTCGCGATGAAGATCGCGATCGTTACGCTATTTCCCGAGCTGTTCGGAGCCTTTCTCGAACTCAGCTTCGTGGGCCGCGCAGTGGCTTCAGGTGCGCTCTCCGTGCATCTGGAGCCGATGCGCAAGCACGGCTTGGGCAAGCATTTGAGTGTCGACGACACGCCGTACGGAGGTGGCTCGGGCATGGTCATTCGCCCGGACACTGCCGTGGCGGCGATCGAGGCCGCCGAGACCGCGCTGGCATCGAGCACGCGACCGCATCGAGTCTTGCTAACGCCTCAAGGCGAACGCTTCAAGCAGGCCAAAGCGCGGACTCTCGCTGCACACGAGAGCCTGATCCTGATTTGCGGTCGCTACGAAGGCTTCGACGAACGCGTCCGTCAATTCGTGGACGAAGAGCTATCGCTCGGTGATTTCGTACTCACTGGCGGTGAGGTGGCCGCCATGTGCGTGGTCGAGGCCTGCATTCGCCTTTTGCCGGGAGTGCTGGGCAACGCGGAATCTACTTGTGAGGAATCATTCAGCGTGGAATGCGGCGGCTTACTCGAGTACCCGCAGTACACGCGTCCGGTGAGCTTTCGTGAGCTGGAGGTGCCCGAGATCCTGCGCAGCGGGGATCACGAGAAAGTGCGCGCTTGGCGTAGCGCGGCCTCGGCCGAGCGCACGCGCGCCCGGCGTCCGGATTTGCTTCAGGACGCCTCGACCGCAACGACCGGCAAGGGTGGGAACCAATCATGAGACGTGTCGCTGCCGCGTTGCTGCATCACCCGGTGCACGATCGCTCGCGTGCCGTCGTGACCAGCGCGATTACGAATTTGGATTTGCACGATATTTCGCGCAGCTCGCATACCTATGGACTGAGCGATCTTTTCATCGTGCACCCGGTCGCCGCGCAGCGGCTGCTCGCGGAGCGCGTGCGCGAGCACTGGATCAGCGGCTCGGGCGCGCGCCGAATTCCGGACCGCACCCCGGCCATCAGCTTGCTACGCGTGGTCCCGACCTTGGATGACGCGTTGTCTGAACTCGGCGAGGGCACACGGCTGTGGGTCACGAGTGCCAAGGGGTCGGGCGATCTCTTGGACTTCCCAGCAGCTCGTGCCGAGCTGTCGCTCGACGGCCCGCCCGTGCTGATTGTGTTTGGCACCGGCTGGGGCCTGGGTGATGCGGTCACTGAACGCGCCGACGCGCGGCTCACGTCCATCCTCGGGCGTCGCGAAGACGGCTACAATCATTTGAGCGTGCGCGCCGCGGCAGCGATCATTTTCGACCGCTTGCTCTCTCGTCAGCGCTAAGACGCGCGCTTTCCTGCCAAGATCCGCACCAGTTCCGGCGATCGGACGCCCGTTCCAGCCCACTCCAACAGCGGCGGCAGGACCACGAGTCCGCCGGGCTTGGCGCGGCGCAGCTCGATCAGAGCGACGCGCCCGGGGGTGTTGGCGTCGGCGTGCACCAGACGGAGCCGCTTGGCAACCAGCTGCACGCGCTCGGCGCTGGTCAAGAAATGGCTCAGCTCGCGCGCCGGGTAGACGAACACCACCCGGCTCCGCGCGCCACTCACCGCCGCGGCAGCGGCGCTCAGGAACGGGCCGAGATCGCCGAAACGGGCGCGTGTCTTGGCCTCGTGCGGTCCTTGGCGTGAGTTGTCCGGATCGAAGAAGGGCGGGTTCGAGACCACCAAGTCGGCTGCTTGGCGCAGCTCTTCGGGCAGCCCGCTGCTCAAATCAAGGCAGAAGCTCTGACTGAGCATGTGGGCTGCTTGCGCATTCTCGTCGGCCAGGGCGAGCAGTTGCGCTTCCCGCTCCACGAGCGCGAAGCGCGCAGCGGCACCCAGGTGGTGCAGTCCAAGCGCGACCGAGCCGACGCCTGCGCCCAGATCGACCGCGAGCCCAGCGCGCCGACCCAGTGCGGCAAAGTCGGCCAAGAGTAGCGCGTCCACGTTCACGCGGTACCCGCGGGCCGGCTGGCGCAGGCTGACCGCACCATCGTAGAGGGAATCGGCCGTTGTGGCGGCGGGGCGGCTCGCGTCCCCATTGGTGCTCCTGCGCGCGCCCGCCATGGCGGGAGTCTCCTGTGTTCGGGGCGGTTTCTCAAGCGCGAGCCCGGAAAAACGTCGACTGGGGCTTGCCCCAGGGCCCTCGGCATGACACGGGAACGTGCTAATTGGCTCGCGCCCTCCGTCCCGATAGCGCTTTCCTGAGGCGCCTTGCCTATGCCGGCGCGCGCTTTGGCCCCCGTTTCGTGATCGAACACAGTCCCAAATTCTTCGGCACCGCCTTTGCTCTGGCGCTGCCGAAAACGCGTCAGCGGGTGCTCCGCAATTTGCGTCGAGTGAAGGGCCAACGCTCGTTCCTGACTGAACAGCATGACGTGGTGCAGACCTTCACCAGCTACGCCTCGTGCCTGGCCGAGTCCTTAGGCATCGATCGCGCAGACGGCCGAAACACGGAGTTGTCGCTGCTCGGTCGAGAGCACCTGCGCTCGGCGCTGGACGCGGGGCGAGGGGTGATCTTGGTCACGGCTCACATCGGGCCTTGGGATTGTGCCGCCCGGCTATTGGCCAAAGACTTCAGCGCCGATGTGATCGTGGTCATGTTGGCCGAGCCCGACGAAGCCGCACGCCAAGTGCACGACGCCATACGCGAGCGGAACGGCGTGCGCGTGATGCACGTCGGTGAGCACCCGCTCGATGCGTTGCCGTTGCTTCGCCACGTGCGCAGCGGCGGAGTGGTCGCCATCCAACTCGATCGCGCGGCGCCCGGGGGCCGCGCGCTGGCGGTCGACCTATTCGGCGCCGAGGAGACCATGCCCGAGGGACCGTTTCGATTGGCGGCGCTCTCGGGTGCGCCAATCGTGCCCATCTTTGCTCACCGTTTGGGCTATTTTCGCTACGAAATTTCGATTGAGGCGCCGATTTGGGTCAGTCGCCAGGCATCGCACGCCCAGCTTCGATCGGCCGCGGCGAGCGCCGCGCAGGCCATGCAGTCTTTCATCTCGCGCCACCCCACCGAGTGGTTTCATTTCGCCAATTAGCTTCGTCATCGGGGTCGAGCCCCGCACCCGCTGAAGTGAATTCAGCGGGGCCCCAGCCCAGGTTTCGGGCCTCGACCCAAACCCTTCTGTCTCAGCAAATCACGTTTTTCGAATCTCGAATCCCATGCAGTTATTCGTCGGTAAACACAATCTCGAAGGCGATATTGCCCGCTACGCGTCGCGTTTCAACATGCTGGAAGTGCGGGCTGACGCGACCAATCTTCCGCGTGGTGCCAAGCTTGCTGACTGGAAGAAGCGCGTGCCCGCGGCATTTGCCTTCAGCGTCGTGCTGCCGCGCAGGGTCGGCCAATTCGAATCGAGCACGCTCGAGCTCGGACGCACGCTGGAACTCGCCGACGCATTGTCGGCAAAGTGGCTGCTCCTTCAATCACCGTCGTCGGTCGGTCCCAGCGCGCGCATGCGTGAGCGGCTGATCAAGCTGTTCGAAGCCGCGGAGCACGACGAGCGGCGCATCGCCTGGGAATCGCGCGGCGTCTGGGAAGACGACCAAATCGAAGAATTCGCGGCCGAGCATGGCGTGACGGTCGTGCGCGACGTGACGCGCGCCGAGCCGCCCCTGGGCGACTGCGTGTACACGAGGCTGCTCGCGCTGGGGGATGGCGTGCAGGTGCGTTCCAGCGCAGCCACGCACGTGGCCGAGGCGATCGCCGATCGCGAAGAGGCTTTCGTCGTGATCGAGGGCCACGGGGCCGAGAATGCCGCCAAGTTGCTGCGCCAGGAGCTCGCGGAATGAGGCCACGCGCGCTCGCCATGTCCAATGACCCGATCGCCGAAGAAGCGGCGATCGTGCAACTCGGCCAAGGCGGTTCGGCCGTGGGCGCAGTGCTCGCCGGCTTCTTCGCGGCGGCCGGTGGTTATTCTGGCGTGCTGCTCTCGCCGCTGACTATCTTGGTCGCCGGCATCGGTACCGGGGGGCGAGTGTTCGATGGTCGGCTACGCCAGCCCGGCCTCGGCACCAAACGCCCGCGCGGCTTCTTGCCCGACGAGGCGATCCCGCCCGCAGCGCGGATCGCGGTGCCGGGCTCGGTGGCCGCCGCGGCCGTCGCCAACGCCTACGACGGGGCCAAATCGCTCGGCTCGCTGGTCAAGCACGGCATCCTGCGCGCCGAGCGCGCGGGCGCAGATGGGCGCGCCGAGATCTTGGGGCGGGTGCGCTCGGCGGGCCAAGTGGCGTTCTCGGAGCAAGCCTTCACGCGTCCGTTCTTGCGCTTGGCGGGCCCGAGTGAGGGGGGGCTGGTCACCCCCGCTGACTTTGCCAACGTCACCGACATCGATCATGCCGCGAGCACGCGGCACGTTGCCGGTTCCGATTTTCTAGAAGCACCGTGGGCCGACTCGTCGAGTGAACCGCTGCCCCCGGAGCTCGGTATCGGAGCCGTGGTGTGCGCGGTCGACGTGCGTGGTGTGTTCGCCGCGGTCTCCTATTTCCGTCCTTCGGATGGACTCGAAATCGACGACTTGGCGCTGCTGGCGCCGTACGTCGCCGTACCCACCCAGCGCGGCGTGCAGCGCCAAGCGCCTGGCAGCTCGCTGCCCGCGCCCGCGCCGATCGCCGTTCGCTGCAACGAGGGCGGCGTGCCCGTGGAAGTTTGCGCAGAGCCCGGCGCGCGCGCGCTCAAGTTCGGCAGCCCGCCGCGTCTTTCGATCACACGCGATCCCGCATCGCGTGAAGTCACTAGCCAACGGCGCTAAAAGGCGGCCCGAGGGGGGCCAAGCGGCTTTCAGCGGGTGATGGCGTACGGCGCATGGAGCTGCGCCTTTGAAACCAAGGGCTGAGATGGGAGCTCAGGCGACAGACTCGGCTTCAGCCGTGCGTCGCCTGGCGTGACTCGCCCGACAGCGAGTCACCTATCGCGGCTTGCTCGCCTGACGGCGAGCGAGGCTCACGCGACTTTGGCGCCGTGCTTCTTGGCGAACTCGAGCAGACCGATCTTGTCGACCGTGCGGAGATCGCCCGTGGTGAGCTTGAGGGTGACGTGACGTCCGAGCTCCGGAACCCATAGCCGGCGACGCTGCACGTTCACGTGCTGCCAGCGCGGCGTCTTGATGTTGGAGTGCGAGACGTTGTGAGCGGCCAGCTTGCGCTTGCCGGTAATTTCACTTCGGGCCATTGAGGGCGCGGAACCTAGCTCAGGGTGAGCGGCTGTTCAAGTGTCACTTACTCAAACCAGCGTAAGTTCACCTAAGTCTGCCGTGATGGTTCGGCAGAACTTCTTCAAGTTCTCGAATTCACGCGGTTTTTTGGTTAAGGCTTGCTCATCCATGTAGAGCCGGCGCGCGAGTTCGATCTGGATCGCGTGCACGCGATCCCGAGGACGACCGTAGTGGGACGTGGAAAAGCCGCCGCGGTAGGGCTCATCGTGCGCAACGCTCAGCCGAAAGCTTGCGGCGTTGCGATCCACCAAGCGCAGCACTGGTTCGGCACAGGTAGTGCGACCGCGCGAACCGGGGACCACGTCCGCCCGCTCGCGACCCGGATCGATGTGGCCTTCCCGACCGCGACTGGGCATCGAATGCCCACACAGCAAAATGGCGAAGCCGAACTCTGCCACCCGCTCTGCAAGCAACGCTTGCAGGGTCTGGTGGTACGGGCGGTAGATGCGCACCAGGCGCCGCTCGAGCTCTGCAAACGGCAGTGGCCGGAGCAGCGCTGGACGATTGTCCGTCGTCACGCGCCAGATCACGCCGTGTGGCGCTGAGCGTGCGGTGCCGCCTTCGACCGTGAGTGGATCGACGTCGGTCTCGGCGCGATTCAGATCACACACGTAACGGCTGACGTGTGAAACGAGCAGCGTCGCGCCGACGTCGGGGGCGTCCGCGTACAAGTCGTCCACGAACAGATCTGCGTCGCGTCCGAGTGATTGCGTGGGCGCGATCAGCGTTGCCATCGACTCAGGATCGACGCTGAGCCCGGCGTGCGGAACCTCGACGACTACCGGTGTGCGAGCGGCGCGAGGTTCATGGACAGAGAAAAACACCCCTGTTTTGTAGCACAGTTGTTACGATCTGGCAGGTCGTTTCAAGGCCTCCGGCAAGCTCATGCGCGTGGATGCGAACGACGGTGGGCGTTTCGCACATGGTCGCCACTGACATGCGTGTAGATTTCTGTGGTCGTCACGCTGGCGTGACCGAGCATGGTTTGTACGCTGCGCAGATCGGCCCCGCCGGTCAGCAGGTGAGTCGCGAAGGAATGCCGAAGCTGATGCGGATAAACGCGCCCGCGTAAGCCAATTCCGCGCGCGTAGCGGCCGACGATCTTCCAAAAGCCTTGGCGCGTGAGCGGTCCCCCACGCGGAGATAGAAAGAGCACGTCGGGCCCGGCCTTTCGCAAGCGAGGTGCGGTGGCCTGCTCGGCGCGCGCGTTCAAGTAAGCCTGCACGTGGTCGAGCGTGATGTCTCCCAGCGGCACGAGGCGCCGCTTGCCGCCCTTGCCGAACGCCGAAACAATCCCGCGACTCAGGTCCACGTCACCCGCGGTCAGTCCCACGAGTTCGCTCACCCGGAGCCCTGCCGCATAAGTCACGCTCAGCATGGCGCGATCCCGGAGGCCGCGTAGGCTGGTGATGTCCGGTGCGGCCAGCAACCGCAGCACCTCGGCTTCACTCAAGGTGCGCGGGAGGCGACGTCCGAACCGGGGCCGCGCGGACAACTCGGTCGGATCCGCGCTGAGCACGCCTTCGCGCAACAAAAACTTCATCAAGCCGCGCACGGCCGAAAGGTGGCGAGCCGCGCTGCGAGCGCCTAGACCGTCATTCGCCAGCCGCCCGAGCCAGCCGCTGATCATCCCGAGGTCCACCGCGTCGGCCCGGCTGATCCCGGACCCCTCGGCGAAAGCCAAGAGTTTGTTCAGATCCCTGCCATAAGCTTCCAACGTGCGCGGTGACAACGCCCGCTCGACCCGCAGGTGGTTCAAATAGGCTTCGACTAGGCCATCCAGGGTCACGAGTGCGAGCGTAACCCCGGCCGCGCTCCGGGGCGAGTTTCGCTCAGTGGCTGGTCGAAGCGGCGACCAGCTCGCGCAGCCGGGCTTCGGGTTGGTCTTCGCGCATCAGGGTTTCGCCGATCAGCGCGGCGTCCGCGGGCGACGCGGCCACGCGCTGTACGTCTTCGGGCCGAGCGATCCCGGACAGGTGGACTCGGGTGACGGATTCGGGAAGCTCGCTCAGGACGCGCGCGGCGCGCGCGGCGTCCATGACCAAGGTGTCGAGATCGCGTGCATTCACGCCAATCAAGCTGGCGCCGGCAGCAACGGCCATTTTCGACTCTTCGTCGGTGACGACTTCGACGAAGGGTTCGAGCTTTCGTTCGCGAGCCGCTCGCGTGAGTTCGGTCAAGCGCTGTTCGCTCAAGCAGCGCACGATCAAGAGTACGGCGTCAGCGCCATAAGCGGCGGCCGCGTCGAGTTGGCTCTCGTCGACCACGAATTCTTTGCACAAGAGCGGCAAATCGCAGGCGGCCCGGGCTTCGGCCAAATGCGTGAATGCACCGTCGAAGAAGCTCGTATCACAGAGCACGCTGATCATGCTGGCGCCGGCGCGCTGATAGGCGCACGCACGCTCGCTCACCGAAAGTGCGGTCGAAAGAGCGCCCGCGGAGGGCGAACGGAATTTGATCTCGGAGATCAGCTTCAGACTCCCAGCGCGACGCAGTGAGAACGCACGCGGGCCGGGCGGCGCGGGCAGCCTCAGCGCTCGCAACGCGGGCAGCTCAGCCTGCTTCTGCCTCAAAATGCGGGCAAGCAATCCAGCTCCGTCGCCGCTCATGGCTGTCAGCCCGTCGGCTCGCTGCGGCGGGCATTCGCGGCGCGACGCAAGCGTTGTAGGGATTCTGCCGCTGCACCCGACTCGAGCGCGAAGCGCGCGCGCTCGGTGGCGGCCTTGGGCTCGATATCGAGCGCGACCACCAGCCCGGCTGCTGCATTCAGCAAGATCGCGTCGCGCGCGGGGTGCGCCTGATTCTTCAAGATGGCTTCCAGCACGCGCGCGTTGTGCGCGGGGTCAGCACCGTCGATGGCGCCTGCGGGGCTGCGGCTCAGGCCGAAGTCTTCTGGCGTGAGGCTGAATTCACGAACGCGCCCGCCCGCCACTTCACTGATGCGCGTGGCCGCGAACGGGCTCATCTCGTCCAGGCCGTCTTCGCTGCGCACGACCCAAGCGCGCGTCGAGCCGAGCTCTGCCAGAGCCCCGGCGAGCACGGGCCGGATCGCATCGTCGAACGCGCCGACGAGTTGGTGCGTGGCGCTTGCGGGATTCGCCAGCGGTCCGAGGCAGTTGAACAACGTGCGCACGCCGAGCTCGCGCCGCACCGGCATCACGTGGCGCATCGCGGGATGGTGCGCGATCGCGAACAGGAACGCGATTTGCGCTTCAGCCAGTACTTCTGCCTGACGCGCGCCCGGCACGTCCAAAGGGATGCCCATCGCCTCGAGCACGTCCGCGCTGCCGGCGCGGCTGGTGGCGGCGCGATTACCGTGCTTGGCCACGGGCACGCCCGCCGCCGTGGCGACCAGCGCCGCTCCGGTCGACAAATTGAGGCTGGCGGAGCCATCGCCTCCAGTGCCGCAAGTATCGAGCAGTACTCTGAAATCATGCGCGACCGGGATCATCACGGCGCGCATCGCGCGAGCCGCAGCGGCGATCACGGGCGCGGTTTCATTGCCGGTGTGACGCAGCGAGATCAAAAAGCCGGCGATGCTGGCCGGGTTCCATACTCCGGCGAAAATTGCGTCGAACACACGCCGCACGGTCGCCGCAGACAGCCCGCCGGGCGCGCTCATCTCTGCGAAAACGTCGTTGAACTTGGGCACTTCCGCGGTCACAGCGAACCGAGCCAGTTCTCGATCAGGCGCAGCCCGTGATCGGTGAGAATCGATTCAGGGTGAAACTGCACGCCCTCGACCGCGAGCTTTCGGTGTCGAAGGCCCATGATCTCACCCTTTTGGGTGCGGGCGGTGACCTCGAGGACCTCGGGGAAGCTGGCTTCCTCCACGATCAGCGAGTGGTAGCGGGTCGCCTGAAAGGGGGAGGGCAGCCCTTGGTAGATGGTGCGCCCGTCGTGCTCGATCCCCGACGTTTTGCCGTGCATCAGCTCCGGCGCGCGGATCACCTTGCCGCCGAAGGCCTGACCAATCGCCTGGTGGCCCAAGCACACCCCGAAGATGGGCACGGAGCCGGACAGCTGCTCGATCACCGAAAGCGTCACACCCGCCTCATCCGGATTGCCTGGGCCAGGGGAGAGCAGCACGCCGGCAGGGCGAGCTTCGCGGATCTGCTCGACGGTCACGCGGTCGTTCAAACGCACATCGCACTCGCCCCCGAGGCTCTCGATGTACTGGACCAGATTGTAAGTAAAAGAGTCGTAGTTATCGACGACCACGACGCGAGTCTTCACGGCCGGAAGCGTCGCACCGACGCCTCGTTCGGTCAATGCACCTCCGGCAGGCCGGTAACCTGCCGTGCCGCGCTAAAGCTTTAGTGTGGGTGGCGGCGCCGCGTGCATCGCGCCCAAGGACTGCGCGATGTTGTGCACTGAGCCTGATTTGAAGCTTGCCCACAATGAAACGGGCCGCTAGTGTGCCGGCCGGTCGCCAGCGGGCGGGAAGCCTTTTTTCCGCTCATTTCCAGCAATTAGTCCCCGCGTCAGTGACGAGTTTCCGATGGAAGATAAGAAGCCCAAGATCGATCTGAAGTCACGCCTCGGAAAGAAAACCGTCAGCTCGTCAGCCGTCGGTTCGATTCCACCACCCGCTGGCATCGGTGCTCCGGTTGCCAGGCCGTCCGTACCCGTGGCCAACCCGAGCCGAGTCCCGGCGCCGCCTTTCGCATCGGTCCCGCAGGCCGCTGCCGCGCCGCGGGTCGATGCCTCGAATCCGTACGGTGCTATGGCGCCTCAGGCCGCCCCGGTTCGCATCGAGCCGCAGTCGATCAAGATCGAGATGAGTGACGAGTTCGTCGCGGCCCAAAAGTCGGGCCGAACGAAGATCCTCGTCTTGAGCCTGTTCACCGCTGGCATCGGCGCCGGCCTCGGTTTCGCCGGCGGCGGTATCAGCGAACGCAACAAGGCAGCGGATGCAGCGGTGACCGGCGCGGGGGAGCTCGCGACCAAGGTCGAAGCCACCACCAAAAAAGCCAACGAGCTGGCCGACATCCTCAAGTCAGCCAAAGAGAAGCTCGCGAAAGCCACCTTTCCCGACGAAGAAGTCTCCAAGTTGGGCGCTATCAACCTGCCCTTTACGGCCGCGGACTTGAACGGCAAGGGCATTGGCCGCTTCAACGGTGCAACATTGTCGATGTTGATCGATTTTTCGACCATCGTGGACAAAGTAAACGACCAGAAAGAGAAGCTGCAGAACGTCCTTTCCGGCAACAAAAAGTCCGTGCAGGACTTCTTGGCCGGTCAGAGCAAGCCGCAGGTTCGCTGGTCGGTCGTGGTGGGCAATGGCCCGGGTGGCCCGTGGGCAACCATGCAGCCCGTGCCGACGCCCTTCTTTGCCAAGGATAGCGAAAAGCCCAAGTGGCCGGACGACATCCGCATTCCGGTTGGCGAGAAACAAGCGGTGTTGAAGCGCTACAACAGCGGCAACCCGATCAGCGAAGAGGGCCTGTTCATTCCGGTCGACCCAGCCAGCCAAGGCTCGGTTTGCTCGACCAGCGTGGTGACCACTCTCCGTCGCGAGCTGGGTGATCTCGAGGAAGTCCTGCGCGGGAACAAGAACCCGGGCGAAGAAAAAACTGGCCTCTTGGATTCTGGCGACAAGCTAGGCAAGAAGCTCAAGCAAATCGGCGCTGCACCGTAATTAGTTCAGAGCGCTGACTATCGGCCAGTGGGGTTCGCCTCACTGGCCGGTCTTGTTTTGTGACCTGAGGGGCGCTCGGGCCGCCCACGGAAAGCTCGCTCCTAGGCTGCGGTGATCCGCGACGCTGACCTGGGCGTAATCGACTCTGGCGCGGGCACCCGGCTGATCTCGACTTTGACCACCCGGCGCTCATCCGCCTCGCGGACCACGAAATCCAGGCCGAAGGCGCGCAGGCTGGCACCCGGCTCTGGGACGCGGCCGAGCTCGGCTACGATGAAGCCGGCGAGCGTGTGGTAATCGCCGTCCTCGGGCAAGTCGGCGCCCAGGTAACGGCTGAGGTCGCTGATGGAGACGCTGGCGTCGACCATCATTTTGCCGTCGCCGGCGTCGACGATCGGGGCCTCTTCCACGTCGTGCTCGTCGCGGATATCGCCCACGATTTCCTCGAGCAAGTCCTCGAGAGTAATGATGCCGCTGAAGCCGCCAAACTCGTCGATCACGACCGCCATGTGGTGGCGCCGCGAGCGCATATCCTTGAGTACGCTGGTGGCGAGCTGGCTCTCCGGCACGAATACCACTGGCTGGCGCAGCAAGGACTCGATCCGCACATCGCTCGGTTTGCCGAGCGAGGCGTGTCGCAGCAGATCTTTCGCGTGCAGCACACCGACCACATTGTCGATTGTGTTCTTGTAGATCGGGTAGCGCGAGTGCTCACTCTCGACGATCAGCTTGAACAGAGCCTCAATCGGTGTCCCGATGTCGAACGCGGTCACTTGCGGGCGCGGGATCATCAGTTCGCCAGCCGTGGCATCACCAAAATCGAGCACATTGCGGATCATTTCCGATTGATCGTGGCCAAGCGAGCCGTTCAGCTCGCCCTCGTTCACGATCAGCTCGACCTCAGTCTCGGTCACTCCAGGCGCAGGGGCGGGCGCTGGGCTGACCCAACTGCCGACGACTCGTCCGGCCCAGGCGATCGGCGCGGCGATCGGCGCCGCCAGCAATTCCAGTGGACGCAGTACCTGCAGCAAGAGCGGGGCGGTGGTGTCCGCGCTGCGAGCGACGAGTCCGCGCGCAATTTCGCTGGGGAGCGCGTAGGCGAAGAGCGCAATCGTAGCCGCCAACACGGGTAGCCAGTTACCGAGCCACTCCGGCAGCTGACGTCCTACGAGCAAGGCGCTCACCGCGATGCCGATGGTGCGAATCACGAGCCAGCGGGCCTCGATTACTGGACCTGACTCGAGGTAGCGGTCCAGAGCGCGCTGAGACCCGCCCTCCAAGGTGTCGCGCAGCGCAGTACGGCGTGCGGCGGACAGGGTGGTGATTGCCCAGCTGGCGGCTGCCGAGACCGCAGCAAAGACGGCAGGCAGCGCGGCAATCAGTAGATTCAGTATTCGTGATGGTGGGGCAGGATCCAAGGTCGTGCGGTGCGTATCGCACCCGCCTCCTCCTGATCACTTAGCGGACGGACCCCGGGGGACGCAACCCGTGCCAGCCCTGACCGACCTTCCGCCATGCCCGAAGTGAGCGCTCCAAAAGCAGTGGTTCCGGCTGGCCGGACTGTGATCCGCCAGCCCCTGGATAAGCCAACTAGAACCGGCGCTTCGCCCTCATTTCAGCACCTCCTGCGAAGGCCCCCCGGAGACCCATTTCCGGCCAGTGGGCCTGCGATCCCCCCCGAGCATTTAAAAGTGCCGGAAACCCGCACGGAAGCAGCCACTTGCACCCTTGATCCGCGGGCTCGCCGCGACCCTGACGGTGCCTTGGACCCAGAACCCGGGCCGGCACTGGACCCGCTGCTCGACCCGCTGTGCTGCCAACTGGCAGTGAATCAAGGACCGAGCGCGCGCGTCCAACTAGATCCGGCAGGGTGTACCGGTGCAGCGGCGTTACCTCTGCGTGCCGATCTACAGAACCTACTGACGGGGCTCGCGCGCCGCACCGCATGGGGTGGTGATCGTCACAAGGCGAGCGCTCGAATCCAGCTGTCCGCGGGCTCCTTGGCTGGCGCGATCCTCGTCGTTCATACCGAGCAGCGCTCAGTCAGCGTCGAACTCGAGTTACCACCCGGGCTGTCGGCGCTCGACTGGCAAGAACGGATCGCCCAACGGCTCGAAGCTCGCGGCTTCTCGGCGCGCGTCAGAGTCGGCTGAGACGCGCGCCCGGTGGGCGGGCGCCGGAGCGCGCTAGGCCCCCGCCTGCCGAAAGCCCCGGACCACACGAAACTCCCCCGGGCTGCGCTCATGACCGAGCGCGACCAGTTCGCCCGAGCGCCCAAACCACGCCACGGTCTCCAGCAACGGCGCTGGCGCCGGTTCGATGAAGTCCGGAAGTTCGACGGTTTGCCCGAGCCGCGCGCGTCGTTCGCCGGTCTCGTTCAGGATCCCACTGGGCAGTGCTCGCCGAGCAGCTTCCGCGGTCGCCAACAGCGGAGACGCCGGATCCAGTGGCCAGGGTGCGGCGTCCCTAAGCTCGAAGCGCCCGCTGGCTAGGCGACGAAGAGCCGAGAGGTGTGCAGGCAGCCCGAGCGAGCAGCCCAGATCACGGGCCAGGGCTCGGACGTAGTAGCCCTTGGAGGCTTCAACCTCGAGCACCAGCTCGTGCTCCGAGCGGGATAGCAGCAGCAGCTGTTCGACTTGAACCTCGCGCTCGGCGAGCTCCGGCGCATTTCCGGCACGGGCGAGCGCATAGGAGCGCCGCCCGTCCACCTTGATCGCGCTGACGAGAGGAGGGACTTGCAGTCGCCGGGCCCTTTCCGTGGTCAATGCCGCTTCGATCGCCGAGTCGCTCAGGTGCTCGCGAGTCACCACGGCTTCCTCGGTGGTTTGACCGTCTGCATCCAGCGAGTCGGTCGCGCGCCCGAAGCTTACCGTGGCGCGATAACGCTTGCGATCGCGGGTTAAAAATCCGCTCAGTTTGGTGGCTTCACCGAACAGCAGCAAGAGCACGCCGGTGGCCATCGGATCGAGGGTGCCCGCGTGTCCGACGTCTCGCGTGCCGAACACGCGCCGCGCTTGGGCCACGATGTCGTGGCTGGTTGACTTGCCGGGTTTGTCGACGACCAGCACTCCGTCCGGAACTCGAGTCATGAACATCTGCGGGTGGGGGCGGTTCCCCCAATCGGAACACATGGGTTCAAGCAATCCTCCACCCACGGCTGCGGGAGGACCGGACCTTTAGCCCAGGGTCTCGCGTGCTGAGCAGAATCAACCGAACCAGACGCTCCGGCGCTCCCGCAGCCCGCCGTCGAGCATGCTCTGGATCGAGCTGCGCACGCGCTCGGACAGGCGGCCGACCAGCACGTGGTCGTCGGCGGCTTCGGGGCCGTAGTTATCGAGGTTGATCGGCTCGCCGAAGCGCATTCGCCACTTGGTGGGCGCAGGCAAGAGGCCTGCCGGACCCAATAGCGGGAAGGTGGGGGTGATCGGGAAATAGGGCAGGCCCACGAGTTCGGTCAGCCCCTCCAAGCGATACAAGAGCGGGCTCGACTCTTCTGCGCCGATGATCGCGCAGGGGACGATTGGTGCGCGCATGCGCAAGCACAAGCGAATGTAGCCGCCGCGCCCGAAGCGCTGCAGTCGATAGCGCTCTTGGAACAGCTTCTTGATGCCGTGCACGCCCTCCGGAAACACGCCGACGATGCCTTCCTTCTCCAGCAAACGCTCGGCGTTTTCCGGACAAGCGCGCACCGCCCCGACGCGATTCATGAACACGCCAGCGAACGGCAGGTAGTACACGAAATCCTCCGCCAGCCAGCGCAAGTCTCGCTTTTGCTTGTGCTCGATGCGGAGCGCCGCGCGCAGCATCAAACCGTCGAGCGGTAGCGCGCCCGAGTGGTTGGCGACGACGATGCAGCGGCCTTCAGCCGGTACATTGTCGATGCCCTCCACGGTCGTCCGGAAATAGCTCCGGTAGAGGAACTCGACGATTGGCTTGACGCGCTGTTCGAAGCTCGGATCGAGTCCGAAGTCGTCGAACTCTTCCGAGCGGCTGCGCAGGGCCGAGCGTCCCCATTTGCGTGAGATGAAGTCCGAGGCCGGGAGCTCCGGCGACTCCACTTTAGCGGGCGGTGCCGAATCCGTCTTGGCCAGAGGGCCGCGCCGTTCCGGCGTCGGATCGGCGCCCTCGGCGCCCGCGTCTGCAGCGCCGTCAGCGAAGTGGCGCTGACGAATCAGGCCATCCAAGCGCGCCTCGAGCGCGCGGATCTGCGCTTCGACGTCGCCCGACCTGCGCTCTTGGGGATCGGGTGGCGGGCTCTCGAAGGCTTCGCCGTACTGCGTGGTCGGGGGCACGACGCGCGCGCCGATGCCGAGTTCGAAAGCTTCCTCCGAGTCGATATCGGTGTCGCTCAGGCCCGCTTCGACGACCGCGGTGCGTTCGTCAATCACGGCCGAGGAGGGCTCGAGCGGCGCTGGCGGCTGGCGCGGGTGAACGCGTGGTTGCCCGAGCCGTGCTGCGGGACCACGAT
>DATEPG010000392.1:0-13621 GCA_035273265.1 Polyangiaceae bacterium
CACCTAGTGAAACGCCACCTGCTTGCATATACCCGCTGCCAAAAACTAGCTAGTCCGAACAACACGACCTACGGCTCGTGGTTGGATGCCTTAGTCGTCATGGGAGATATCGACGCGGCGGTCTCGGGTTTCGCGTGAGCGGCAGACCCACAAACGAAAAGAGCCCGACATTCTGGTTTGCCGGGGTGGCTGCTCCTTGCTGCGTGGCGCGGCGGAGGGCCCAACGGCTTTCGCGCCGCACTTCGTCTTGCGACATCGAGGCTGTCACGCTTCTCGCCTTGGGGGCGTGACTCGAACCGACAACGAGCCCTCCTTTCGCGATCGCAGCGCCGTGCGGTCTGCGCTCTTAGACGAGTGAGCCCGCGGCATGCGGGCATCGCTCACACCGTCGGAAGCGCTGCATTGGGCCCGGCTTCGCGGGCGACGGCTCGCGCGGGTGTTTCGCTGCAAGTGCCTTTGCTTGGTCGCTTTATCGCTGACTTCTTGGCTTCGGCTGAGCGGCTCGTGATCGAGGTCGATGGCGGATACCACGTTGAGCAGGCCGTGCGGACGAGCGCTGTGATGCGGTGCTGGCTCAAGCGGGCTACCGCGTGCTTCGGTTGGATGTTGCGCTCGTGATTCGTGACATCGAGACGGCGGTCTCGCTGGTCCGCGCGGCCCTGGAGCCGTGAGCGGCATCCACACAAACGAACAGAGTCCCCCGCATTCGGGTTGCCGGGACTCTCATTTTTTTTCTGCAGTCTCTGTTTTAGTCGGGGCGGGCAGATTCGACGGCTGCCATCACAGTGGCACCTCCTCATGCGCGATCGACACTTCCGAGCCGCTCAGCGCGCGCCCATAAAGGTACGTCCTCGACACCAACATGGTAACCCGCCTGTTGAAGCGATGAACGCTTCCTCGGCCGCCGCCTCGCTGACGTCGAGCCGAGCAACGTCGGCATGCCTCGGCTGGAGCTTGGCGAGTTGCTTTTTCGGCGCCGAGAAATCGATTGGCGTGGAACCTGGCGAGGAGCCGAGCGCGGTCGCCGCCGCTCGCCGGCACCACACTCAGTTCCGCATGGCGATTGCGGTATGGGCCATCCGGGCCGCCTGTCGCGGCGCGGCTGAAGGCGATGAGTTTGCCATCTGGCGAGAAGGTCGGTTCGTATTCGAGGGCGTTCGGCTCGGAGGCGCCGACCAGGGGCTGCGAAGTACCCCCAGCGCGTGAGTTATAGGGGACGAGCCGAACGTCTGCTTTCGTTGCGAGCGCGCTCGGGTAACCGTCGCGCGTGTAGTCGGTGGCAACGTACGCGAGCGTGTCGCCTGCGGCATTGAAGCTGGGCGTGACGTGACTCGTGTTCGTATCACCTGTTGCAACGATGCCCCAAGAGGAACCTTTTGCCATCAAGGCAATCGCTGCGACCGTCGTCACAGGGGCGTTCGTTTGGGGCTCGTGCGCACTCGACACGTATTGCGGGCGGTGTGGGCGGTATCGTCAGATGCACGCCTCCATCGCCCGCAATTTGCCGTCCGATCCGGTCGCATCGGAGGCGATCGTGGCGTCGCTGCGCGCGCTCGTTGCCGCGCGGTCGTACGGGCCACTCGCTCAGCTTCTGGTAGCGCTCCCGCCGCTCGATGACACCTCGACGCACCAGCTCGAGATCCGCGAGAGCGTCTGCGGAACCTGTCGAAGTGGCGCTATTGACGTGAGCTCGTAGCACCGAACCGAGAAGGGCTGGAAGACCGACAGCGGTTTCAGCATTTCGTGTGACTCGGTGCCCGGCGAGGCCCCGGGCATCGCGGTCGATACGTGAACGCGCGATGTCCCGCCAGCACGGGTGATGTTTGTTGGCGCTGATGGCGCCGGCGGCGCGGGAGCCGGCGTCACGAACGGCGCCACTCGGTCAGCCCTGAGACGAATCATCGATGAGGTATTGGCTCTTGAGAACACATGGCCTTGAAAATCGGGCTCAAACGATCATCGCCTAGGTGGTGGTGTTTTGGGGTAGCGTCTCGCTGAGGTTTTGGTTTCATGAGGTCAAGCTCACGCGGCGTGATTTCGCGCGGCCACTGACCGCCGAGCAGAAGCTCGCGCATCAGCGGATCGCGTGCCAGCTCCACAGCGCGAGCGCCTGGGTCGAGGTGCATGACGGCGCCAAGTTGATCCAGCTATTGGGCGTCGAGACGGACGAAGCTCGCACTTTTGTGCGGCCCACTGCTCGCTCGCAACGGCTGCTCACCGAACGTATTCGTGACGAGCTGGGGCGCGCCCTGCGACGCGGGCACGTGATCGCCAATGAAACGCCGCGCGCATCACCTGTGAGCGAGCCCAGGGAGCGTCCAGCAGAGCGCGAACCGCTGCCCGTGCCGCGTCCGCGTGCCGAGCCAGAAACCCGCGCCGCCCGAGCCGGCCCTGCCGTCCGAGCTGGTCGATCAAGAATTTCAAGCCCAGACGTTGCAAGCGGCTGCCGAGCAAGGTGCGCCCTTCTGTGAGGAGTGTCCTGGGTATGATGTTTCTCATGGGCGGGGGCGTCTGCGACGACCCCATGACTCCGTGGGTGGGTGCGATCGTGCGCGACACCCGGCACAGTGCGGACGAGCGCGAGGACAAGCTCTGGAGCTCTCTGTGCGAGTACGCCGAACGCTGGCTCGAAGCAGCGCGGGCACGAGGAATTCTCGAACGCGAAGCGTCGGGGCAAGGAGAAAGCCGAGATGTGCGGTAGTCCCGACAACGCGAGCAGCGAGGCCCAAAAGAATCCGGCGCCCCTCGGCCCGGCGCCGGCGCCGTGTCCGCACCCGGACGGCCAGGTGCTCGAGCTCGAGCGCACGGATCACGATCTCGAGCCCGTTCAGGGCGCCCCGTTCCGCGTTCAACTCTGGGACAACAGCATCGTCACCGGCAAGCTCGACGCGAAGGGCAAGGCGGTCGTGCCGGTGAGTGCCGCGCCCGTGCGCGTGCAGTATGGCCCTGACGCGAAGCCGCCTGCAACGAGCAGGGCACGGATGTCCGACACGCAGAAGTTGTACGGAACCTTGGTCTTGTCGTTGGGGGATTACGCCTGGTACAAGCCAGACAACCCCGACTACCGCCCGGACATGTCGCCCGCGGAGCTGGATGCGTTCGTCAGCAAACGGCTGAAGCGATCGTGAGCACCGCGGACGACATCGAATTCCGATCGTCGGCGATGTGGCCGCGGCGCGCGATCGTTCAGCGGCAAAATCAAAGGGGTCAAGAACAAAGCAGGCACGAAGCTCCGCCGCGTCGTGACAGACAAGTCAGGGAAGGACGGATTGCTCTGGTGCTACGCGCTTCCGAAGGACGGACCTACGTGGCGAACTGAATGTGCCGTGCTCGAACGTTGGAGTAAGAACGGCTTTTTCGTCGAGCTCGTCGTGCCAGAACCGGGGCTGTGGGTTTGGGAAGGTAAGATTGCATCACAAATCGACTCCGATCTCACAGTCACGTCGAATACCGGTGTTGCTGTCGCCAACCCCACCAGCGGGCAGTACTTGCCCGGCGGTGAAACCCAACTCCTCATCAATTTCAAAGCGCCGGCGCACGCCGCCGCGCAGAAGGCCGTACACAATCTGCCGCGAAAACCCACCAACTGGACCGGCCCTCTGGGCATCGATGTTCCGGATCGGTCGGTAACGGTGCAACATCTGGGCGAGTTCGAGATCGTACCGAAGCGCACGGGCACGGCTGCGGCGACGGCCGCTCGTGGCGCCCAAGCCGCAGACACCGAAAGCAGTCCGTAAATGACTCGACCCGAAAAGCAGGTGACAAGGCTGCAAGGACATGAGCTTGCGATTTCGCTCGACGATCGCAGGCAGGCGTTCTGGTTGCACCAGAAGTTCACCTCGCGCACGTACATGCGGCGCATGGCCGCACTGTTCAAGAACTTCATCGCCGGCTACGAGGAATTCGTGCGGCAAACCCCCGGCAAAGACTACATCGACAACTTGGCTAACTTTCGCGGATACCACGCGAAATTGGAGAGCGGGTTACGCTTGGTCGAAGCCGGTCAAAAGATCGGGTACGAGGACATTTTCGTCGGCTGCTTCTTCTTCGAATACTTGGGTGGGCGTCGCTTCGAGTTCGGCTTCGAGCTAGAGAACATCGGTTGGCGCTTCGATGGAAACCACGTCGGGTTGTACGCGTGGGCCGATGTCGCGATCGGCATGGCCTGGCGAACCAAATGGGCCGTGTCGGCGCAATGGGCATTCCCGGCCGTACTGAGCGAAAATACAATCGGGCTACCCCCCGCCGAGCAGTTGCCGGCGATCCACGTTCCTTACGGTCCCGTCATCGTGACGGGCAGGGAAATCCCGGTCAGCGGCATCTGGGAGCCCCTCACCACGCCTGGCCGTTGTCCCTCCTACTTGGTGGCCGGTGCCCCTGCTCCTGAAGGCCGCCGGGCCACGACTAAGGTTGTCTTTCGCGATACCAACGACGACGGCACCGAGGAATCAAACACGTACTACGAATACGACACGGCACCGACCGAGTGGCAGCTGTTGTGGGAGGACCATCGCCACGAGGGCGGCCAAAGCCCCGATGAAAGCATCTACATCGACGCGAGCACCAACGCCCCAGCGTGGCCACACACTTACGAGCCGCCGTCCAATTAGCTTGCATTGGTACCCCCGCATCGTACCTTGGCCGGGCTTGGCCGAGGATAGGAAGACCAAACGGTGTGGCGGTCGGCCGCATTGCCTGCGGTGAATCGAGCGATAGCAAGCCGGTCCTACAGCGCGATCCACCCGCCTCAGCCCATGCCAGACCCCCAACGCCCCTGTCAGACCTGCGGCACGCGGGTGCTCGTCTGCGAGCTCGAGCTTGACCTTCAAGGGCGGGCCGGTTGTCGCACGTGCCGTGGACACGCAGCCTCCCGCGCCGTCGACGAGCAGCTCGCCGACCATGGCCTTCGGCGTCGCTGTCGCTGCGGCGCGGGGACTCTCGTTCAGAACCAACCCTCGTCGCTCGGCCACCTCGTCGGCGGTGGGATTGGTGGCTACTCGCGTGCCGCGATCGTCATAGGTCATCGTTACGACTGTGAACAATGCGGCAACCGGGTCTGGTTCGGCTCCGCCACCGGAGTGGGCATCTGGGTCTTCGTCTGCACGTGGTTCGGCGTCGTGTTGCTGGTCGTCGACAGGACGCCGTTACTGCTCGCCCTGACCGCTGTCGGTGCCGGCGGCTTCGGCGTGCGCGAAGCGTGGCTGCGGCGGCGCTATCCGAGAGCCTGACCGAACGTGGCACCGGAGACGGGAACTCCCTCGCGCGGCCCACCACGAGCTTCAATAGGGTCGCGTCGAGCGACTTCGCCAGCGGCGTTCGCTCACGCGCGCGTGCGGCGCTCCGTCAAGCCTTCGCTGTGCTCTCGATGGCCTCCGGCGCGAACGCGGCAGCGTCAGCGCGAGGCAGCGTCACTTCAGTGCTCGCGCGCAAGTGGTTCTCGCCGTCTTTGACCTGGAGCATGGCAGCGAGGCTCTCGGCGGTGGAGGGCGAGTCGATCGTAGCGACGTGGTACCACTCGCATTGCGTGCGTGCGGGCGTGATGTCCAAGAGCGCATAGCCGCGGCGGCTCAACTCGACGAATATGATGTGCGGGTGCGTTTGGCGCAGAACAGCGGCCAAAAGCGCGGCCTGAGCGGGGCCACCGATGCCCGGGGAGGTCACCGCTGGCGTCACGAATTCTACCGCCAAGCTGCCTTTGCCGGTCGTGGGGTCGTAGGCAGACGAATCGAAGGGGCTCGGAACGATGTCGTTGCCCCAAGAGGAGTGAATGTCCCCCGTGAGGATGGCGACGTTGCCGATTTTTTTGCTCACGAGTTGGTCGAGAACACGCGCGCGCGCGGCGGCATACCCGTCCCATTGGTCGGGGTTGAAGATGCAGGCGCCGGGCGCGAGCACGTTGACGAGCTGCCCGAACATCACTTGCTGGCCAATCAGACGCCAGCGAGCGCCGCGTTTGGCAGAGTTCGCGAGTTCGCCGAAGAACCACTGTTCCTGGGTTTCTCCCAATAGTTGGCGATTCGGCTCGTTGAGCGCGGGCGCGTTCGGTGAAGCCGCGCCTTTCGACACGCGACTGTCAGCGGTGTCGAAACGTGGACACTTCCAGCTTCCGGAACAAGCTGCGCTTCTTGTAGCGGTGGCGCTCCATGCGCCGCAAAATCCCGGACAAAACCGACACGGCTTCGTGGATGAACGTGCCCTTGTTCAGCATCACGCATTCGGCGGCTACGCTGGCCGAGGCGTCGGTCACCTCTGCTCGCGAGGGAACGCCCGTACGCGCCAGCGTGTCCAGCACCTGGGTCGCCCAAATGGCGGGAACGTGCGCGGCTTCACACAGCCAGAGGATCTCGTCCTGCAGCTCGGCTAGCCGCTCGAAGCCGACTTCGACGGCGAGATCGCCGCGCGCGATCATCACACCCAAAGGGGGGCGTCGCAGGCCCTCGAGCAACAGGCTCGCCAAGTTTTCGAAGCCTGCGCGCGTCTCGATCTTGAGTACGATGCCGAGCCCCACGCTCCCGAGCCGCGCGAGCTCCGCGTGCAGGGCGCGGACATCCTCGACCGAGCGCACGAATGACAGACTCACGGCATCGGCCCGCCGCGCGACGAAAGCCAAGGCGCGCCGATCTTCGGCCGAAAGCGCGGGCACCGAAATGCGTGTATCGGGCAGATTGATGCCTTTTTCGCTGCGCAGCTTACTGACGGGGCGATCCGTGCGCACCACGCGCAGCGAGAAGTCGCCCGAGTTTTTCACGCGTTCGACGACGGCGTGGATCTTCCCGTCGTCGAACAGCACGCGGTGCCCCACCTCGAGGTGTTCCAGTGCATCGGGCAGTGTGCAAGCGACCACGCCCGGTGTCTCCACACGGCCCTTGTGATCGCGCTCGGGTGCAGTCCCCGGGACGTCTCGCTTGGTGAGCAGCAAGGTGTCGCCTGCGCGGACGTCGATCGCGACGTCTGCCATGTCACCCACTGCGAGCGTGACATCGTCTTTGTGTTTCTTGCCGCGCCGGATTTGTACGTCCGCCTCACCCAAGACGTATGCGCGTTCCAGTGCGGACGCGACGGCCTGATCGTCATCGAGGTCTTCGACCACCAAGGTTCGCGATTTGTCGCGTGCGTCGCGAAAGCGCAATTCGTCCGAGATGCGGAGTTTGGCAAAGTCTTTGTTTCCGATCAGCAGCGTCGCCGGCTCACCTTCGATGACAGCCGCCAACGCGCGACGAATGATCACCTTGGCCGGCGCGGTGGCTTTGCCGATGTCGTCACGCTGCGGCTTCCAGGTAGCCACTCGACGCTTGCTCATGATGGTGCCGGTCCGGATCTTGGGGCCAGCCAAATCCATCAGTACTCGGCAGGGTTTTTCGGTTTTTTCTCGCGCCGCCGAGAGCGCATCGATGATCTTGCCCCACTCTCGTTCGGTCTCGTGCGCGCAGTTGATTCGAAGCACGTTCATTCCGGCCTCGAGCAGCCGTACCATCCACTCGCGATCGGCCTCTTCCGCTGACGGCGCGGTGACCATCACGTACACATGCCTGTCGTCGGGACGAGGCCCGAACAGGTCGGCCGTGTGTCGGTGCAGCAGCTCTTGCGCGGAAGCCCACTGGAATGAAGCGCGACAGCGCTCGCTGAGTCGCTCGAGCTCGTCCCGAGCGGCTTGCCCATCGTGAAGCGCGAGCGACTCTCGAGCACGCACGGACACTTGTAAAAGACTGCCCATCACGCAGCTTTCGGAGCGACCGAGCGACGACAGCCCATGCTGAGCGAGCTGTGCCTGGAGCGCGCGAAGATCGCGCTGACGTAGCGCTACGTAGTGGACCAAGTTCTTGGCGCTATCGCGGTGCGTGTTCGGCACGGCCGCGGTGGCCTCGCTCATTTTCGATTCGAGCTCGAGCAATGCCCGTTCCAGTTCTGCGAGCTGGGCCGCGACTTGGTCGAGCCCCCAATGGTCGTTGCTGGCGTCAGTAGGCTCGGGCGGCTCGCTGGTCATGTCAGGGCATCATCCTCGCAAAAATCCTCCCACCTATCGCCCAGGGATGACTTTCCCGTTTCGAAATCGTGACAGCGCAGGAACGCATTTGGCTGCACTTGGCCATCTATCTCATCGGCGGCGCGGCGTGGCGGACTCCCTCATTCGGGAAGGCCTTCGTCTCTGCTGGCAGCGTTCCTGGCCAGCGGTGATTGTTCTCGGCAATCCGGCGTATTATGGCCGCTTTGGGTTCAGCCGCGCAGACGCGTGGTCGATTCGGTGCGAGTTCGAGGTTCCCTTGGAGGCTTTCATGATCGTGTTCTCGGCTCACGCGATCTCGGGACCTGCCGCAGCCAGATACGCATCGGCATTCGCGAGCGTGTAGCCGGGCGGGTGGGTCCCTAGCTGCAACGTGGCACTGATTCGCCGCAGCCTGAGACCAGGCCTCGCTCGCGACGACGAACTGGGCTGACCTTGCGCGTCAGCGCGGTGGCCTTTCTTCACCGCAGGCGTCGCTGACTCTCCGCGATGGGCAGGTCGTTGATGCTCGCGAAGCGTCGGTGCATGAGGCCATCGTCGCGAAATTCCCACTGCTCGTTGCCGTACGAGCGGTACCACTGTCCGCTGTCGTCGTGCCACTCGTACTCGAAGCGCACGGCAATGCGGTGCCCCGTAAAGGCCCAGAGCTCCTTCTTCAGGCGGTAGTCGAGCTCCTTGGCCCACTTGCGGTGCAGGAACGCCTTGATGGCTTCGCGACCGTTCAAGAACTCGGCACGATTCCGCCACTCGGTGTCCTCCGTGTACGCGAGGGCCACGCGCTCGGGGTCCCGTGAATTCCACGCGTCCTCGGCAGCCTGGACCTTCCTCTGGGCGGTGCTTTCGTCGAAGGGCGGGCGGATGTCAGTGGGGGACGGCATATAGTTCCTGCGGGGAAGGAGGACTAGCGAAGCGCTCAGAACCGGCGATAGGGGAGGAACTTTCCGTTCATGTGCACCACGACGCGATCTCCCTTCGGGTCGGCGACTTTCTCCACCTCGAGCGTGAAGTCGATCGCGCTCATGATGCCATCCCCGCACTTTTCTTGGATGACCTCTTTGAGCGACGTGCCGTAGACGCACAAGATCTCGTAGAAGCGGTAGAGCAAGGGGTCGGTAGGGACCACCTTGTCGCCCAGGCTATTGCCCTTGGTTGGGCATGCCGTCAGGACCGACCTAGTACCTTCATCGAGATCGAGCAGCGTGCACAACTTCTCCGCCATCGCCGGCAGCATGGAGTTTTCGCCGTAGACGCAGGAGGCGATGAAGATATCCGTGCCGCCGAGGCTTTCTGCGAGCATCGCCCAGGTGAGATTCTTCTGAGCCTTGGCCTTCAAGATCGCTTGCGTGGTGAGAGATGGGGTCATGTCTTGCCCTCTTGCCACAAGTGTCGGTTAGACGGGTTTCGCGACGACATCAGCTTGGTGTCGCGTGGGGCGTGGCCGCCGTCTCCTCCGCCAAATCGGACCCTGGGAGGGATAGACCGGCGCGTGTTGCCCGCCCATGGAGACCTCGAGCGCGCCGGTCTGAGGCGGCGAGTGCCCCCAAGAAATCCCCAAGTTTGGTTCGTTGGCGAGATCGCTGTTCGAGCCGTCGTCCCTCACGTTCTAAGCGCGCCGCGGCAATCTCCGGCACAGCAGCAATCGCGGGCGAGTGCGCAAACTATCACCGAGGCGGGTGCGGCACACCCACGCTCGAGCGAATCAACGAACTAGGCTGAGGCTCGGTCCAGACGATCGATCCCGAGCGTGCCTCGTCCGACACGACGACGCTGAGCTCTTCGCTGCGACCGCGGGCCAACCAGCGCGCGAAACGAACTGCGTAGTCGGCATTGCGAAAGCTAGCGGTGATGTCCTCGTCCAGATCGGACACGAGGAAGCGACCCGTGCGCATGCTGCGAGCAAAGCAAAGGTCGCGCCAGGACTCGCGTGCACCCCCCCCCCGAGCAGGCGCCTGATTTGCGGCCATTTGCAGCGGTCATCTCATTGACGCATCCCAGCGACGCGTAGCAGTCGAGCACCCTGTCGTAATACGCCTCGGCACTGGCATGGACTCCAGCGCACCGTATTGCAGCGACCTCGCAACGAGCGAGTTTGGCGCGGTTGTGCACTTCAAATTCAAGCAATCGATCGAAGTCGGGTGGATCCACATCCACCCGGGCGACGTACAGCAGTCATGATCATCGCCCGTCACCCGCTGATTGCGAGGCTCGTCATCGGCTCCGTGGCACTTTTGAGTGCCGGCTGTCACACCGGTCAGGCGCTGCCCGCGGAGTCGCTCGATTCCCCCGCGGCGCGCTTGTTCAATGGCTACAGCAAGCCAAACGTCAAATGCTACAGTTGCCATAACGGTGACGGTCATGGTGCCAATGGCCCGAACTTGGCCGAGCGGGTGCCCAAACTGAGCGACGAGGGCTTGCTTTCGACCATCAACGAAGGGCCGAGCATCATGCCCTCGTACCGTGACGATTTGACCGACGCCGAGAAGCGAGAGCTCGTCAGCTGGCTACGGCAACGCTTCGGTAAGCCGAGAGAGTGAGCGAGCGTCGCTCAGCAGGAGCCAGTGGCGCCGATTGCACAGCCACAATGGGCGTCCCTGCCGCGTCAAACACTCGGAGTCGCAGCCCGTGCTGCAATTGGGAAGTCGCAAATCAGCGTTCGTTGTTCCGAGTAGCGGCTCGTTCGCTGGCAAGGGTCAGTAAGGACCGTGCTAGAGCGGACTCGCTCTGATACCGGAAGCGCGCCTCACGAGCGGTCGGGGTGCGCTTGCCACTTGGCAAAGCTCGAATCACGAGCGTCATCATTCGGGATACTGCTCCCGGAAAGATGCCGCGCGCGAGCGCCCCAAGCGCGCCAGCAGCCCGAGCACCACGTGGCCTTCGCCGTGTTCGAGCGCGCGCACGATTCGCCGCGCTGCTCTCGCAGATGACATCGATAGCAATGGCAGTGAGTCCGCGCCGGCAAATCAGGCGTACTCCCGTTGATGATCGCCCTTGAAGTTGGCGTTGCGAGGGCTCCCCGTGCGCATCAAGCCGGGGAAATAGTGATAACGGAGATAATTGAGGCTTTTTTTGCCCGGAGTCGAACCATCCGTACATCCGCAATGCTACTTCGCGCATCAACGCTGCACGCAGGGGCATGTTTGCATCGAGGGTTCAAGTCCGTGTGTTCACGGGGCCGAGCCGTGCTGGACTCGGTCATGGTGGGTAGGGAAGAGTCCGACTCTCATTCAGCCCTCAAGATCTGAGCGCAGTGTGCCGCTATCTGTGGACGGCAAGGTTCGAGAACTAAATGAAAACCAATATCGTTCTACTGAGCGCATTTCTCTGTTTGCAATCGTTGGGCTGTTCCGATGGCACCTGTGGGGCCAAGCAAGTAATGGTAGACGGCAACTGTCAGGACTATGACACCTACATTGCGACCGCCCACGGTGCGGGTTCTGGTAATGCGAGTTCGAGCGGTGCCGGTTCCGGTAATGCGAGCTCTAGCGGTGCGAGCTCTAGCGGTGCTAGTTCTGGCGGTCGGTCCGGCGCGGCCAGTGGCGGCGAGGGTGGCGAGGGTGGCGAGAGCGGCAGTGCCCCGAGCAAGGAAGCCGCGTTCGGGGACCTGTGCGTCGGCACCACTGATTGCGGTGGCGAAACCAATTACTGCGCGACGCCGCCGACCGAGCCCTTTTATTGTACGGCCTCCGGTTGCGACGTCACTCCGGAGATCTGCCCGGAGGGCTTTCAGTGTTTCAATCTGGGCCAATTCATCCCGGGAGAGCCCTTCATTTGCACCAAGATCCCGCCAGTTGGAAACGGCGCTTTCGGCGACGCCTGCAACACCAACGAGGACTGCAAAGGCGAAACCAACTACTGCGCTTTCTCGCCCACTGAACCTCCCTACTGCACCGTATCCGGTTGTGACGCGGCGGCGGAGTTGTGCCCCGACCAGTGGAGCTGCTTCGACGTCGGACAGTTCACTCCGGGCGAGCCCTTCATCTGCTTGAAGCCCGCGCCAGCGATGTGAGCTGGTTCGAGTCGGACGGACGTCGGGCCACCCAAACAAACCTCCGAGTGCAGCTCAGAACGAAGTGTTTCGAGCGCTGCCGTGCAAGGGCAAGATAGCTGATGCTGGCGAGTCCTCAGCTTCAGCTATCAACCTTGGCAGCCTCCGACGGCCTCGTTCGTCCAGCCCGAAACTTTCAGCGCCGCCTTGCGCCAGCTACCCGACGAACTCGTCCCTCGCGACCCACGGTGAGCTGGCGATGCCGTACATTACCTCTGATGGCTTGGACCAAGTGACACCGAGGGTGTTGCGCTTCGAATGAGTGGCTTTCAGCGCGTGCGATGACAGCGCGGCGAGCGAATCAAATCGACGCACATCACTGCGGTTGCCACGAGGGCGATGGCGCGCTGCTGCTGATCGAAGAGAGCGTGATCGCAGTCGACAGTGTCATTCCGTCGGCACGCGCTAGGCGAAGTTGTCCGCCGAGCACGAACGACAAGAACTGACCGTTGGGCGACCAACGCAGTGAACTTGGGCTAGCGGCCGATATCGGAAAGTCGGTCGCGGGATTTTCTAGATGCTCGAGATCACGCAAGTAAAGGTGGGATGTGACGCCGAACGCTAAAATCGAGCTGAGCGGGTTCATCGCAGCGGCCGAAACGCTGCCGCTGAAGATAGTCGTTGGCGTCGCGCTAGGGTTCGAGAGATCAACGAGCAAGTAGTTGCTGTTGTACGAGGCCAGAAACTTCTGAGGCGCACTGACGAGCCAAGAGCTGCTACTGCCCGGGATAGCGCCAGGTTGAAACGGCGTTCCTGGGCTCGCGCCGGACATATTCACGGCCCAGTTTGGCGAGGTCCCACTGGCAACGCCGTATACAGTATAGGTTGCCCATTTTCCGTCCGGACTCCAGGCGAAGGAACTGACTGAAACGGTTCCTGTCAAACCGGTCGAGACAAGGACGGGCGCTCCCACGGCCGGCTTGAGTGGAACTCTGAATAGGTCGTACGCGCCCTCTCGCAGTTGCGCCCCTGAAAATAGCAGCGCACTGCCGTCCGGACTGAACGCGATCCGAGCAACACTCGGCGCTGCGATGGTCGGGCTCGTGGGGATCGTCACAGGCGAGGGCGTTGCTTGGCTGACATCCGTCAAGATCAGGCCGGTCACGCTGGGGCCGCTACCCACCACGACGTTGGCTACCGACTTGCCATCAGCAGACCAAGCAAAGGTAGCGCCGTTGATCGTCACGTCCGCGCCTGGCACCCCCGCAGTCACGCTCCGAACATGGGCGGTGCTACTGGAAAAGAAGAGTGGAGCAAATAGCACTCGCTCACCGGTTGGTGCCCAGGCGACTGTCTGCACGCTGTTCGACAGGGTGCTGATCGGGGGCGCTGCACGACTTGGGTCCAACACCTGAAAGACGGTCTGCGGGTCCGTACTTGAAGCGACCGGTACGCTGGCCACGCCCACCGTCTTGGAATCAGCCGACCAGGTGAGTGGCGTGACGTGCGGAGAAAGATACTGCGACAACCCCGAGATCAGCAGCAGCGGCGAACCAGGGACCGCTGCGCTCATGTCGCGGCAGTAAAGCTCGCTCCCCACCCAGTAGAGCAGCCAGCGCCCGTCGGGTGACCAG
>DATEPG010000393.1:0-2980 GCA_035273265.1 Polyangiaceae bacterium
TTGTCCGTCCAGTCGTTGCCCTTGCGCGTGAAGATTCGAACTTCGCCCGCGCGCAGCTTGGCCAGGATGCGGTAGCCGTCGAGCTTGATCTCGTAGATCCAGGCACCGCCCTTCGGCGGCGCTTTCGTGAGCGTCGCGAGCTGCGGCGCCATCCGATCCGGGAACGGGTCGCGTTTTGCGGCCGCCGGTGCAGCCGGCTACTTGGGCGACGCACGTTTCTTGGCTGCCGGCATCTTCGAGAGTGTCTCCGACGCCTGATCGACGCCAGTGCTCCGCTCATCAAGGAAGAGCCGCTGGCGCCAGCCGCTCCCCCTTAGCCGCGGGGGCTGATCTCCCTCACGCAGAGCGTCCAGCTGTCGCTCGGCGCAACGCATAAGAACTCCCGCTAGCGCCGCTCCGCGGCGAGGGATCGCTCACCCGTCGGGTTCGCGCGTGGCGGTGTTGGTGCGGGGAGCTCGGTCGTTGCGCTCCATGTTTCCTGCCATGGCGGATCGCCCTTCGGCTCCGTCTCCTTTCGACGCATAGCGCCCGCTCGTCAGGCCGCCGGGGTGAAGGCGTTGCCCGCGTGCTCACCCGTTCGGTGCTCGCCTGCGGCTCCGCTCCGCGTGCGGCTTCCGCGCGCGCCCTGGCGTCCTGCCGTTCGGTCGCTCTTCTTTCGGTGAGACGGCTCCGAAGAGCGATTTTCCCCACCACGACAGCGAAAGGAGATGGCATGAGCGCAACGCCCACCCACACCAACACCGCCACCAACGAGGCGCAGTTCCTCGCCCCCGAGACTCACCAAAGAGCCGACGGGCAATACCAAGACGACGGAGCGACAGACCGTGAGGGCCTGCGCTTCATTCCGTTGTCGAAGCTGGTGCCCTCCCCTCTCAACGTGCGCAAGACAGGCGGCACGAACATCGACGAACTCGCGATGCTGATAGACGCTCACGGCTTGCTTCAGGGGTTGATCTGCGTTGAGCACATGCGCAAGAAGAAGCCGACTGGCAAGTACGAGGTCGTCGCCGGCGGCCGTAGGCTGCGCGCACTGCGCAAGCTGGCCGAACTCGGGAAGGTCAGGAAGGACGACGAATTCCCCTGCAAGGTCGTCACGCGCGAGCAGGCCATCGCAATGAGCATGGCCGAGAACAGCGGCCGGGAAGCGATGAGCGTCGCCGATACGGTGGTGGCGTTCCGAGACATGCTTGCCGCAGGTGCGACGGTCGATGAAGTCGCGCTCAGTTTCGGCCTCACTCCCCTTACGGTGCGTCGCCGGTTGAAGCTGGCCAACGTGTCGCCGCGCTTGTTTGAACTGTTCCGGCAAGAGCAGATGAGCCTCGACCAGTTGATGTCACTCGCGATCTCGGACGACCACGAAGCGCAGGAGCGAGTTTGGGACTCGATGAGCGGCTACGAGCGCCACGCCAGCAATCTGCGGCGGCAGCTGCTCGGGCGAGAGATCGACGCAGAGCGTGACCCGGTGGCGCAGTACGTTGGCATCGAAGCCTACGAAGCAGCGGGCGGCGCCGTCACGCGTGACCTGTTCGCGGAGGAAGGCCAAGCCGGCTACATCGGCAACGCGGAACTGCTGTACCGGTTGGCCAAGGAGAAGCTCGACGGCGAGGCGGCCGGGATCGCGAAGGAAGGCTGGAAGTGGGTCGAGACGCGGACCTCGTTCGACTACTCCGAGCGGCACGCCTTCGCCGAGGCGCCCATGGGGATGCGCGACGCGACGCCGAAGGAGCAGTCGAAGCTCGACGCGCTTGCGAAGGAGCAGGCCGATGCGGAGGAAGCGCTTGAAGCTCTGTACGAAGGCGACGAGGCGGACTTCGATCAGAAGGCAGCGGACGACCTTGAGCGTCAAGCCGAGAAGGCGAGCCAGGAAGCGGACAAGCTGCACGCGAAGATGCGGCGCTATGACCCGGACGTGCTGGCGATCGCCGGCGCGGTGGTGGCAATCGACCACAGCGGGCGCAGCGTCATCTATCGCGGGTTGGTGAAGCCGGAGGACAAGAAGAAGGCGAAACGCGTCACCGGCAAGAGCGGCGGCGCGCAACGGGAAGTCCAAGACTCCGAAGGCGACGACTCGGGTCCGGCGCTCAGCGAGTCGCTGCATCGCAAGCTCACCGCCCACCGCACGAAGGCTCTGCAGGTGCTGCTGGCGGACACGCCCCGTGTGGCGCTTGCCTCGGTCGTCCACGCGATGCTGCAACAAGTGGTCGTCGAGCACGCGTACAGGGCGGACACGGCGCTGGCGATCCGGGCGAACGACTGCGAAGGGGCGCTCGGCCAGTTCGCAGACGACATGAAGGGCTCCAAGGCGGACGAAGCCCTGCAGGGCAAGCTCGACAATTGGCGCGAGCGGATTCCGGGCGATGCTGACCGGCTGCTGCCGTGGCTGCTCGGGCAAGACGACGCAACCCTCATGGACTTGCTCGCACTCTGCGCGGCGCTGTCGCTGAACGCCGTGACCGCGACCGCTCAGGCGCACCCGGCGGACGCAATCGCAACTGCTGTCGGGCTCGACATGGCCAACTGGTGGACGGCAACGGCGGACAGCTACTTCGCGCAAGTGCCGAAGGCACGCATTGCCGAGGCCGTCGCCGAAGCGGTTTCGGCTGAGGCGGGAGCGAGTCTGACAAAGCTGAAGAAGGGCGAGGCCGTAGCGAAGGCCGAGGCGCTCGTGGCCGGGACCCGTTGGTTGCCCACGCCGCTTCGCAGCCGCTGACGCGACGCCCCGGGCCTCGAGCCTGGGGCAGTCCCCTTCCCTACTGCCTAGGTATCACCATGACCAAGCTTGGACGAATGATCGCGCCGTACTTCGAAACCCTGGAGGGCGACGAGTTGAGACGTGGTTCGAGACGCTGCCTCCGACGCAGTCGAGCGGTTTCTTTCTCGCGTGCATGGGCCTGACGTTCGTCCTGATGTCCTATGAGCGCGACTCGACGCCATGGACGGTGGGCAGCATCGTTCTCTTGCTCTTGGCGATCGTGGCGGC
>DATEPG010000394.1:0-6263 GCA_035273265.1 Polyangiaceae bacterium
CTGTCGCGCCAGCGACGCCTGCAGCCCCCATCGCGGGCTCGTCGGCGCCTCCGCCAGTCACGGATTCGCCCGCGGTCGTTACGCCCGCCGTCCCGGCGCCGGCACCGGCCGCCGCGCCCGCGGACATGCCGCTGCCCGTGACAGTGACAGATCCGGTCGATCCGGACGCAGAGACGTACAAGCACATCGACATGGGCGTGTGGATGCGCACCGGCTTTGCGTTGCAAAACGCATCTAATCCAAAAAAGCTCGACGGCATCGGCATGGGCGGCGAAGTGGAAGTGCATTTCAGCAACCGCATGCGAAAAAGCATGGCGTGGACCGCGAATTTCGCGGCTGCGTACGGTGCCCCGGATGGTGGGTCGTTCGGCCCTGCTGATGCGAGTGGCAACACCAATTCTCGAATCACCGGCGCGCTCAACGTCCTGGATTTGATTGCGCAGTACGAGCCCGACCCCGCATTCAACGTCTGGGTCGGTCGCATGCTCGTGGCCTCGGACCGCTCGAACTTCAGCGGTCCCTATTTCATGGCTCCCTGGATCTATCCGTTATTCCTCGGACCGCAGGGGAACCCGTATGCGGTGGTCGGGCCAAAGGAAGGGCCCTTTGGTCGTAACGACGGTGCCACGATTTGGGGTGCATTCGGTGGCGGAGCCTTCAAGTACTACTTGGGGGTCTACGACATCTTCGACGCTACGCAGAAGCCTCTGATCAGCGGTCGCCTCGCCCTCAGTTTGCTCAGCCCCGAGCCCGGCTTTTACGGCAGCAGCACTTACTACGGCAAAAAAGACGTACTTTCCATCGGCGTCGGCGGCCAATACAAGAAGAACGGCGACGCGAGCATCAAGCCTGGACCGATGGGTACGCCAGTGGGCACCCCCACTGACTACGGTATGGTCCTCGCCGACGTCTTGTTCGAGAAAAATCTCAAGGAGGCAGGCGTAATCGATCTGGAAGGCGCGTTTTACAAGTACGTGGGCGACGGACAGAGCAACGATTTCTCGTATATGGGCCTGGGCAGCTATCTCATCAGCAGGATCCAACCGTTGGTCCGCATTCAACAGGCGAAGCAAAAGTCGGTTGAGGATGGTGGTAGTGGCAAGACCGTGTCGATGATCGATGGTCAGATCGGCTACCTGATCGATGGTTACGCGACGCGCTTCGCATTGGGTGTCTCCCATTCGTGGATCCCTGACGTATCGGCCGCCAACTCGGTATTCGCCGGCATTCAGCTACAAAAGTGAGTGAGTGAGGTTCCGGAGGGTCCGTCGCAACCTGCGCCAGGGCCCTCCGTTGCCCCCCATAAATATCTAGTCTTTTACGCCAGATCCGCTGGCTCGACTCGTTCAAGAAATGGCTGCGAAACACAGCCCGGAAAAGGATAAGCTGATGGGTACGACGCACGGGGTTGGTTCGCGGCGAGCTTTTTTTTCGTGTATTGGGCTCCTGCTCAGCGCTTCGTCGCTGCTGAATTGCGGCAAAAAGACGGAAACGGCGGCCCCGCCCGCAGCCTCCGGCTCGGCCGCGCTCGCCGCGCCGGCGCCGCAGAAGCAATTCACGGCTGGCTTCATCTACGTCGGATCCAAGAGCGACTATGGCTACAACCAGGCACACGCCGAGGGCGCCAAGACGCTGACCAGCATGGGCATCAAGGTTCGGGAAGAGGAGAGCGTTCCCGAGACGCTCGATGTCCAGAAGACCATGGAAAGCATGGTCAATCTGGATGGCGCCAGCGTGCTTTTCCCAACTTCGTTCGGCTATTTCGAGCCGCACATCCTGAAGCTGGCGGAAAAATATCCGAGCGTGATCTTCCTCCACTGCGGCGGCCTGTACAGCGAAGGCAAGCACCCCAAGAACGTGGGTAGCTACTTCGGCTACATCGATGAGGCTCAATATGTGGCGGGGGTCGTCGCCGGCATGACCACCAAGACCAACAAACTCGGCTTTGTCGCGGCCAAGGCGATTCCGCAGGTGCTACGCAACATCAACTCTTACACTTTGGGGGCGCGCTCGGTGAACCCGAAGGTGACCCTATCCGTGATCTTCACGGGTGATTGGTCGCTGCCCGTAAAGGAGGCGGAGGCTGCCAACAGCTTGATCGACCAAGGCGCTGACGTACTCAGCTCCCACGTCGACTCGCCGAAAGTCGTGATCCAAACCGCCGAAGGGCGCGGCGCGTTCAGCACGGGCTACCACGCGAGCCAGGCGGCCTTGGCGCCCAAGGGCTACTTGACCGGCGCCGAATGGAACTGGGCGACGGTCTACAAGGATTACGTGGAGAAGATCCAAAAGGGCCTGCCCTGGGAGCACTTGGTGCGCGGCGGCTTCAAGGAAGGCTTCATCAAGATGTCTCCTTACGGTGCCGCGGTCTCCGATGCCGCCAAGGCCAAGGCCGAAGAAGCCAAGCAAAAGTTCATGGACGGCACGCTCCTGATTTACTCCGGGCCGCTCAAAGACAACGCTGGCAAAGAGGTCATTCCCGCCGGCACGCAGATGGCTCAGCGCGATATCAAGCTCGAGAGCATGGGCTACCTGGTGGACGGGGTAAAAGGATCGGTTCACTGACATGAGCCAAGTCTCGCCCGTGCCGACCAGCCCGGCAGGGGCGAGCGGGCATGCACCCAGCGTGCGGCCAAACCAAGGCCGCGCCGCGCCCACGAGCTTGCTCAAAAAATTCGAACCGCTGATCATCTCGCTCGCAGCGATTTGCGCCACTCTACTGCTGTTTGGCGTGTTTCTGGCGATCAACGGCCTGAACCCGCTGGCCGTTTATGAGGTGATGTTCCGTGGCGCGTTCGGCACCTGGTTCTCGTTTCAGAATACGTTGCAGCGATCGGCGCCCTTGATGTTGACCGCCTTGTGCACCGCGCTGCCGATGCAATTGGGGCTGCTCGTGATCGGCGGGGAGGGCGCGCTCGTGGTCGGCGGGATCTCCGCTGCAGTGGCAGGCTTGGCCATGCAGGGTTCGAGTCCGTACTTGGTGCTTACGAGCATGCTGCTGGCGGGCGCGATCAGCGGTGGTTCGTGGATCGCGCTGGTGGGCGTGCTGCGCGCCTATCGCGGGGTGAACGAGACCATTAGCAGCCTGCTGCTGTCTTACATCGCGATTGCGCTCATGAACCACTTGGTGGAAGGAGCACTTCGCGATCCGGAGAGCCTGAACAAGCCCGCGACTCGTCACATCGGCGAGCTGAACCTACTCGGCCCCATTCCGGGCCTGGACGTACATTGGGGCCTGATCTACGGCCTAGCAGCCTGTCTGGTGAGCTTCGTGTTGATGAAGCGCACCGTCTTCGGCTTCGCGGCGGCCATGACCGGCGGCAATCTGCGAGCCGCGTTGCTGAGCGGCTTGCCCGTGCGGCGCTTGATGGTCGTCACCTGTTTTCTTGCCGGAGCTGCCACGGGCACAGCGGGCATGATCGAGGTCGCCGCCGTACACGGGCGCGCCAACGCATCGCTCGTCGCGGGCTACGGTTACACCGGGATCCTGGTGGCGTTCGTGGCGCGGCAAAACCCGCTGGGTGTGGTGCCGGTCGCGCTCTTGCTCGGAGGGATAGGCGCGAGCGGCGGCATCCTGCAACGCAATTTCAATTTGCCCGACGCCAGCGTGAACGTGCTGCAAGGGATCTTGTTCATGGTCATCCTGGTGAGTGAAACGCTGTACGGAAAACTCGATCTGTGGAGCTTTGCCCGCGGTCGGGCCGCTGGTAAGTCGGCTCAGGCGGGGGTGGTTGCCTGATGTCGGCCGAGCTTGGCGCCTGGGGCGTGCCGGTGGCAGTGATGGCTGGCGCGATCCGGGTCAGCACGCCGTTCATTTTCGTGAGCCTGGGTGAGTGCATCACCGAGCGCAGTGGGCGGGTCAATCTCGGCCTCGAGGGCACCTTGGTGATGGGTGCCATGGTCGGCTACGGCGCTTCGTATTGGAGCGGCTCGCCTTGGTTGGGCGTGCTCGCGGCCGGCTTGATTGGCGTGCTACTCGGAGCGCTGCACGGCTTCTTGTGCGGTCGGCCGCGCGTGAACGACATCGCGGTCGGCATCGGCCTGATGCTGTTTGGCTGCGGGTTGGCCTTTTTTCTGGGCAAACCGCTGATTCAGCCGAGTGCGGCTCAGTTGCCGGCGATCCCCTTCGGGTTCTGGAGTCACTCGCCGCAGGTAGAAAACGCGCTGCGCGTCAACGTGCTCTTTCTGCTCGGCGTGGCGCTCGCTCCGCTGGTCAGCTTCGCGCTCAAGCGCACGCGCTGGGGGCTGATCGTGCGCACCGTCGGCGAGAGTGCCGATGCGGCTCGCGCCATGGGCTACGACGTGAATCGGGTGCGCACGCTCGCGACCATGGCGGGCGGTTTTCTCGCCGGCATCGGCGGCTCGTTCCTGTCTCTCTTCTATCCCGGCAGTTGGAATGAAGGCTTGTCCAGTGGGCAAGGGCTGATGGCTGTCGCGCTGGTCATCTTTGCGCGCTGGGACCCGATTCGCTGCCTGTACGCCTCGCTCCTCTTCGGAGGCGCGAGCGCGCTCGGCCCCGCGTTGCAGGCGGTCGGTGTGACCAAGGGCTACTACCTGTTCAACGCCGCGCCCTACGCGTTGACATTGCTGATCATGGTGCTGAGTAGTTCGGCGACTCGTACTTCCGCCGATCAACCAGCGGAGCTCACCGTCGCTCGCTAAGGAGGAGAAGGTAAAAATGCCGTACGCAGCCGCAACCCCGTACCCCTGGCCCTACAACGGAGATCTCCGCCCCGAAAACACCGCGCTGATCGTGATCGACATGCAGACGGATTTTTGCGGCAAAGGCGGCTACATCGATCTGCTTGGCTACGATATCTCCAACAGTCGCGCCTGTATCGAGCCGATCCAACGCGTGCTCGGCGCCATGCGGGCCAAGGGTTATCACATCTTCCACACCCGCGAAGGGCACCGCCCGGATCTGGCGGATCTGCCGGCGAACAAGCGCTGGCGCTCGCGTCGTCGTGACGACGGCACGAGCGGGACCGGAATCGCCGATCTCGGCCCCTGTGGTCTGGTCTTGGTGCGCGGTCAGCCTGGCTGGGAGTTGATCCCCGATCTTCAGCCGCTGCCGGGGGAGATGGTGATCGACAAGCCGGGCAAGGGCTCGTTCTGCGCCACGGATCTGGAGCTCATTCTGCACCAGAAAAGGATCGAAAACTTGATTCTAACCGGGATCACCACGGACGTCTGCGTCCACACCACCATGCGTGAAGGCAACGATCGCGGCTTCGAATGCGTGATCCTCTCGGATTGCTGCGCCGCGACGGACGCCGGCAATCACGCCGCTGCGCTCAAGATGGTCACCATGCAGAGCGGCGTGTTCGGCGCGGTGAGTACCTCCTCCGCTTTGATCGAGGCTCTTTCGTGACGTTGGCCGCCCAGCGAATCGAAGATCAGGTTCAGGGCTCGGGCATGCGCCTCAAAAGCGCGACTTCTGCGCCGCCGCTGTTGTTCGCCGAAGAGGTGACCAAACGCTTCGGCGCTCTGACCGTTCTCGACGCCGTGTCACTACGCCTCGAACCGGGCACGGTGCATGCGCTGCTCGGTGAGAACGGTGCCGGCAAGAGCACGCTCGTCAAATGCATCATGGGTTTTTACCACGCCGACGGCGGTCGGGTGGTAGTGGGCGACTCGGCGGTACACATCAAAAACCCGAAAGACGCGCAGTTGCACGGCATCGGGATGGTCTATCAGCACTTCACGCTGGTCGACAACATGACCGTGGCCGAGAACCTGGTGTTGTCTCGCGCGCACGTTCCGGGGCTGATCGACTGGAAGCAGGAGCATGCCGCGCTGGACGCGTTCATGGCCAACATGCCATTTTCGATCTCGCCGACGCGGCTCGTGCGTCAGCTCGCGGCGGGCGAGAAGCAGAAACTGGAGATTCTGAAGCAGCTGTATCTGGGCAGCCGGATCGTGATCCTCGACGAACCGACCAGCGTGCTCACGCCGGACGAGGCCGACAGCGTGCTCGGCATGGTGCGGGACATGGCGCACCGCGCTGAAATCAGCGTGCTGATGATCACCCACAAGTTCCGGGAAGTGACCCGCTTTTGCGATGAGGTGACGGTGCTCCGCAAGGGCCGCTTCGCTGGCAACGGCAAAGTGGGCGAGCTGTCGACTGCGCAAATGGCGGAGATGATGGTCGGCGCGGAGCCGCCCAGCGCGTCCGTCGCGCGGGACGGCAGCAAGGCGAAATCGATCGTGCTGGCGGTTCGGATGCTGGAGGCCGACGACGACCTTGGCTTGCCGGTACTCAA
>DATEPG010000395.1:0-14906 GCA_035273265.1 Polyangiaceae bacterium
ACTCCACTCAGAATCTCAACTTCGAAGAAGAGGCTCTGCACGAGCCCGACGATGATGACGACGATGACGATGACGACGACGACGACGACGACGCGGAAGGCGCTGCAGAAGGCGAAGGCGGCGCGGAAGCCGAGAAGCCCGCGGCGGAAGCCGAAAAGCCTGCTGCAGAAAAGGCGGCGGCCGTAAAGCCCGCCGCAGCACCAGTCAAGAAGCCGTAACTCGCGACTTGGCCGAGCGAAGAGCGCGTTTTCCCCTCAGGAAAGCGCGCTTTTCCGCGTTTGTGAAGAAGATCGACGCGGCGCCAAGTCCTTCGAGGCGGTGGCGGGCAAGACACCCGCCGCAGCCATGCGGAGTGGCGGGCATGGGTGCTCCGGCTATGAAGCACTGCCCACCGCCGGGCGCGGCTCAGTGCGGGATCACGCCGCCGAAGTAGGCGCCTGCTGCGCCCACGACCGCGACCACCAGCACGATCACCGCGATCAGACCACCCTTGCTCTTACCCCTGGGGTATTCCACGTCCGCGCTGGACTGCGCGGCGGGCCTGGGCAGCTGCAGTTGTGCCGCAGGTTGTGAGCGCGCTTGCGGCAACGACTGTGGCATGGGAGCGGGACGTGGCGCCGGAGTAGCGATCGGCAGCGGCGCCGCGGACCTTGGCATCGGTGGACGACTGGAACCCGCAACCGGAAACTCGGAGCGCGCTCGACCTGCGAGCGTGTCGTCTTCGAGCGCGGCAAGGTTGCCAAAGTCGAACGAGTCTCCGGACGGCGCCGAACGCGGCGACTCGAGACCTAGGCTGCCCAGATCTTCGCCCCAGCTCGGCACGCCTGCAAACGAGCCCAGCTGGAGCGGAGCCGCGCCCCCGGGCGTCGAGAGCATGCCCGACGCTTTGGCCGCGGCCGCCGCTTCCTGCTCTTCGAGTGAAGTGAACTCGAACAAGGCTTCGTCGATCAGCGATCCGATGATCGACCGGCGATCGTACTTGCCGAGCTTCTTCTTGGCCTCGCGTTCGAGTCGGATCGGCTCGACGAGCTGCGCGATGTCGAAGGACGACACCGCGCGGCCCATGTGAAACAGCATGTTGTTCAGATCGCGACCGAAATCTCGCGCGGTCTGGTAGCGGGCGGCGGGATCTCCAGCAAGCGCTCGCATCATCACGCGCTCGATCTCGACCGATACCTTGGGATTGATTTGGCGGATCGAGGGCACGCGCGCCTGCTGCACCATGCGCACGGTCTCGAGATCCGTTTCGCCCATGAACAGGCGGCGACCCGCGAGCAGCTCCCACAAGATGATGCCCACCGCGAAGATGTCGGTCTTGGCATCCACCGGTAGTCCTTGCGCGGCCTCCGGTGACAAGTAGCTGAACTTCCCCTTGATGATCCCGGGCTCGCTCTTCTCGAGCTGGCTGTTGGCTTTGGCCAACCCGAAGTCCACGATTTTTACCTCACCGAAGCGCGTGATCAACACGTTCGGTGGCGACATATCGCGGTGCACGATGTGCAAGCTCTCGCCGTTGTTGTCGGTGAGCTCGTGCGCGTACGACAAGCCCTCGCAAATGCGCACGCAGATCAAGCACGCCTCCTCCACCGGGAATGGCGTGGAGGTCTTCTTGCGGTGCTCGATCAAGCCCTTGAGATCGGCGCCATCTACGTACTCCATGACGATGAAGTAGGTGTTGTCACCCACGCCGATGTCGAAGACCTGCACGCAGTTCGAGTGCGAGAGCTGCGCGCTGACGCGTGCCTCGTCCAAGAACATGCCGATGAACTGCTTCTTCTCGGACAGGTGCGGCAAGACGCGCTTGATCGCGACCGTCTTCTTGAACCCCTCGAGACCGGCGCTCTCCGCGCGGAATACCTCGGCCATGCCACCCGAGGCGATTTTCTCGAGTACCTTGTAGCGTTGCTGTTGCTGAGCCATGCGGGTTCGACCGCAACCATACCGATTTGGGGCCGGGGCCCCAAATTAGGAGGTGGACCCGTCTTTGGCCGAAGCGACGGGTTTGCCTGACCCGGGCTTGCCTTGCCGGAAAAACCACGACATAAGCGGGTCATGAGCGGGCATGGCCATCACGACGCCGGCGCGGACCACCACGCCGGTCACGACGACCACCACGACGAGACCACCTCGGACGACTTTCCGGCGGACGAACCGCGTTCCCCGGGCTGGCTGCCGCTCCTGGGCGGCGGGCTGTTTCTGGCCGCCATTTCCGCGTTCGTGCTGCTCGGCTCCGATGACAAATCGGCCGAAGCAACCAAGGAAGCAGTGGCTCCGGCCGCGGTCGTTCCACCGGTCGCGGCGCGCCCGGCTGCGCGGCCGCTCCCGGCATTGAGGCCTGGCGCAGCCCTGCCGCAGGGGCACGCCCCCCACCCCACGCCTCATCCTTGATCCCTCGCCCATCTTTTTGGGCGAAAGCACTCGCCATCCGCGAAGTTTGTGTGTAAGTACCCGCACCTCCTGGGGCCTTAGCTCAGCTGGGAGAGCGCCTGACTGGCAGTCAGGAGGTCATCGGTTCGATCCCGATAGGCTCCACAAAATCTCCAGGAACGTTCGACGGCCGCTCTTAACCGAGCGGCCGTTGTCGTTTGGAGCGTCGTGCGCCGATTTCAGCGGGCGCTCGAGCCGACTTCGAGCGTCATTGGATCGCCGTTGAGTTTGAGGCCAACCAGCGGCTGTTGGTTGCCGTTGGCCATTACGCTGAGCTGCGCAGCCGGGAAGGAACAAGCCTGCTCGAGCGCCTGAGCGACGACTGCGGCGCGACCCGCGCTCAATGCCCAAGGACTCGGATAGCTGACAGCGAGCGCAGGCGGGACGAGCGAGCCGGCGGCCATCGAGGAGCGCACAGTCAGTGCTTTGGCCTCGCTGGTCTTGGCGACGTCGCACAACAGCGCGCGCCCGGTCGGCGTCAGGTCGAGCTTTTGTGGCAGAAACAACAGGGCACTGTCGAACGCGACAATCAGCGAGCCCGCGTTCACGAGCAGCGCGGCGTTGCCCTTCTTCACGAATTTGTCGAGCTTGGCCGCCAAAGCCACGCGCACTCGCTCCTGTTGATCGCCCGAGCTCTTCGTCGCGTTCTCGCGCAAATCGTGCTCGGCCTGCAATTGGTCGCGGGCCGCGGTCGCCAGCTTGAGCTCACTTTGCGCTCGGCTCACGGTCTCGGACAATGCCTGCGAGCGCTGACCGAGCTCGCGGTATTGGTCAGCGAGCTTTTGATGGGCGCGATACAGTGGCAAGTAGTAGGCGGCGATGAAGGTGGCGCCCGCCACGAACAGCAGCCCCCCAAACACGCGGCCCCAGCGAGTGCCCCGCGATTTTCCGTACGGGCCAAGGTCGCCATCGGCCATGTCCTGCCAAGCTGCTTTGCGAGCCATGCACTCACAGCTACTTTCTCTGGCGCGGCTTGGCCAGCGCCAAGGCCAGGCCCAATCGACGTGGACACTGAACGTCTTGCCCGCCTCAAACGTTCAAATATGCAGCCCCGCGCCAAAACAAGCCGTCCGCTGAGGCAGCAATGGCTCGCGAAAAGGTCGTTGGACTGCTAAATTGCCCCCATGAGGGCCGAAGCCATTAGCTGGGACGACTGGTCGGTGAGTAACCCACCCCCGATCGCAGACGACGACAAGTGGCACGTCGAGTTCGAGCCGAACGAAGTGAAGATCGTTTCGCTGGAACAGTTGGACGACCTGTTTCGGTTATCGATCGTCGATTCCGAAACCAAGGTTTGGCAAGCGGGCATGAGCGATTGGCAACCGCTGCGCGTGATCGCTGGCTTGGACGAACAGCCCTCACCTCAAGCCAAGCGGGCGCCGCCGAAGCCGCCCACACGCTCCGCGTCGCCGTCAGTGCGCCCGGCCGCACCCGCGCCACGCCCCGCAACGCCGTCCGTACGGCCTGCGCCGCCTGCGCCGCCTGCGCCGGTTTCCATGGCTCCCGCTGTGCGTCCTGCGCCGCCCGCGCCCCGTCCTTCCGCGCCGCCACCGGCTGCTCGTCCGACGCAGCTCGCGCCCGCTTCGTTTTACCCCGCGCCGATCCAAGCTGTGCCATCGGCGTATGCCGCGCCGTCCGCCTATGCCGCGCCAATTGCGTTCGCAGCCACCATGCCGGCAAGCGTGCGTCCGCTGGTGGTGAGCCATGCTCCTCCGATGGCTCGCGGCGGTGGCGGCTTCGGGCGCTTCCTGGTCGGCGTGTCACTGCTCGCGGGCGTCAGCGTGACCGCGTATCGCAATGACTTGTTGCGTGATGGCGCCCACGCCGCTCATCAAGACGCACTCTACGCTCGTCTCGAAGGCGCGCTGGGCGGCCCTGCGTTCGGCACGGTTCGAGCTTTGCAGCCGAGCCTGGCTGCGCAGCCCGCGCCAGTGGTTGACTCCAACGACGAGCGCGCGAGCCGTACCGCGCTCACGCCGGCTTCTCCGGCCGCGCCCAGCGCTCCTGCCCCCGCGCTCGGCGTCACGACGACACCCGTAGTCTCGGTCGAAGCGATCGCACCCGAGAAGCAAGCACGGCCCGCAGCGGTGCCGACCCCGGTCACGCCGCCGCCCGGCCGAGCAACTGCTGCCAGCTTCGTACAGCCCAAGCCATCCACCGCGCACGCAGCGGTCAAGGCTACGCCGACGAAAGCGGCGGCAGCCCCCAAGCCAGCCGTCGAAAGGCCAGCGCCGGTCGCGCAGAAGCCCGCGTCGGAGATGAGCGAACGTGAGCGGCTGAACGCCGCGATCGGTCAGTCCATGATGCAAAGCGCCGCGCCCAAGACCAAGGGCAAGTCCAAATCCAAAGGCAACAACGAGTACGACCCGCTGAATCCGAGTCTGTGAAAGACTCGCGCGAATCAGAGCGCGTGAGAGCGGGCAGGCACGGCGCGAAGAGTGCGCCGTGCTCGCGGCGCCTCAGACCGCGACGACTTTGCGGAAGTAAGCGACGGTCTCTTTCAGACCGTCGTCCAAGTTGACCTTCGGCTCCCACCCGCCGAGCTTCTGCTTGGCGAGCTCGATGATCGGCTTGCGCTGCTTGGGATCGTCTTGCGGGAGCGGCTTGTGCACGAGCTTGGATTTGGAGCCGACTAGCGCCAGTACCTTCTCTGCCAACTGCAGCATCGTGAACTCGCCGGGGTTGCCGATGTTGACCGGCCCGGTGAAGCCGGTTTCGGTGTTCATCATACGCAGCATGCCTTCAACCAGGTCATCGACGTAGCAGAACGAGCGGGTTTGCTGGCCATCCCCGTAGATGGTGATGTCCTGGCCGCGCAGCGCCTGCACGATGAAATTCGAGACCACGCGCCCGTCGTCCGGGTTCATGCGCGGACCGTAGGTATTGAAGATTCGGATCACCTTGATGTCGGTGCCGTGCTGGCGATTGTAATCGAAGAACAGCGTCTCGGCGCAGCGCTTGCCCTCGTCGTAGCAGCTGCGAATGCCAATCGGATTTACCTTACCCCAGTAGGACTCGGGCTGAGGATGCACCTCGGGATCACCGTACACTTCGGAGGTGGACGCCTGCAGGATGCGCGCTTTCACGCGCTTGGCCAGGCCGAGCATGTTGATCGCACCGTGCACGCTGGTCTTGGTGGTTTGCACCGGATCGAACTGGTAGTGGACCGGCGAGGCCGGGCAGGCGAGATTGAAGATGCGCTGCACTTCCACGTACAGCGGGAACGTCACGTCGTGACGCATGATTTCGAACAGCGGGTGCGCCAGCAAGTGCTCGACGTTCTTCTTACTTCCGGTGAAGTAGTTGTCGACGCACAGCACGTCCTCGCCCGCCTTGATCAGGCGTTCACACAGGTGGGATCCAATGAAGCCTGCGCCGCCGGTCACGAGAATTTTTTTTGTCACGCTAGCCCTCGCCAGATTTTGCTCGGAGCTTACGCCCAAGACAAGCTCGCTTGGAAGCACGTTCTCCGCAGCACGCTTGGGAAGACATGTTTTGTTTCAAGGCCCTGCGACCGGCCGTGACGCTGAATCGGCGAGCACGGAAGGGCGCGCGCGCCTTTTTGTCGATCCGGCGAGAAGCTCCCAATGCTACGTTGCCAATCGTGAGCCAACCACCAAACATGAAGGGCATCGTGCTCGCGGGCGGGAGCGGAACTCGACTCGATCCGCTGACTCGGGTGATCTCCAAGCAGCTCTTACCCGTGTACGACAAGCCGATGATCTATTACCCGCTCTCGGTGCTGATGCTCACCGGGATTCGGGACATCCTGATCATCTCGACGCCTCAGGACCTACCGTTGTTCGAGCGTTTGCTGGGCAGCGGAGAGGACCTAGGCTGTCGCTTCAGCTATGCCGTACAGGCCGCGCCGAACGGTTTGGCAGAGGCCTTCATCATCGGTCGCCAGTTCGTGGGCTCGGATCAAGTCTGCTTGGTGCTGGGTGACAACATCTTCTACGGCGCCGGGTTTGGCGAGCAATTGCGAGCCGCTCGCGAGCAGCTCGATGGTGCGACTCTATTCGCCTATCAAGTCGATGATCCGGAACGCTACGGCGTGGCGGAACTCGGTCCCAAAGGCGAACTGATCAGCATCGAAGAAAAGCCGAAGCAGCCCAAGAGCAAGCTGGCTGTCACGGGCCTGTACTTCTTCGACAATCAGGTGCTCGACATCGCGGCCAAGCTCAAACCTTCGCCGCGCGGTGAGCTCGAGATCACGGACGTGAACAACGCCTACGTGAGCGTAGGACGCGCCCGGCTCGAGATCCTACCCCGTGGCCTCGCCTGGCTCGATACCGGCACTCAGGAGAGTCTGTTGGACGCGGGTCACTTCGTGGCAACGCTCAGCCGTCGCCAGGGCACGTCGATCGCCTGCCTCGAGGAGATCGCCTATCGGATGGGTTTCATCGACGCGGCAGCCTTGCGGCGTCTGGCTCAAAAATGCGGCAAGAGTCAATACGGGCAGTACATGCTGCGCGCCCTGGACGAATCCTAACCACCTAAGAAAGAAAACGTCGTGCGGATTGTGAATCTCGAACTCGACGGACCGCTGCTGATTTCGCCAAACATCTTCCGCGACGAGCGCGGTTTTTTCTTGGAGTCGTACAACGCGGTTCGTTATCACGAAGCTGGCATCCGCGAGACGTTCGTCCAAGACAACCATTCGCGGTCGGTCAAAGGCACGCTGCGCGGGCTGCATTATCAATCGCAGCCCGGGCAAGCCAAGCTAGTGCGCGTGACCATTGGCCGCATCTGGGACGTCACGGTCGACATCCGCCCCGGCTCGCCCACTTTCGGCCGCTGGCAAGGCGTGGAGCTGGACGACGAAAAGCACGAGCAATTGTTCGTCCCGGTCGGCTTTGCGCACGGCTTCTGTGTGCTGAGTGACACCGCGGAGGTGCAGTACAAGGTGAGCACGCCGTACGACGGCAAGACCGAGTGTTCGCTGAGCTACGCCGATCCCGATCTGGGCGTGCGTTGGCCAATCGAGGCGCCGATCGTCTCGGCGCGCGACATGCAGGCCGAGTCGTTCGCCAGCTTTCGGGCGAGAGTCGCCCCTTGAAGGTCTGGTTGACGGGTGGCGCGGGCATGCTGGCTCGCGCCTTTCGCGAGGCGCTGCTCGAAGGCGGAGTCGAGTTCGTAGCGACCGACCGCGAGGTCGACGTCGGTGATCGAGAGGTCGTGCAAGCCTTCGCGGAATCGAACGGCATCACGCAGATCATCAACTGCGCCGCGTACACGCGCGTCGACGACGCAGAGTCGAACGAGGAGCAGGCGACCCGCATCAATGCCACCGGCCCCGAGAACCTGGGACTAGCCGCGCAGCGGCTGGGCGCGGGAGTGCTGCACTTCTCGACTGACTACGTTTTCGACGGCGACGCCAAACAACCGTACAGCGAGGACGCCGCGTGCGCACCGACGGGTGCCTATGGCCGCGGCAAGCGACTCGGCGAACAGCAGCTTCTCGCCACCGCGCAAGGCGGAGGCGAGCGCTCGGTGCTGGTGATTCGCACATCGTGGCTGTTCGGCGAAGGCGGACCCAACTTCGTAGCCACGATGCTGGGGTTGATGGAAAGCCGCGACTTGGTCAAGGTCGTGGCCGATCAGTTCGGTCGCCCCACCTACACGCGTGACCTCGCGCGCGCCTCACTCGCCCTGGCGGGCATCGTTGCTGGGCAGCCCGCCGCTAAAACCGGCTTCATTCATTTCGCCAACTCGGGTGAGACCAGCTGGCACGGGTTCGCGTCTGCCATCTGGCAAGAAGCGCGCAAGCTCGGCTTTCCGATCCGCGCGAGCGAAGTGCAAGCCATCACCACGGCGGAGTTCCCGCGCCCCGCCAAGCGACCGGCCTACTCGGTGCTCTCCACCGCCAAGGCCGCAGCGCTCGGTCAAACCCCGCGTCCCTGGCTGGGCGCCCTCGGCGATTATCTTTTGCGGCTAAGAGAGGCTTCGGACGGCAAATGACCACACTCAGGCAACCTCAAAGCGTACTGGTGACCGGCGGCTGCGGGTTCATCGGTTCTGCTTTCATTCGCTTTCTGTTCCGGCAGACTGGCTTCACGGGCAAGATCATCAATCTGGATCTGCTCACCTACGCTGCGAACCCCGATAACGTCGCGGGCGCAATAGATCCAGCGCGCTACACGTTCGTCCAGGGCGATATCGGCAACACCGAGCTGGTGACTCGAATCTGCCGTGAGCACTCGGTGGACACGATCGTGCACTTTGCCGCCGAGAGCCACGTGGACCGAAGCATCGTGGGTCCGGGCGCGTTCATGCAGGCCAACATCCTGGGCACCTACCACCTGCTCGAGGTCGTGCGCGCGCTGGGCAACATTCATTTCCACCACGTCTCCACGGACGAGGTGTACGGCTCCCTCGGCCCTACCGGTCTGTTCACCGAGACCACGCCCTACGACCCGAGCTCACCCTATTCGGCGTCCAAGGCCGCTTCCGATCACTTGGTGCGAGCGTACGCACGGACCTACGGTATTTCGACCACGCTCTCGAACTGCAGCAACAATTACGGGCCGTATCACTTTCCCGAAAAGCTGATCCCGCTCATGATCCTGAACCTGCTCGAGGGTAAACCGCTGCCGGTCTACGGCACCGGCGCCAACATTCGCGATTGGTTGTTCGTCGACGATCACGCCGAAGCGATCTGGACCATCGTCTCGAAAGGTCGACGGGGCGAGACGTACAACGTCGGCGGCGAAGCCGAGTGGACCAATCTCGCGCTGCTGCATCGGCTGATCGAAGTGGTTGCGCAGACCACAGGCCGTGATCCGGAGCAACTGCGCAAGCAAATCACCTTCGTCGCCGATCGACCTGGGCATGACGCGCGCTATGCGATCGACTGCAGCAAGTTGAAGTCCGAGCTCGGTTGGACCCAGGGTCACGACATCGGCAGCGGGCTTGCGGCCACCGTGCGTTGGTACCTCGACAACCCAGAGTGGATCCAGCGCGTGAAGAGCGGTGCGTACCGCGAGTGGCTCGACAAGAACTATCAGGATCGCAGCTAGCGCGGGCTGCACCCGGGCCCGGGCTCAGTCGGATTGCTCGCGCTTCGTGCGCACCCAACTCGAGGTCGGGCGCGAGGCTTTGCGCAAGCGAAGGCTCGCCTTCCAAATGACGTACACGGGTGCCAGGCCCAAATCGAGCAAGCCCCGTAGGCCGGTGCCCGACACCGACCAGCCGCGAAGCACGTACAGCGCGACGGCGAACAGGCTGAAGGCAAAGCTGGCGAAACTCACCGTGATCGCGCCCAGCGAAAGCGAGATGGCGGAGCCTGCCAGCAGGCCGAGGAACGCTGCCACCGCGATCCGGGACAAGGGCGGAATGAGCAAATCGAGCGCCAGATCGAAGAGCACGGCATTCTGCTTGGCGAGTCCCGTGCGCAGCAAGCGCAGGCCATTGCGCTGAACGAGCTCTTTGCGACCCTCTTCCCAGCGGCGGCGTTGAGAGCTGGCAGCGGCGGCTGACGAAACCATTTCACCGTAAACGTGCGCTTCGTCGGCGTAGTGCACGCGGTAGCCGGCCTCGCCCAGACGGAGCCCATACTCGACGTCCTCGACGATCGAAAATGCGTTGTGCGGCACTTCTGCCAGAAGCTTCGAACTGAAGCACATCCCGTTTCCACGCAGACCGCACGAAAGACCGAGTCGCTCGCGGGCGCGCGAGCGAACGATGTGAAACGCCCCGAAGGCGATCGCGATCAAGCGAGTTCGCCAGCCGGCGTTGGGATTGCGGACGGCGTAGTCCGCTTGCGCGGCAACCGCGCCCAAATCGCGCCGCGCGGCGAACGCGCGCAGCAGGTTCGGCGACACGAGGGTATCGGCATCGACGACGACCACGGCGTCCACGTCAGGTGGTAGGTTCGAGAAGGCGAGCAAGAGCGCGTAGCCTTTGCCGCGCTGCTCTTTGTTTTGTCGCACCAGGACGACGGCCCCGGCCCGTTCGGCCTGCTCGGCCGTGTCGTCTTCGCAGTTGTCGGCGACCACCAACACGTCGAACAACGCTTCCGGATAGTCGACGCCCTTCAAGCTGACGACGGTGGCGGCGATGCCCGCCGACTCATTGTGCGCGGGCACGATGAAACGAAACCGACGATGGGGCGGCGCGGGCGCCGGCACCGGCGAGCGAGCCGACAACACGGTGGCCACGAACAAGTAGCTCGCCCCGACCAACACCGGCAGGCTGAGCACTACGAGCAGTAGGTCGAGGATGGGAAGCATGGCGCCTGGCTACGGATCAGTGCGCCAAACGGGTCGAAAATGTTTGGCGCGTGGCCCGTGGGGAACGAGACAAGCTTTCTGATTAGCCAGGATATGAACCCGGCGCAAGAATGGAACCGCGTGTTTCGGGCTCGTCGCTTGATGCACGAGCCACGAAGGCGCTAGCATGGCGCACCGTGCTGCCTTACCTGACGTTCCGGGCTCGTTCTGTCTTCGCTCATTTCGCTTCAATCTGCCTGCTTGCGCTGATTCCCGCGCTTGCCGGCGGGTGCGCCAGCGCGGGAGCGTTCACCTGGTACGAGGACATCCCCAAAGGGCCGGACTGGAATACCGACAACAGCGAGTACGTGATCGGCGTGGCCGACACGATCAGCATTCGAGCTTACGAGCAGGAAGGCCTGTCCGGCAGCTACAAGGTCCGGCGCGACGGACGCATCGCGTTGCCGCTGGCTGGCGAATTGGTGGTGGCGGGCAAGCACCCGTCACAGTTGGCCAAAGAAATCGAAGTGCTGTTGAAGCAATTCATCGTCACCCCGCGCGTGACGGTCAATGTCGAAGCGTCGCAACCCGTAACCGTGACTGCGCTCGGCGAGATCAAGAATATCGGCGCGCTCACCTTGGAGCCTCCGGCACGTTTGGTCGAAGCCATTGCCCAGGCTGGCGGCCCCGGTGAATTCGCCGACAAGTCGCGCATCTTCGTGCTGCGCCGGTTCCCGCAGTTTCAGCGCATCCGCTTCACGTATGACGCGATCGTGCACAACGATGGCGGAGCCGCCAACTTCCCGCTGCGCACGGGCGACGTCATCGTCATCGAGTGATCAGCAACCGAGCGACTTTCAGCGAGCTCGAGACAGTTTGCGCCTGACCATCCCCTGGACCTTGGCGATGGTCGAACGATCGAGCTCGCCAGTGGCAAACAAGGCAGCGACGTACGCGAGCAAGGCGACCGGCGCTCCCAGGAAAGGATTGATGGCGCGCAGCAGCCAGGCCACCAGGCTCATGGCGATGCCGGCAACCACGGCGCACAGCAAGGTTCGGCGCAGTTTCGCGTCGAAGATCCCGGCCGGTGCGAGCACGATCCCACAAACAACCACGAGCAACTCGCTCACCACGGACGCCACGCAAGGCCCGAGCCCCCCGTTGCGATAGTGGGTCTGGAACCAAGGCGTGAGCAGCGGGTCGAGCACCAAGCTGACCACGATGCACAAGGATTGCACGACGCTCCAGGCGCGCTGCCGGCCCGAAGCGAGCACGATCGTGCCCACCGGCATCGTGAAATACATCAAGAACAAGAACAGCGCCAAAATGCGCAGATCGTCAGCTGCTGGGCCATAGGCTTGCTTGCTGAAGATGATGATGCCCAGGTCGGGATAGAGCCCACAGCCGAGCGCGATCGGCATCACGAGCAGCGCGACGCTGTGCAGCGAGCCGCGCGCCACGCTGGCGTATTCTTCTCGGTTTTCGAGCCACAGTCGGCACAGCGTCGGATACAGCGCCCCGATCAATGCCGTCGCAGGAAATACCAAGAGCCCAATCAGCTTGCGCGCGACGGCGTACCAGCCGACGGCCTCGTCCGAGCCCATCTTCGACAAGTAAACGCCGTCGATGATCGGCTGCAGTGCCATGGCCAGGTTGAACATCACGAAAGGCGAGCCGCCGATGAACAGCGCCTTGAGTGCGCTTCGTTGCACGGACAGCTTGCCTACCCCAACCGAGGCCATGCTGCGCAGCACGACCACGAGCACGATCAGCAGCGTGACGATCGCGACGATCAGTACCGCACGCATGCGTCCGCCCAAGAGCACCACGGGCACGACCAACAGCGCCCACAGCAGCTGTTGGCCCACGTGGGCCAGCGCCGGAATGTCAGCCCGCTCGAAGCCGCGGATCGTGTCTTTGCACGCAGCCACGATAGAGGTGATGACTGAACCCGCGAAGGTGAGCCCCAACGCCCACTGCATTTCGGAGCCGTAACCAAGCAGCCGGCAGAGCAGCGCCAGCACGGCGTAGACGAACAGTGAGGTGCCCGCGCGCCAGGCAAAGCTGCTGCCCAGCAAAACAGCCGCCAGCGAGCGGTCCTGCGCGACCATCGCGGGCAGCACGCCTTCGTGACCCCAACCTACGGCCAACACGCCAAAGCTGGCAAATGTACCTGCCAAGTACATGTAACCAAAGCTCTCGGCGCCCAAATAGCGAGCCGTCAAGGCATTGACCAGAACTGCGAGCGGCACCGTCACGACCTGTGAGAGCGTGAGGTACAGGGTGTTCTTCACCACCAAGCGGCGGTTCGCGCTTTGGTCCACGATGGGGTTCGCGGTTTCGGACATCGGTCCGGACGTTCTCACACCGTCCCCGCTTCGTCTATGGTCAGCCCAATCCGACAAGCCGCGCGCGTCGACGAGCAGTCGAGTCCGCGTGCAGAGGCGATTCGCTCAAGTGCCAGGCGCGCCGAAACCCAGCGAAGCATCGTCGATCACCAGCAACCAATCACCGGCCGAGGGTGGAGTGAAATCCTTGGTGCCCGTGGTGGGGAAGGTTCCAAGCGAGGTACTCTGACCGTTGCTCGGGTTGTACCACCAGGCCTTGGCCTGAGCGCCGGACAGCTTGGTCATGTCGACCGTCACTTTGCGACTACTCGGCAGAAATGCCATCAGCGTCGAACCAGAGGCGGTCCGCGCGGCGGCAACGTAGTCCAAGCTACCCCATTCACCCAGCCCCGCCGTAACGGCCGTGTGATCCTGATCCGGAACGAGCTCGTACCAATGACGCGAGGCGAACAAGCGATACCAGAGGGTCGTTTGCTGTGTGCCGGGGGTATCCATACTGGTCTTCCAATTCAAGAACCCCCACCAGTTCTGACCCGCACAAAAGCTCGAACCAGCCCCACCCATCAACATCACGTCGTACGCCTTCCGACGAATGTTGTCGGGCGTTCCACCGGCCTCGCCCTCGTAGCTCTGATCCAGGTGAAACATCATCATGGCCGGCGTCCGGTTGTAAAAACCGAGATCGCGCTGGTAGGTCAGGTTGTAGTCGTACGCGTAGTAGCCGTTGAGACTCATGTACGAGGCAAAAGTCGGATTCTCGGTCGACGCCACGCCGTTGCCGTGGCCCACGCTATCCCAGTGCGCGGTCCACAGATGGCTGTCGTTTTCCCGAATGCCGTCGATGATCGCCTTCAAGCGATTTTCGAGCTCACTACCCGCTGCTGGCGTGTTGTCTCCGCCCGCGACCCAGATGATGTTGCCGAAGTTTTTGTAGCGTTGGCCGAGAAATCGGCCATAAGCCAGGCTCTTGGCGACGCTGTTGTTTGCACCCAGCAGCTCGTCGAACCAGCCTTGGTTCGGCTCGCTGGCGTAGCCCAGGTACGAGGGCACCAAAGTCACCAGCATGCCGCGGTCTTTGGCCAAGTCGATCACGCGGTCGGCGTGCGCAAAGTAGGCCTCGTCGTAAGTGGAGTAGTCCCACTGAACCTTGAAAGGCGAAGTTCCCTGCCAGTTGGGCGGCTTGCCCGCCATGCGCGTGTCGTAAGACACGATGCTCACCATCACCGTGTTGAAGCCGCGTTGCTTCAAGGCATCGAGATAGCCGGCGGCATCTGCCTCAGAAAGACTCTGAATGAGGCCCCACGAAGAGGCCTGATTGATCAAGAAGGGAACGTTCTGTTGATCGACGAGGTAGCGCTTGTTCGATGACAGCTTGAGGGGAAAGCTGCCGGTCCCTGTGCTGCCACCCGCACCGACGACCTGACCCGCCGAACCGCCGCTGCCAGTTGCTGCCCCGGCGCGGCCCGCGCTGTTCGAACCGCCCATATTCGCGCCCCCGTTTCCGGGACTCGCGCCGGTACCACCCGTTGCGACGCTGCCGCCCGATGCGCCAGCGCTGCTCGACGCTCCAGCGCTGCTCGACGCTCCAGCTCTGCTCGATGCACCAGCGCTGCTCGATGCACCAGCGCTGCTCGATGGCCCGCTGCCAGCCGAGTTCCTGCGGCCGCCAGCGCTTGCGCCGCCGACCGTTTCACCCGTGGTACCGGCCGAGTCCGAACCGCCCTGCGAAATGAGACTCGCAGAAATGCCGCTACTCGACTCGCAAGCCGGTCCCAGCCCCAGAAGCAGCACGAAACATGTGGTTCTAAGGCGCAGGCGAGGCAGATTAGCTCACTCCCGCGTCCGGGCACGGAATGTGACAAAAATGTCCGTTTTACCCGCAACTTTTTTCATGCTTTGAACGCGCGCTTCGGTCAGCCCG
>DATEPG010000396.1:0-3376 GCA_035273265.1 Polyangiaceae bacterium
AAGCCTGCCCGCTCCGCGTCGCCAATCTCATCGGGTGCCAAACCGCCTTCGGGTCCGATCAAGATCGCGATCGGTGAGCCCACGGTCCAGGCGCTCGTCAGTGCGCGCAAGCTCTGCGCGGCGCCCGGCACCAAGCACAGCTTGATCGCGTTCTGCTCGCGCCAAGCGCCAAGCTCGTGTTCGAGCGTGTGCGGTCCGATGATCTTCGGCACGTCCGCGCGACCGCATTGGCGTGCTGCGTCGAGTGCAATCGCCTCCCAGCGCACGCGCTTGCCGTCACTGCGTTCGTTGACGCGCGACACGCTGCGCGCACTCTCGACCAAATGCAGCTCGGCCACGCCGAGCGCGGTCGCCGAACGCACGACTTGTTCGGTCTTGTCTCCCTTGCCAAGCGCTTGCACGAGCACGATGCCGGTTTCTGGGCTACGCGCCGCTTCGCGCAGCGCGCCGATCCCACAATAGACGCCCTCTTCGCTGGTAGCGAGGCGCGCGTCTGCTTCGAGCTGCGTGTCGGGATCGAAGGCAATGAACCGTTCGCCCGCGCGCAAGCGCAACACGTCGCACAAGTAATGGGCGGTTTTGGGATCCAGTTTGCGCTCGCCGGGCTCGAGCCCGGGCAGCGGCACGCGTGTCAGCTTCGCCACTTGGTCGCTCAGCCTCCGGGCAGCTCGCGGCCGTAATTCGAGTACGCGCGACGCGCAGGCACGGACACCAGGGCGTCGAGACGAGTTGCGACGGGCGGCGGAGCCACGCCTTCTGGCAACACCAACGCGGTCAGCGCTCCTCCGTACACGCACGCCGTGTCGAGCCCCGTCGCGTGCGCGTGAAGCTGGGGGCGTTGCCTGGCGTTGTGCCCAAACACGATGTGCGGCTCGTCGTGATACAAACTGCCCCAGAGCGTGCCCCACTTCTCGCTCGGCTTGCCGCGTTCGTCGATCGAGCGGATGTGGGTCAGGAGCCAGGGGTCCTGTTTCTCGAACGGGATCCCCGGCACGATCCCGGCATGCACCACGCGCACGTCGTGCTCGGGGACGTCGATCCAAAGCGGTAGACTTTCCAAGATCGCCCAATCAGCATCGTCCAAGAGCGCCGCGACTTCAGCGTGCGAAGAACCGGGCTTGGGCCCTGGCTGGCCGCGCAACTGCGCGTGGCGCCCCGCGAGCAAGCGCTGCTCGTGATTGCCGATCGCCGAGCGGGCCCGCAAGGCACGAAAAAGTCGGAGGACTCCCAGCGGATCAGGTCCGCGGCTGAGTAGATCGCCAACGAAGAACACCCGGTCGTCGGCGGCCAGTGCGACCGCGGACAACAGCTCGGCGAGCTCCGCAGCGCAGCTATGGACATCCCCGATGAAGATGCTGCGCGCCATGGGCTGCAGCGTAGCGCGCTTTGCTCGGAATCAAGTTTCGCCGACCGCGACCGGCTAGCGGGCCGCACCGATCCTGTTCAGCCCACCGTGCCGGTGGGTCATAAAAATTCCCTCGCTCGGATGGCATCGCGCCCTTGCAGTATGGGCAGAACGCAGACTACTGTCCCCGGGAGTTTCGAGGAGGCCCGAAGAATGTCACTGATGTCCCCGCGTTCCTGTGGATTGGCTTTCCTGTTCGCCGCGAGTTTGGCCGGTATCGGCTGCGGGTCGGACGAGGTCAAGTACGTGCCGCACCCCGCCAATAGCGGTGCCAAGGCGAGTCTGCCGCCCGTTGCGAACGTGCCGAAAAAGCCGATCAAGAACGGTGAGGCGTACACGGTTTGGGGCGCGAGCTATTACTTGCGCAGCCCGGTCCACACCAAAGAGGTGAACCGCAAGAAGCTGTCGATCACTGGTTACATCGTCAAAACCAACCTGGGCGAAGCGCCGGCATGCGCGGTCCACAAGGGTGGCAAGGCCGATCCGGAGAATTGCAAGCCGCCCATCCCGGCTTTCTGGCTCGGTGATACCAAGGACGCCCCCGAAACCGAGACCATCAAAGTGATGGGCTGGGCCTCGAACTTCGCGCAGATTTACGACGCGATCGCCGAGTTCGACAAGGGCAAGAAGGACGCTGAGCACCTGGACACCTTCTGGCAGGTCAAGATCCCGAATCCCCTGCCCGCCAAGGGCGCGAAGGTCACCGTCAAAGGTGACTACGGCACCACCTTCAGCAAGTCCTCCACCGGTGCGGAAGCCGACCCGTTCATGGGCATGCTCACGTACGAAGAGATGACCGTGCTGGAACCGGGCTCCGAGCTTTCGACCCTGCCCGGCGTGAAGCGCAAAGCGCAACGCTAAGTAACTGCTCGCGGAGGTCGCGAAAGATCTCGCGATTCTCTATGCTTGGCCGAGGAGGCGATAGTTGCCAGGCGCGCTGCGGCGCTCGAAAAGCCATTTGCTCGTGGCGCTCGGGCTATCGCTGTGCGTCGCCTGCGGGCAGCAGGCAACTCGGCCGCTCGTTTCGGGCATCGATCTGCGTGAGACGGACGACGCGCAGGTCGTCGACGACGAGGCGGTGCTCGACGGACTGGCCACCGCGGACGAGTACGACCCCAGCCTGCTCAGTCGAGATCTGGAGCGGATCGAGCGCTACTACCGCGCGCGCGGCTACTACGAGGCCAAGGTCAGCGCCGCGCGCGTGCTGCAGCTGGACGGCAAGCACGTCAAGCTAGAGATCCGGGTCGCACGCGGCTTGCCCGTGACCGTGCGCCGCGTCGATATCCCCGGCGTCGCCGGCCTGCCCCCACGGGTCACCAAGGACGTCCTCCGAGCGCGCTCGCTCAAGGTCGGCGACATCTTCGACGAGGCGCGCTTCGACGAGATGAAGGCCGCCATCTTACTGGCCCAGCAAGATAGCGGCTTTCCGTTCGCCAAAGTCGACGCCAAAGCGCGCCTGGATCTGATCGCGCATCGCGCGGACGTGACCTTGACCTTGGAGCCCGGGCCAGAAGCGAGCTACGGCGCGGTCAGCATCGAAGGCCTCAAATCGATCCCCGAAAGCTCGGTGAAAAATACGCTGAATATTCGGGAAGGCGCGGCGTACTCGCACGCTGATCTGTCTGCGGCGCAGCGGGCACTACTCAATCTGGGAGTGTTCAGCAATGTCGAGATCCGCGAGGACCTCACCCACCCCGAGACCAAGCGTGTGCCGATCGCGGTCGTCGTACGCGAGACCGAACTGCGCACGGTGCGCCTGAGCGGCGGTGCCGAATTCGACGTCCTGCGCTTGAACCTGCACTTGGGCGTCGGCTGGGAGCACCTGAACTTCCTGGGCGGGACCCGGCATCTGTCGATCAGCGCCACGCCGGGCATCAATTTGTACCCGACGCGCTTCGACGGCACGAAGCTGATGGCACCGACGCGCGTGCTGCTCGAAAATTCGCTTCAGCTCAAGTTCAAGCAGCCGTC
>DATEPG010000397.1:0-7995 GCA_035273265.1 Polyangiaceae bacterium
GGAATACTGGCAGACCATGGCCGACGCCGTGAACGCCTGCGCCTGGGACGGCGAATGGTACGTACGCTGGTTCGATCCCGAAGGCCAGCCCATCGGATCCAAGGCGAACAAGGAAGGCAAGATCTGGACCAACGGCCAGAGCTGGCCGGTGATCTCCGGCTTCGCCCCGCGCGAGCGCGCCGAGCGAGCGCTGGAGTCGGTCAATCGCCTGCTCAACACGCCCAATGGCATCAAGCTCAGCGCCCCCGGCTACAACGGCTACGACTCGACCAAAGGCGGCGTCACCACCTATCCGCCGGGCGCCAAAGAAAATGGCGGCATCTTCCTGCACGCCAACCCCTGGGTCATGATCGCCGAAACGATCGTCGGCAACGGCGACCGCGCGTTCGAGTACTACAACCAAATCAACCCCGCCGCGAAGAACGACGTGATCGACACCTACGAGTGCGAGCCGTACGTTTACGCTCAAAATATCTTGGGCAACGAGCACCCGTTGTTCGGCTTGGCGCGCAATAGCTGGCTCTCCGGCACTGCCTCGTGGACGTACCAAGTGGGCACGAAGCACATCTTGGGCATCATGCCCAACTACGGCGGCCTCGAGATCAACCCCTGCATCCCCAAGGCCTGGGACGGCTTCAGTGTGCGCCGCCAATTTCGCGGCGCTCAATACCTGATCGAAGTCACGAACCCGGAGCACGTCTCCAAGGGCGTGCAAAAGCTGGTGGTCGACGGCGTGCCCGTGGTCGGCAACCTCATCCCCGCGTTCAACGACGGCAAGACCCACACGGTCCAAGTCACCCTCGGCCTCGTCGCGGACTCGAGCGAAGAAGCCGCGCAGTAACAGTGTTGGTTTTGGGATGGTCACGCGCTACGGCGCGTGCCGTCCCAGCCTTCGGCGGCGCGCTACGCGTGCACAAACTGGCTTCGCCTCGACGCTGGTGTTAAGCCGCTTTTCGCCGTGCCCGATGTCGCCGAAGAGCTCGATTGCCTGACCTGCTCCGCGTGTTGTCGCGGCCACGCGGGCGTGATCCCGGTGACCGTCGAGGATCTATTGCGCTTTCGGCGCGCAGGACGCCCGGAATTGGCGGAGCAGATCCTGCCCGGACACTTCGGAGACGAAGCGATGGCCACGCGCGCTGACGGCGCGTGCGTGCATTTGGGCCGCCCAGGGCTGCCCCACCATTGCTCCATTTACGACGTGCGGCCGAACATCTGCGGCGAGTTCGAGCGCGGCAGTTGGCAGTGCCTGGAAGCGCGCCGCTACGCCGCACGCACTCGCGCAGGCTGATCTTCAATCAGCCTGCGGCTGCAGCGCTGATTCCCCCTGCGGCTGCAGCGCTGATTCTTCCTCAGGGAAACCCAAAAACGCCAAAAACTCACGCGCTCCCAGTAGCCGGCGCCCGAGCAGCGCACGGTGACGCTGAGCTCGATTCCAACGGCTGATCAGCTGCAAAAAACTGCGATGCTCGCTCCAGCGCCGTTCATCAGCGACGCGCAGCGCGTGCGCATCATTGACCCCGTCGCGCGCGTACTCGCAGTCAGTACCGGCCAACAAACGCAGACGCCGGACCCCGCCGCGTCGCCCAAAAGTTGCAGCGAACGGAAACAGGCGACAATTGCCCGGGCGCGCAGCATAGGCGCCACAACGCTCGTCCGAGCCGAGAAAGACACAGGCACCGTCACGCTGCGCCAGAGCCATCAGCGCGCGCCCGCCGGGATGATCGAGAAGCACCAAGCTCCCCGGTTCGCCCGTGAGATCGACCTCGCGAGTCGGCAACCAAGCGACCACTTGCGATGCCGGCTGCCCACTGGCGTCGACCAAGCGCCGCACATCCGCGTGCGTCAGCGGAACCCGCAAATCGCGACAACAATTGCCACAACCGGTGCAGCGGAACCGCAGGTGGCCGAGACCGCTCGCCATGGTCGGAGCCTGCCTCAGATGGCCCGCGCCCGCAGCCCGCTCCTGGCTCAGTCCCCAAAACGCCGACAAAGCGCGGGGTTGCGGCCACGCCCGTTTCTTGCTGAAAATGCCGAATGCTATCTGCCGAGGCACGGGGACCGGCCTACCGGATCATCAGCGAACGGCTGGTGATCCGCTGTTGGGAGCCGCACGACGCGGTAGCGCTCAAGCTCGCGGTGGACCAAAGCTTGCCCCATCTGCGCCCGTGGGTGCCGTGGGCCGCCAGCGAGCCCACACCGCTCGATCAGAAAGTTGCCTGGCTGCGCAAATGCCGCGGCGAGTTCGATCTCGGACTCGACTACACCTACGGCGTCTTCTCCAAAGACGAATCGGAAGTCATTGGCGGCGCCGGATTGCACCTCCGCCAGGGCATCAGCGTGCGCGAAATCGGTTACTGGATCGCCAGCGCGCATTGCCGCAAAGGCTATGCGACCGAAGTCACCCGCGCCCTGCTCCGCGTGGGCTTCGAAGTCGACGCCGCCGCCCGCATCGAACTCCGGGTCTGGACCGAGAATCGACACAGCCGCAAAATCCCCGAAGCCCTCGGCTTCATCAACGAAGGCACCCTGCGCGGCATCTCCCGGGACGCCGACGGCCGCCCCTGCAACGTCCAAGTCTTCGCCCAGCTCCGCGACGACTACGAATGCGGCCCAATCCCCAACCTCCCCCTGCGCGCCCTCGACATCTCGGGCCACGACCTGCTCTGACCCACCCGCCCTACCCGACCCGCCCCAAAATTCCCGTCAATCCGTGGCCTCGGCCTGGTTCGCGACCCATTCGACGCAAATCGTCCAAATCATTCAGTTCGTGGTTGTCGAACCCGAGCGCGCAGATTATGTTCCGCCGCCCTTAACGTCCGTCCCCATCGTCTAGCCCGGCCCAGGACACGGCCCTTTCAAGGCTGTAACAGGGGTTCGAATCCCCTTGGGGACGCTACCCGACGCCCCACTCCCGACGCTGAGCTGCCGGCTCTCAGCGCGGGGGTGGTGAGAAGATGGGATGAATGCGGAGGATCCAGTACAGTTTTACTACGGGGTCTGGAACACCCCTGGAGGTCCGGCGTGCAGCACCGAACGCGATTCAGATCGTCGAGCGAACGAGGAGCGGTCTCTCTGTGTCGATGTAGCCTTCACGGTCCAAGAGGGCACCGATCTGAGCCTCACTGCCTGACGGCGCATGACGTCCGATGTGAATCGCTCGTATTGACGGGCGCATTCCGTTTTCACGTAGGGGCACGCAGACGCGCCTAGGCGGCTCCTCAATGACGTGGTCAGCTCGGCCAGGCTCAACGACCACCAGCGTTCGCCATTCTTTGTCGCGGCTGTGGCGAGGGGTCTTGTTTTGGATGCAAGCGTAGCCGGCGATTGTCAGGAACGTGCGAAGAGTGATGTGCAAGTTCTCATCGGTCGACACGTCCCACCCCATCAATGCGAGCTTACGCCGCAGGGAAAATACTTTTTCGAAAGCGACTCGGACTCGGTCCTTCACACTCGCCACCGAATAGTCGACCTTCAAAACGACAATCTGTAGCCCATCGATCGGAACAACGGCATCAGTCGTTGTTTCGAACTCGAGTGAGTACCCCGTGCTACGCTCCGCAAAGTCCCTCCACAGCTTTTGATTTGAGTGATCAGCGCAGAAGCAGGCGAGGAACAGCGCCTCGGGAGCGATGTCCGCGATGGCGTTCTCCTGCCATATCTCGGCAAGCCGATTGAAGAAGAAGACTTCGTCAGCGGCGAGCGCGGGGGCCTTTCCCATCGTATCGCAGATAGAAAGAATTGCAGCACCAGCATGGCGAAACTCGTTCTCGTCAGTCTTTTGCTTGCGAAAGTCAACGGCCCAGAGCTGACGAGATGTGAGAATACCTTCCAATCCATCCCAGCTCGGAGTGTAGTGGCAGAGCGTCGACGGCAGACGGGTCTGGAACGTCTCGACGATAATCTTGTCGTGAGCGTCCTCGAAAAGCCCCTGTACGTGTTTCATTGCGGACAGCCTTCGTGTGACCTGGTCTCCGCCGGCCGTGCGAGGAACTACCCATTGTCCACGGAAGCAAGCCTACCATGCTTGTCAAGCTAACTCCCTCCCGTTCCCGACGGGTGCGCCGGCACTTAGCTCGTCGCATCAGGCGACACGCGCGCCAGCCGACGGGCCGCGAGCTCCCGGCCAAGCTCAGCGACTACGGACCACGCTACGGCCTGAGACGCCAAGACGACTGCCCGGACCCAGCGCTGCCTCCACCGCATCTGGTTGAGTCATTTTTTGAGCGACGGCTCTCAACCCATCCGTACGATGAAGCGCTACCAGAGGCGCATGACCCCGTTCTGGTCGAATGCTTCGTCGATGCTCACGATGGTGAAGCCGCGTTCGAGGGCCTGGGCAGCGAGCAGGCGATCAAACGGATCGCGGTGGTGAAACGGCAGCGTGGCGACACGGGCGACGTCCGCTATCTCGATGGGGAGCAGTTCGAGTCCGGCGTCGGCCAAAGCGGAGGAAGCAATTCGCCGAGGGGCTTCGCGAGAGCCAACTTACCTAGGCTAGCCTTGATCGCCATCTCCCATGCACTGGCGACGCTCAACGCACGTACGCCGCCGGCACCCTCGATCGCCTCCCGCGCACGCTTGCTGATCCGCTCGCTGCCCTCCATGAACCACAGAAAGGCGTGAGTATCGAGCAGCAGGTTCATCTGGTGTAGGGCGCGAAATCTGCGAGCGGCTCGTCGAAGTCGTCACCCACATGGAGCAGATCCTTTGCCGCGCCGAATCTGGGCCGCTTCAGCTGGGGACCGGCAGGCATGATGCGCGCGACTGGCACGTCGGCGCGGGTTACGAGGATCTCCTCGCCCGCCTGGACTCGCCCCAATAGCTCGGCAAAGTGCGCCTCGGCCTGGGCAAAATCGATGACGTGCATGCGCTAAAGATTAGCACCGCACGCTCGCCCCTGCGCCGGCGAAATCGGCGACGATGGTTATCAGTGCCGCCCTAGGCCACAATGGCGAGCGGAATTACCGGGAATTCCTCAATGTTCACTACCGTACGAATCCCCTTGGAGACGCCCAGAACCACCGCTGACTGTTGATTTGCTCGCCGCCCTTGGCCACCCTCAGCGGGTTCAGCCAAGCAAGGCACTCCCAGAGCCGCACTAGCCGGCGTCATGAGCTCAGGGAGAGCGTCAACCAGCGGGAGAAGATCGACTGTTTCGAGGAGCCATGCAGTCTCGTGGACCTACCCCTTGACCTACGGCTCGAACCCTAAGACCTCCAGAAGCGCGGCGCGAATCTCGGGCCAGCGTGCCTCGGGTAGCGTGGCGATCCAAGGGCCGAGGTAGGCGCCTCGACAATGCGGATCCATTCAGGCTTGGCGACGCAGACGCTGGGTAGGCCATCGGCTGGCGACAACGCAACCTCCCACGCGACCGCACGCAAACGCCTCCCTCTTGTGCTGCGAACCTAGGAGTTCGATCGCAAACGGTGGTGACACGGTAACGCTTGATGAGCTTTGTATGGGCGGCCGCGGCACGCTTTAGAAATTTGTTCGGCTTGGGCGGATCGAGCAGCAGAGCGACGAATTGGCGTTGTTCCTGAGCTGACAGCCTCCGTTTAGCGGCAATGAATCGCAGCATACAAGGCCGCGTTGCGGCCCGGACGGCAGCGCCATCACGGTCTACGAGCTGACCTGCGGAACTGATTCATGCGTGCACTCGATGATGCCCATTCAGCCCAGCAGCGTGCTACGGTCGTCAGCAACTTCACTGCCAAGGAGACATCGGATGGGATGGAGCTGGGCCAAGGTATCTGTGGTTGCGATCGCGCTGGCGGCTCTCGTTGGCTGCTCCTCCGATTCCGAACCGTCAGATGCTCAGGATGACGGCAGGCTGCACTGCAACCTGGTTCCGAACGAAGGTTTCTACGTCACGGTGAAAGGTACCGCCCAGTACACGACGAACGTGACTGGGGACGCGGTGGTCGGCGGGATCAGCTATTCGGCCGGTGATGGGCAGGCGCTTTACGCCGAAAATCCCCAGCAGCCGTTCTCGGCGACCGTGGAGCTGGAAGTTGGCGAGTACTTCTCGAGTTCGTCCGGCGGGAGCATGCTGAACGGGAGCATCGTGGCGCGCGACGTCTTCACGCCCGCGAACGGCAGCGCCATCACGGTCTACGAGCTCACGTGCGGAACTGAACCGCTGCTGTAGGTAGTCGAGCATCAGCGCGAAACCGAACTGAGCAGAACTGATTTCATGCCTGCGGTCGATGATGCCCATCAGCCCAGCAGCGTGCTAACGTCGGCAGCGACTTTGCTGCCAAGGAGACATTGGATGGGATCGAGGTGGGCCAAGGTATCCGTGGTTGCGATCGCGCTGGCAGCTCTCGGAGGCTGCTCCGATCAGGAGGATCCGGATGACGCTCAGGACTACCGGAAGCTGTACTGTAACCTTCGTCCGCCCGGTGTCGTCGTCACGGTGAAAGGTACCGCCCAGTACAAGCTCGGGTTGAGCGGGCGCGCGATGGTCGAAGGAACCAGCTATTCTGATGGTCAGCAGATGGTTTACGTCCCCAATCCCCAGCAACCGTTCTCGGTGACCGTGAAGCTGGAAGCTGGCGACTTGTTCCAAAGCCTGACCGACGGGTACGTCGTGGACCCCGGGAGCATCTCGGCGGACGACACCTTCTCGCCCGCGGACGGCAGCCCCAAGACGGAGAGCAGTCAGGTCTGCTGGAACGGAGTGCTGCAGTAGGTCCTAGCGACTTCGCTTGGCCTCAGTCTCGAGCTACTCCGCGCGCTAGCGTGGGCGTCATCCCGCGCGGGGTGACGCCTCGAGCGGTCACGGCGCTGGCAGGTAGAACACTCCGCGCAGGTCCTCGGTCGCGGCGATCGGTGCTGGGTCCTCGCCGTCTGGCGCGCGCCAAGACGTGACTCGGAAGTGGTAGTACATGCCCGGCTCGAGCGGCCCCGCATATTGTACCGATGCGGTCGCGGGCCCGCTGACTCCCGGCAGCATGAGTGAGTTCCAGACCTCGACAGCGAAGGCGTCGAAGACGCGCACGTCGTAATAGTCCGCGCTGGAATCGTCACCCCAGACGAGCTTTGGCTTGGTCGTCACTGCCTCCGGCGCCTCAGCGCCAGGCGAGATCGTGGGCAGAGCTGCCGTGACCGTGAGATCGACGTTCGGCGGGGGTGGTGTCCCGGGTGGTGGTCTGGGCCCCTGCGTGAAGGTCCCGGTCACGTCGATGGTGACGAAGTCAGTGTTGTGGTCGCGGACGAGATCGTCGTTCTCGTAAGCGGGGAGCACGACGTACCGCCCGTTGGGAACTCCCGAGATCGAGAAGTTGCCGCTGACGTCGGGGGAGCCGGTGCGCGGTGAGCGCAGTCCCGGGGGCGCTTCGCCCCGTGCCGCCAGAGGATCGAAGGTATCCGCGACGACGAGCATGACGCTGGTCAGCGCGCCGCCGGGAGCGTTGAGTTGGACGCTGCCGGTGACCGTGGTGGTCGAGCCCGCGGTGTTCTCGTAACCGAGGTAGAGTCCACTGAGCGGATCGCGGCCGACCGTGGCGCTTGCGCTTTTGATCTGCATCCCGAGGGCATAGGCGCGAAACTCGTAATCCCCCGGGGGCAGGTTGAAGATCGTCCAATTTCTGGACTTGTCACTGAGGCCGCTAAAGACGCCGTTCGCGCCCCTGGCGACGACTAGCGCGCCGCTTTCCTCGGCGGCGTCGTAGATCGTGCCGCTCATGCTCGAGCGTTCGCCCACGCCGAGGGGAATCAAGCCGATGTTCGTGAGCGTGCTGTCGAGCGTGTACTTGCCGGCGACCGAGGTCGCGTCACCCAAGGCGATCGGCGGGGGCACGCGCGCGCCGCTCGGGAACGCCTGATACTCTTGCGCTGCCGCCCGCACCGTGTACGTGCCAGCGGGACTGCCGTCCGCGTTGCGCTTGGCTGGCACGTTCTTCAAGTCGTAGTTCCCCATCCCGTCCGTGCGCGCGACGTCCGTTACCGCCATCCCTTCCTCGTTCAAGACCATGACCTGCGCGCCCTCCACGG
>DATEPG010000398.1:0-14349 GCA_035273265.1 Polyangiaceae bacterium
AACGCCGGCAGCGGAAACGGCGGAGGTGGCGGGGGAGTGAACCTGATCACCAACTCCGGCTTCGAGACGAACACCACCGGTTGGTCGGTATTCGGCGGTTCGGCAACGATCGCAACCACCACCGCGCAGGCGCACTCGGGCACGCAGAGCTTGCTGATCACCGGACGAACACAAGCCTACCAGGGGCCGCAGTACAGCGTTCTGAGTCTGGTCACGCCCGGAACCAGCTACACCCTGAGCCTCTGGGGCAGGCTGGCCTCCAGCAACCCAACGGGTTCATTGACTGTCTCCTTGCATTACACGTGCAGCGGTGGCTCGAGCGCGGGCGAGAACTACTTTACGTGGGTTGCCACCTCAGCCGCATCCGCGTCCAGCTGGACGCAGTTCAGCGCCGCCCAAACGTTTCCGGCCTGCGCTGGCGGCGGCACGATGAGCGTAGCGGCACTGTATGTTGAATCACCGAGCGCGACGTTGTCTTACTACGTCGATGACGTCGTTTTCACGACGCCGTGAGCGTAGCGCAGTACCGCGTCGTCGCGGGCAGCGAACAGAGGCTCGCGGCGGTAGAAAAGGGTTGCGGGCGCGCATTTTGATGACAACTCGGTGAGCGCGGCGACAGTATCCGTTACGCTCGCGTGTCCACCCTAGGCGCCCTTGAAGGCATTGGCGTGCCCTCGGTTTCGCGGCTGGCGGGCGCATTCGGTGGGCAATCTGACCACACGGCCGCAGCTCGTGCCCAGCTATGACGCGCGCCAAGCTGTGGCAGATGGCATGGACTGTGTTGACGCTCTGCGTGCCACGACTCGCGGACGCGCAGGAAAAATCCAAAGCAGCGCCGTTTTCCGTCACGCTCGACTACGAGGCCCCGAGCCAATGCCGGAGCGTGGGCGAGTTCCGGGCTATCGTCAGAAAGCGACTGAATCGCGATCCCTTCGTCGAGGCATCGACCAATCGAGTATTCGTGGCCGTATCCCCGCTGGACGGCGAGCTCTCGGGGGAGATCGTGTGGCGCGACGACCAGGGGAACTCCACCGGACAACAGAGCTTTCCGTCCACCACCAATCATTGCGCGCAACTCGTCGATGCGATGGCATTTGCCTTGGCAGTCCAGATTCATCTGCTCGAAACCGTGGCCGTCGAGAACACGAAGTCCGCGAGCGAAGAAGGACCAAGGCTGAAACCCTCATTGCAGAAGGATATCGCTTCCGCTACGTCCAGCCCCGGGCGGGAACCGTCAAGCGTCGCTCCGCATGCTTCGCATGCTTCGCCCGAGCCGCGCCGCCCGGCGGCCCTGTTCATCGGTGGCGGTGCAGGTCTCGCCGTGGGGATGTCTTCGCAAGTAGTGCCTGAGGGCCGTCTTTTCGCAGGCTTGCGTTGGACGGCCGTGTCAATCGAGTTGGGCTTGGAAGGGAGCGCGCCGGTCATCACCCGTCGTGCGGACGGTGCAGGATTTTCCCAGTGGTACCTGCTTGCGAGCGCAGCGGGTTGCGCGTCGTTCCAGCCGTGGAGCGTTTGTGCGCTGATGAAACTCGGCACGGTGCAGGTCACCGGGCGTGATATCGACGTGCCGAACGGTACAGGCGCGCTGGTCGCTCAGGGTGGGCTGCGACTCGCGCTGCGTCAGCGCTTGAGCGCGCGCACGTTCGTCTCCTTACGCAGCGAAGGGCTCGTCAACTTGAAGCGTTGGTCGGTGCTGCTGGATGGCATCGAGGTCTCGAACACGCCCCGCTTCGCTTGGGTTTCTGGGCTAGATTTGGCATTCCATTTTCAATGAAGGATCGATCGATGGTGGACGCCGCATCGAACAAGGTCTGCCTTTACGCGATGTTGTTTGCGTTCGCGACTTTCGTCGCCGGCTGTTCCGAGCGGCTCGACGCAGGCTCGACGCGACCGCGCGGTCTTTTGCCGGTCGACGAGCGCAACCCGGTGATCCTCACGAACGACGGAGCCTTCGACAATTGGCTGGGTGAATATGCGGTCCTCTTGGCAAATAGTGAGGGAAAAAAGCTTGCCGCCATCGTCGTCAGCGCGAGCCCTGCCTGGCCCGACCTCAAAGCCAACTTCATGGGCTGGCACGACCTCGTCGATGCCGCTCGCCAGAGCGGCTTGAAACCCGTCCCCGAACCGACTGCGAGCGTCAACTCGCGACTCACCGCTCCGTCGAGCGGGAAGATCGAAGATACTACACCGAGCCGATCCGACGGCGCACGGTTGATCGTCGAGCTCTCCGCGGAGCTGTCCCTCCCGTATCGACCGGTCCTGATCGTTACCGGTGGCGCGCTGACCGACATCGCGGACGCCTATTTGATGGACCCGAGCGTCGCGGAGCGGGTGATCGTGATCTCTTCGCTTGGCGCTCTCGACGCCACAGGAGCTGCGATGGGCATGCCGAACGGCGAGATGGACCCGTGGGCAGATCGAATCGTGGCTACACGCTTTCGCTACATTCAGGTCAGCGCGTACTACGACCAGCTGGCGGACGTACCCAATTCTCGATTGGCCAATCTACCGAACAATGCCTTCGGCGACTGGATGCGGGCGAAGCAGCCGAAAATCTACGACATCCAGGTAGCCTCGGATCAGGTCGCCCTGCTTTCGACGTGGCTGCCCGGATTCGTGGTTGCTGTGCAAAACGCGGCTGCCACGTTGCCTCAGAGCGCCGATTCGGGAATGGCTCCCCGCCTGACGCTCGATCCTTCGGGAACCAATCAATTGGTGACCGAGACGGCGGGTCCACTTGCCTCGGCGTGTTTGTGGGAACTTCTGCTGGCGCCGTCGACTTTCTCCAAATGAGACGCCGGGGCGGAGCCGGCAAACTCGCGAGGGTGAGCGATTTCTGGCGAGAACGCACGAGATCTGAAAATTCGTTGAACAAGCGGCAACCGTCGAGACAGTAATTCTGCACTGATGGGCTACCTCCGCCTGCTCAATCCTTCGGCAAAGGAGTCTAGTCCGAAGGACGCTTGCGTTGCCGCCTTCGACCAGCATCTGACGTACGTTTTCGAGACTCTGCGACGGCTAGGTGCTCGTCCGGTGGAGATCGAGGACTTGGCCCACGATGTCTTCCTCGTGCTCCATCGCAATTGGCCGACCCTCGATACTTCGCGCCCGTTGCGGCCCTATTTGTTCGGCGTCGCGTTCCGCATCGTGTCTGCCCACAAGCGCCGCAGGAAACGAGAGGTTTTCGCGCACAGCCTAGAGGCAATCGATGGCGCAATGGGTCAGGAACAAGCCCTGCTCGACCGAGAAGCCGTTGCGCTGCTGCTGTCCGCACTGGAGCTCGTGCCTCTTTCACGGCGGGCGGTGGTCATCATGCACGAGCTGGATGAAGTGCCGGTGAAAGTGATCGCGGAAACCTTGGCCATGACGCGCTTCGGCGTCCACGCCCGACTGAGAAAAGGGCGCATGGAGCTTGCTCGCGCCATACACAAGCTACAAAACGAGGAACCAAAATGACGGGCCGTAAATCCTCGTCGGCTCTGCAAATGGAGCAACTGATCGAACGAGCGAAAACGTTGCGCCCCGTGTCACCAGCAACGCGCGCTCGCGTACTCAAGCGAGTGCAGGCGAGTGCGCTCGCCGGAGCCACGCTCTGGATTTCGGAGCAGCCGGCGTTGTTGAAGGGTAAATGGCACAAGGGATGGCTAGGCGGCGCCGCGTCCGCGAGCTTGCTGGTGGGTGCTGCCGCGCTAGCCCTCCACGGCCGCGAAGAGCCTACGACCACGCTCCATCGCTCCGATGTCACGGCTTCATCGGTCGTCCCAAGCGCTCAGCTGGAACCCGCTTCGGCCGCGAGCTCGACGTCCGCACAATCCCCGATCACTCCGACCGCGCCGAGCCCTGCACAGCCATCGGCCGCCCGGCAGCCTGGGCGCGGGTCTCAATCTTACGCTCCTGAGCTCGAACTGCTGCGACGCGCCCACGGCGCTTATGGGAGTGGAGACTTTGCCAATGCGTTGCGACTCTTGGCCGAGCACGGGCGGCGCTTTCCAAATGGATCCCTCGCCGAAGAGCGTGAGGCCTTGCGTGTACGCGCGCTGAGCGGTTCGGGTCAGAGCGACTCGGCTCGTCGTGCTGCCCGCGCCTTTGCCAGCAAGTTTCCGCGCAGCGTGCTGTTATCTCGGACGATGACGGCAGCCGACGCGGGCGAGTAGAAGCCGGGCGAGGGCGGGGAGAACGATCGCCAGGCGTCCGCGAACCGGCCGCGTTCAAGCGGTCAACTGCGGCCCCGAGCCCGCATCCCTTGCTCACGCTGGAGCGGCGCTGCTCGAGGGGATCGTACGCGACGCCGAAGGCTTCGCCGACGTCAGGCGAGGCGCGTGACCATCAAAAAAGTAACGAGGCTGCTTCCAGGCTTCAGCATGGGGCGAAACGCCGCCTCGTCGCGTATCGTCAGGTCAAGCCGGGAAGGGTGCCTTTCCACTGGGGGGCGCCGAAAGTGTCCGTGGGGGACCCGAACATGGTCATCAACGAGGCGAACAGCTGGTTCGTGGTGGTGTTGCTGGCGAGCTTGAGGCTGCGGCCGGTGCCGATCGCGCCGTTGCCCTTGCCCGCGAGAATCCAGCCCAGATCGCGGCGGTTGTGGACGTCGCCGTCCGAGAGTTCGTTGGCCCACAGCACCACGGAGCTATCGAGCAGCGGGCTACCGTCCATATCGGTGTGCGACTTGAGCTGGTCGAGGAGGTAGCTGAACTGCGTGGAGTACCAAGTGTGGATCTTGACTAGGTCGTCCCGATAAGTCTTGGGGTCGTGGGACATGAGGTGATGCTCGCCGCGAGCGTTGAGCCATTTGAAGAAGATGGTGCTCTCCGCGGTTGACCATTGCAGCGTCACCACGCGCGTGATGTCGCAAGAGAGAGCCAGGACCAGCAGGTCCATCTGGGCTTTGCCGAGCGCGCTGTAGTCGCCGTGGCACTTGGCGGGCCGACCATCCTGCACGCAATCCACCGCATTGAGGTTCACGGTCGGGGCGGGCGGAACCTGGCAAGCACTGTTCGTGCTCGTTCCCAGCTTTGCCAAGGACAGTTCGAATTCGCGCACCGTGTTCAGATGACGATCGAGCTTGGCCTTGTCTTCGACGCCGACCGTGGCCGCCAAGCGCTGGAAGTCCCGCATCACGAAATCGAGCACGCTCTTGCGGTTCTTCTTCAGGGCGTCGAGCGCACTAGTCGAGCTGCCGGCCTCCATGAAGAGGCGTGCGAAGACCTTCTTGGGATCGTCCTCCAGCGGAACCGATTTGGAATTTCCCGGGGTGCCTCGGTAGCTGATGCGCGTGGGAATGGGCTCGAGGATCGTGGTTGTAGACTGCACGCCGAGCTCGAGTGAAGGGAGCCGCGTGGCGCCGCCGATCACGCGCGCGATTTCCTGGTCGATCGAAGGACCGTGGCAAGTTCCGTCGAGCACGTGACCGGCGCGGCCGGTGCCGCTCGGCCCAACCATCAGCCGGTCAGCGGTGAGCATCGTGGCGCAAGACGCGTCGTGCGCGTTGTTGCCGTAAATGTAGGATGCTTCATTGTCGAGGCCGCGCAAGATCAGCAGATCGCTTTGGTGCGCGGCGAGCGGCGACAAGATGGGCGAAAGGGTGAACCCCGTGCCCGTCGCGGTCGGTTGCCACTGGTCCTTGATCATGCCGTTGGCGCTGAAGAAGACGACGAAGCGCTTGGGCATCGACGCGGCCTGGGCCGTTCTGGGATGCATGGCAAGCAAGAGCGGAAGCGAGATGGCGACACCGCCCGCACCGCGCAGCACGGTCCGACGCGAGAGGGGCTTTGACGGGATGCTGAAGAGCGGCTTGTAGGTCATTATTTGGTCTCAGCCGCGAGGTAGCGGAAGTCAGGGGTGGTGGTCAGGTCGATCAGCAGGTCTAAAACCTTGCCCTTGTCGGTCTCGAACCCGCTGGCGATGGTGCCGATTCGCGGATCGTCCGAGTCGCTCTCGGCGCGACCGAAAGCGAACCGGAACCATTGGCGTACGAAGCAGGTCGCAACTTGCTTGCTTTGAGCCAGCTTGGCCGTCATCGGCACCACCCCGACGAAGGCGCCCGTGACATCGGTGTTGGTCAACTCACCCGAAACGTCGATCGGCTGGCCTTGCTCCTGCTCGCGCCATTGGCCGATGGCGTCGAAGTTCTCGAAGGCCAAGCCCATCGGATCGATGAGCTTGTGACAGCCCGCGCACAGCGCCTCCGATTCGTGTTGTTTGAAACGCTCGCGGGTGGTGGTGCCCGGGGTGATCTCCGGCGCTGCGATCACGAGCTCTGGGGGAGGCGGAGGCAGACCTTGGCAGAAGATCCTTTCGCGCACGAACTTGCCGCGCGATACCGGATCGGTCGCGATCTCTTTAGCGTGCGCCGCGAGGAAGGCGGCCTGGGTCAGCAAGCCGGCTCGTTGCGAGGGCGGTAGGGCAATACGGGCCACACCATTGTCCATCGAGGTGACGGTGCCGCCATAGTACGCCGCCAAAGACGGATCTCCGTAGGTAAAGGGCGCGGTCAATAGGGTCTTGAGATCACCGTCGCCGTCGAAGACCACGTGGGTGGCGAAGGTCTTGGTCTCGCTGGCCAAGAGCGCAGGCAGCCGGCTATCCCATTTCGGAAACTGCTGGGTGTCGCGCTCTAGGCGATCCATGGCGCGCAGATCCAACCAACCACCGAAAAATGCGGCGACCTGCGCGCGCGCCGCGGGGGTGGCGATGATCCGCTTGGCCTCGCTGGCGATGCCCTCCGCCGTGCTCAGCCCGTCTGCTTGGGCCCTGGCGAGGAGCTGGTCATCGGGCATGGTCCCGGTCAGAAAATAGGAGAGCCGTGAGGCGATCTCCCAAGAGGTCAGAGCCCGGTAGGTCTGGCCGGGGACGGGAACTCCGACCTCGACGCGATAGAGGAAGCTGGGCGAAACCAAAAACGCTTCGAGCAACAGCCTCACGCCAGTGGCACTGTCGGCACCGCTCCGGTAAACGGACAAGAGGTCGGTCTGCTCGACCGCCGTGATGGGCCTTCGCCAGGCACGCAGCCCGAAGCGCGAGATGAAGTCGTTGATGCAGGTTTCCCCGGCGGAGAGCTTGCAACCGAGCAGCGTGTCCGTGTTCTTCGTCGCGTTGGCCGCGATCTGTTCGGATACCACCATGTACTGTTCAGCCAGTGCCGGAGGCACGTCCTGAACGTCGGTGTTGTTGCTGAAGCCGTTGACGACCGTATCCGTTGGGAAGGCCGCCGCATAACCGGTCTTGTCTCCGAAGAGCGAAACGATGGTCGCGTCGTACTCGGCATTCGAGAGGCGCCGCACCAAGGCCCGTCCAGGCAGGCCGCTATCCAACAGCGCGCCGCCGCCGGCGCTGCTGCCACCACCGCCCGCAATCGTCCCGATACCAGCGCTGCCAGCCGTAAGATCGCGGGTACTACCCATGCCCGCGGACAACTCCGAGCCACCGGCCCCCGAAGGGGCACTCGCTAGCCCGTTGCTGCAGGCAACTGGAAGTAGCAGGAGGGCGATCAGCGCGAGAGCTCGTCGGGCAGGCTCTCCGCGAGGACGGGGCTGCTCGCACCTGGTGGGCACTCGGGCTTGCTCAGGAACATCCAGGGCGTAGAGGGTCACTCTCTTTTACTGTCGAGACCCCGCTCATGTTCAATACAATTTCTCGGATCCGGCGCCCGAGTCGGTCTTGCCCGGCAGCTTCACTTTTCCTTGCACGACCGCTAGTGAAGTAACAGTACTCGGAGGAGAGGCGCTCACCGCTGGTCCAACATCGAGTGCGCTTCCTGGTGCGAACGCGCTGCGTTGCTCTTGCCCTCGTTGACTTCGCACGTGTACCAGAGGCTCTGCTGATGAAGGTTTGGCCGTTGCGCCCGCGTCGCACGCTCACGAAACTCTGCCTCGTTGCCCTTTGGGCCACGGCGTCGGCCTGTTCGAGTCAGAACGGCGGTGCTCGCCCAGGCGCAAGCGGAGGAGCTATGGCGATACCGGGTGCCCGTGACGAGGGACTGAGCGGGAGCGCCGGAGCCTCGCCTACCGGAGGACAAGCAGGACAAGCAAGCACTGCTGGAGCGGTTGAGAATGGCGGCTCCCTAACCGCGGGCTATGCGGGCGTGCCGGCTAACGGCGGTCGCGGCGGCGATATTTCCGCAGGCGGGGACGGCACAGTGATCGCAGGACGAGCCGGGGCGGCGGGCGCTCGCCAGGAGGGCACGAGCGGAAGCGGCGGCTCATCCGGGACGGGCTTACCCGATCCCGGCTCGGAGGGCGACGGAGACTCGACGGTTGGGCCGAGCTACACGAACCAATCGGAGCTGAGCGACCGCGGCAATGCCAAAGGCAAGAGCTTTCAATTGATGATGAAGATCGCCGACAGCGAGATCTTCGATGGCAAGGACTCGACGGTTTCGGTGAGCAAGGTCAACACCACCCGCGCCATCAACGTCTACATTCCCAAGCTCTACCAGGACGGCGATCCCGCGCCCGTGCTCATCATCCAAGACGGCCCCGGGGCGATCGGACAAATTTCGAACGCGCTCGACAACCTGACCACCTCTCAAGACGCAAAACGGAAGCTCCCGCCATTCGTCGTCGTCGCCGTGCAAAACGGGGGGAACGACTCCATCGGCAGCGAACGCGGGTTGGAGTACGACACGCTCTCTGACCGCTACGCCCGCTTCATCGAGCAAGAGGTTTTACCCGCCGTGCAGGCCAATGCCCAGGTCAAGGCCGCGTATCCCAACCTGAAGTTCACCAAGGAGGCAAGCGGCCGAGCGTCCCTCGGTTGTAGCTCCGGAGGAGCCGCCGCATTTTCCATGGGCTGGTTCCGTCCCGACCTTTTCAGCCGGATCATCGGCTATTCCACCACGCTGGTGGCGCAGCAAGATCCGAAGGCCGCGGAGGCCAAGATGTACCCGCTCGGGGCCTGGGAATACCACTCCAGCAAGGAGCTCATCAAGAACGACAGCACGGGCAAGGAAAAGCAGCTTCGGATCTTCATCAACGTCAACCAGAACGATCTCGGCTCCAGCGAGGCCGAGTCCACTCATCACAATTGGGTGATGGCGAACGTGCGAACGGCCGCCGCTTTGAAAGCCAAGGGTTTTCACTACAAGTTCGTGCAGGGTAGGGGCGCCGGCCATTGCGACGGCAAGGTCCAATCCGCGACCCTGGCCGATGCGTTGGTTTGGGTGTGGCGCGGCTACGAGCCGTCGGGGAATTGAGAGACCGAGAACGCTTTACGGCGGATCCAGTCGAAGACCGGCGACCGTTGCGATTGCTCTCTTCGGCTCGTTTCGTGCGCGCCGACGGGCCACTCCCAGCCAGCCCGGGTGGAGTGGCCGCTCTGCGCGACCCGCTCGCGAACGCGTTGCAGATCAGCCGTCGCCGACCGGGCCTTCAGCGCAAGCCGAGCCAGGAAAGCACGGCGACGACGACGACGACGAGACCAATGATGTAGATGATTTTATTCACGGCTAGCTCCGATTTTGAATTGGGATGAGTATTGTTTGGGTGAATGACGGAAAGCCGCCTAGCGCGACGCCGCTTCGTGGCCGGTCAGGACTCGTTAGCGCCCAAGTGGTGTCGAGTCGCTTAGCAATTCGCGGTCCAACGAGGGACCTCGGGAAAAAAAACCAGCCCGCTGGAGAGATCACCGAGAGTCGCAGGGTACACTTCCGCTTTGCGTCGCCGCGGACGAGCTGATCGGCTTAGCTAGTGAGCCGCCATGCGGGGCAAATTTGCGTCCCTGCCTCCACATTGCCGCCACGGAGACACGCTCGCAGTGGAACCGACCAGCAACCTTACGTTCGCCGATGGCGGACAATTGACCGGCATCATTGCCAGGCTGGAAACACGGGGTCGGTTACGTTCGCCGAAAGCTGGAACATCATTGGCCCGATGTTCGGATGTCTACGAGGTACGCTGTCGCCTCCGAGGGCTGTTACCCCTCGATCGTATTAGAACGTTTCTTTACGTTTTCATACAGCCCATTCGGGACGAGAGCGGATGACTGACTCAGTGAAGCACTGATGACAGCCTCAAGTGTTCCCGCCGGCTTCCGGCGCTCCACGCCGGAACGCATCCGCGCCAATCGTGCGGCGCCGGGTCCAGTACCCGGTGCCCATGAGCGTCGCGGCATCCCGTGATCATCTGTAGTTGGCGCGACCGCTTCATCAATCCGCTCAGCTCCGGATTCAGGCTGTCCAAACCAGACCGCGGCGCCATCGAGTTCAGAGCAGGCGCAATGGCGTAGCTTGTGAACGAAAGCAGACGCGGAGCCCGCCTCTGGCGGCCTGGCGAGGTTGAGCTGCACTTCGGGGGCGTCGTCGCTCGATGATAGCTCCCCGAGCGTGATCGCTCGAGTCACTCAGGCGCGCGGCGGGCGCCAGGAGGGGAACTGCCGGCACTCGCCTGCGGCCGCTACGCCCGCCTTTGCGAGCCGAGGAACCGAGTCCGGTTCCGGCTGGGCGTCGCGCGCGCGATCTTCCGCGAGCGCAGCGAACGCCTCTTCGATACTTTCGTATTCGTTGGCGGGGCCGCCGTTGAGAACGGCGCCCGCGTACATCATCGCGCGCTCGACCGTGGCCTCATTCACTCGGTAGCTTCGGTTCGTGTAGTCGAGCAGGATGCGGTTTCTGAGCTCGCGGAAGCGGGGCGCAAGCCGAGGGCTGAGGCGAAAATTCGTCAGCTCTAGGATGAGGTCGACCTTGTGCGGGAAGCGCCCCTTGAAATAAGTATCGTACTGACTTGCCCAGACCTCCAAATCTTCGGGCGTCTGGAGGTGCCAGTCGACGTAGGCCGTGACGAGGTCGTGCTCGCAGCTGTACTTGAACCGAATCTGCCCTTTCATGCGCCCACTTCCTCCAGGACTATAGTGTAGAAAAGCCGGGTTCGCTAGCACTCGAGCGAGCAAGTCGGTTGCGCCGCCCCGGCGTGGCCGCGTCGGGTTCGTCGTCCGTCCGGTGGCATTAGCTCGGTATTAGCCAGATTTCACCCCGGAGACGGCGTTGAGCCAGGCTCGACGAGCAGCGAGCTCACCGCGCAGACGAGATCCGCCGGCATGAACGGCTTGGACAGAAACAGCGTGCCCGCCTCCAACTCGCCGGAGAGCAGCTGGCGATCATCGGTGTAACCGGAGACGTAGAGCACCCGCAACTTGGGATGGCGGGCTCGCAACCGTCGCGCAAGCTCCACTCCGCCGAACTCCGGCATGACCAGATCCGTAATCAGCAAGTCAATGTCGCCAGCGTAAGCCGCTGCCACTTCCAATGCGTGGGCGCCATCGCGCCCTTCGAGGACCTGATAGGCGCGAATGCGCAACAGGTCAACGAGCAGCTGGCGGACGTCGTCATCGTCGTCGCACACCAGCACGGTCTCGAAGCGGACGAGCTCGGGCAGGGCCGCCGCCTTTGGTGGCTCTTCATCATTCTTGTCTGCCGCATCCGCTCGCGGAAGTAGAACGGTGAAACGAGTCCCTCGACCGACCTCGCTGTCGACCAGGACACTGCCCCCGCTTTGCCGTACGATGCCGTCCACCGTCGCTAGCCCGAGTCCAGTCCCGACGCCGACCTCCTTGGTAGTGAAAAAAGGCTCGAAGATGTGGCTGAGGACGCTGGCAGGCATGCCACCGCCCGTGTCTTCGACGACCAGCGCGACGTAGTCACCTGGAGCAAACTGCTCATTCGAGCCCTCGACGTGTACATCGCGCGTCTCCGCCGATAGCCGCCCCCCATCCGGCATCGCATCGCGCGCATTGAGTACGAGGTTCAATATCACTTGTTCAATTTGGCCGGAGTCGGCGAAAACCAAATGCTTCGCGCCGAGCATCGTCACGAGCTCGATGTCTTCGCCGATGACGCGCGAGAGGAGATTGCGCATCCCCGCCACGGTGTCGTTCATGTCGAACGCCTCCGGCTTCAAGACTTGTCGCCGGCTGAACGCGAGCAGCTGCTTGGTCAGTTCGGCCGAGCGCCGTGCGCTTTCCAGCACCATCCCCGCGTGGTGAATGAAGGCGCTGTCGCTCGGCAGACCCGCGCGCAGCGCCTCGGCATAACACATGATGATCAATAGCCGGTTGTTGAAGTCGTGGGCAACGCCGCCGGCTAGGCGTCCGAGTGACTCGAGCTTGCGCGATTGGCGCAGTTGCGATTCGAGCTGCTCGCGCGCTTCGGCCGCCTGGTGCTGCTCCTGGGTGTCTGTCATGTACACGAGTAGGTGCGTCGGACGGGAGTCCTCATCGCGTATTCCCGCCACGTCGACCCGAGTCCAGCGCACTTCCCCATCTTGGCGGACGCACCGTCGCTCGGATCTGACCTGGCGGATTTCGCCCCTGGCCAGCCGCTCGTGGTCCGTCAGCTCACGTTTCAGGTCATCGGGGTGGGTGATCTCCTTCCAGCGCTGGTAGGGATCGGAGGCCACGATCTCTTCTGGGGTTGATCCGAGTAAGTCCGCGTGCGCGGGGTTGGAAAACACGTATCGCCCGGCCTTGAGCGACACACACATGATCCCGATCGGCGCATGCTGAACCGCCAGCCGATAGACGTGCGCTTCATCGAGTTCGCGTTGGAGCCCGTCGCGCTCGGACTCCAATCGCGCGATCTCGGCTTTCAGTTCGGCGACCGAATCGGCCATTCGTTTCATGCCCTGCAGTGCTACAGTGACGGTCTCCGTCAGGGTTCGTTTGGTCGCGATCTACTTTGGGGCGACGCGGTTCCGTTGCATACTCGTAAGCGGGATTCAATGGTGGCTGCTAGACAAGTCGTAGCTGCGTGTTCATCTGGGCCGCAGCGCGAACGGGCTTTCGCCTGGAACAGGAGACATTCGATGGGTATTCACGGAGCATTCGCAATCGGGGCATTGGCAGTGGGGGTGCTTTTCTCGACGGCTCGCGCTGAAGCGGCCGTCCCCGAGCAGGTCTTAGCCCTGGACCCGGCCCTGGGCCAGCTGCCCGAGTCGATGGCCGTCGACGATCGCGGCAACTTCTATCTCTCGATGGGAAGCCAAGTAGCCAAGGTCAGTCCGTCGCTGGCGGTGACGACTCTCGCCACCCTGCCTATCCCCGCAGGTGGGTTTGCGACGGGCGTGAAGTTCGGTCCACGAGGGGACTTGTTCGTCGCGGCGGGTGCCTTCGACCCGTCCCTCGATTCTAGTTACGTGTTCAAGGTCGATAAGAGAACCGGAAGCGTCGCAGTCGTCGCCGACTTGGATCCGGATGGGTTTCCCAACGACCTGGCGTTCGACGATTCGGGTGCCATCTTTCTGACCGACTCAGCGCTGGGTGTGATTTGGAAGGTGCGGCAGGGCGGAGCGGCCTCGATTTGGCTTTCGGATCCGCTCCTTCAAGGAAACCCGAACGGCTCCGCCTTGGGCATTCCGTTTGGCGCCAACGGCATCGCATTCGATCAGAAGAAGAGGAAGCTCTACGTCTCCAACACCGACCTCGGCGCGATCCTGGAGATCCGTGTCTTGCCGAGCGGAGCTCCTGGTGACGTCGAGGTTTTCGCCGCCGACTCGCGGCTCGTGGGGGCAGATGGCATTGCCTTCGATCGCTCGGGCACGCTGTACGTCGCTGTGAATACCCAAGATCGACTCGCCGCCGTCGACAAACGCGGTCGCGTGAGCGTCGTCGCACAAGCAGGCTTGCTCGACGGACCCTCGAGCCTCGCTTTTGGAGTCGGGCACTGCGACCGTCACACGCTGTTCTTGACGAACTTCGCGATCAGTCGCGCCAGCGGCAGCCAGCCCGGCGTTCCCAACCCTGGCATCTTGTCAGTTCGCGTCAGCACCCCGGGCCTCCCCCTGCCGTGACCCCGCCAACCCGGAGAGAACGATGGCAATGATCCCATTCAAGCGTCCAGACGGCTCCGAGCGAGTCGGATATTTGGCACGGCCGACCGACAACCCGTCAGGGATTGGAATCGTGATCGCTCACGAGCTTTGGGGCGTCGACGGGCCGATGCGCGATCTGGCCGAGCGCTGTGCGGCGCTCGGTCACGTCGCGTTCGTGCCGGATCTGTTTCGGGGGCAGCTGCCCAAGGACGTTGGCGAGGGCTTGGCGGTCATGGCTGCGCTAGAGATGACTGACACGGTGACCCAAGACTTGGCCGGGGCGACCTCGCTGCTGACACGTGAAGGTCTACGTGTCGGCCTACTCGGCTTGTGCTTCGGCGGAGCGCTCGCGATCGCCGCAGCCACTCGTCTGCGCGATTTGCATGCGTCCGTGTGCTTCTACGGGGTGCCTGATCTGACGGTTTTCGATCCGGCGCAAATCCGCGTGCCGTTCCTGGGCCATTTCGCCAAGCGGGATAACTGGTGCACGCCCGAAAAAGTTGCCGCTCTGGAGGCGCGCCTACCGGCGGGCGCCGAGGTCCACCACTACGAC
>DATEPG010000399.1:0-13304 GCA_035273265.1 Polyangiaceae bacterium
TGACGCACTGGTGCATGCGGGCTGCTGCGAGGCAGCCCAAAAAAAGAAGAAGAGGGGGGCGCTCGCGATCCAGCAGCGCACCTCCAGGTGCGAGCTATCGATGCCGTGCTTCGGCCGGCACCCGCAACAAAGGAAAAAAGGCCGTCCGGGTTTGCACCCAGACGGCCCGCTCTCATTTCGTTCAGCTCGACTTCAGCCCTTGGCGGCGGGTTCGGCCGGCGGCGTCGGGCCGACCACGAACTGATACTCGAACGTGCCGTCACCCGGGTTCGCGTCCGGCGGATCGAGCTTCAGCCCGTTCAGGGACTTCACCACGCATTGGGTGAGGACTTCGGGTGCTTGAGTCTTCGCTACGTCAGCGGAGATGTTGCTCAGCGCGCCGGTCTCGGCTTCGACCGTGAAGTGCACCGTCACGGTGCCAGCTAGGTCGGTCTTGCCTTTGAGCGCCTCGTCGTAGCAGGTCTTGATCTCCGCGCTCTTGGAGTCCAAGAGCGCTTGAGTGGCGTCGCGGTACTCGTTCGGGCTGCGCGCGTGAAACGAGCAGCCAGCGGTGAGCGCCAGCAACATGAACATACCGAAGGACTTCGTCATCAGGGGTTCTCCGAATCTAAAGGCAGGGGTTCTGGTCACTTGGCCGGCGCTTTGGGAGCGGCGGGTGCCTTGGGAGCGGGAGTGGGCGTGGGCGCGGGAGGCTTGGCGACAGGCGCCTTGAGCTGAGCCGGCTTCGGCTGAGCTTCCTTCTTCTTGTCGGTAGCGGCGTCGGCGGGAGCGGGGTCCTCCGCCTTCTTCACTTCCGAGGTCTTCTCTTCCAAGACCTTTTCTTTGCCGGTCTTGGCGTCGATTTCGACCTTCTTCGAGGTCACGGCCTGTTCGACGATGTTGAACTCGACGCGGCGATTCTTCTCTTTGCCCTCTTCCGTCGCGTTGTCGGCGATCGGCTTGCTCGAGCCGAAGCCCTTGGCGGTCAGGCGCTCTTTTTCGATGCCGTGGTCCACCAGGTACTTCATGACTGCCTTGGCGCGTGCGTCAGACAGCTTGAGGTTCAGGTTCTTGTCGCCTTCGGAGCTCGCGTGACCTTCGATCGCGATCTTCTTGGCGTTGGTCGCCTTCTTGATCACGCCCGCGATTTCGTCGAGCAAGCTGAAGGAGGCCTCCAAAATCGTGGCCTTGTTCACCTCGAATTGGATCTTCTCGTGGATTTCGATCGAGTTGTCGCGCAGCTCGACGCGTGGCGGCGGCTCTGGGGGAGGCGGCGGCGGCGGCGGGGGAGGCGGCGGCGGGGGGGGAGGCGGCGTGCCCGTGACGGATAGGGCTTGTGTGCCCTGAAACGCCACCGTGCCTCCGCAGCCTGCAACCAAGACCGCTCCGGAGAGCAGGATGACTCGTGAGATGTATTTCTTGCTCATGCCAAACCTCATCGTCGACTCCCCTGGTAAGCACCAGTCGAGGGGAAAGCCCTAGTGAGCGGTACTTTTCCCACCCTTAGCTAGCGGCCGTCAAGCGAGCGCCCCAGGAGGCGCCTCGGCTGAACGGCCGGCGTATGTTCGGTCAGCTCCGCTTTTGTAAAGGTGCGCGGCGCTTCGCGCGCGGCTGGAGACTCTCGTTTGCGCACGCTCGGCTGGTGATCGCTTGGCCGCCCGCGCTTTGCCGCGGGAAAGCAGGCGCCTGTTCGGTCAGCTCTTTGTAGGTCTCCACCTCATTCGTTGATCGTGATCTGATCCTGCCAAAGTCAGCCAGCTCGACGTATTTCCGGGCATGCGGCTGAGCTGCTTGGCGTGCGCTTAGGCGCGAAGCGTGCTGCGCTTCGCGCGCACCAGAGGTTGTGGGCAGCGTCGCGTTACTCCGCTCGGCGGCAGGGATCGGCGAAGCTTGCGGCGCGCCGACGCTCGAGGCGTGTTGCGCGCGCAGCGCCGCACGCTTCGCGCCGGGCGCGCGGGAAGCGGTCCAGCCGCATGCCCGGAACTAAAACGAGCGAGAAGTCTTGGAAGACCAGATCACGATCAGCCAATAAGATGGAGACCTACAAAGAGCTGACCGAACAGGCGCCTGCTTTCCTCAAGCAAGGCGCGGGCGGCCCAGCGCCCTCCAGCCGAGCGTGCGCAAACGAGACTCTCCCATCGCGCGCGAAGCGCCGCGCACCTTTACAAAAACGCGTACAAAAGCGCGACGCCCGGTTCCGAGTAACTCGGACCGGGCGTCGATGTGCTCACAGCGTTAGCCTCAGCTGTCGATGAAGCTCTTCAGTTGCTTCGAGCGGCTCGGGTGGCGCAGCTTGCGCAGGGCCTTGGCTTCGATTTGACGAATGCGTTCGCGCGTCACTTCGAAGTCTTGTCCGACTTCTTCCAGCGTATGATCGCTCTTTTCGCCGATGCCGAAGCGCATGCGCAAGACCTTCTCTTCACGCGGCGTGAGCGTCTTCAGCACGCGCCGGGTCTGCTCGCTCAAGTTCATGTTGATCACGGCCTCGGCCGGGCTCACCACGCTCTTGTCTTCGATGAAGTCGCCCAAGTGGCTGTCCTCTTCCTCGCCGATCGGAGTCTCGAGGCTGATCGGCTCTTTGGCGATCTTCAGCACCTTGCGAACCTTATCGAGCGGCAGCTCCATCTTCTCCGCGATCTCTTCCGGAGTCGGCTCGCGGCCGAACTCCTGAACGAGATAACGTGAAGTGCGGATGAGCTTGTTGATCGTCTCGATCATGTGCACCGGGATGCGGATGGTGCGGGCCTGATCGGCGATGGCGCGGGTGATCGCTTGGCGGATCCACCACGTGGCGTAGGTGCTGAACTTGTAGCCGCGCTTGTACTCGAACTTATCCACGGCCTTCATCAAGCCGATGTTGCCCTCTTGGATCAGATCCAAAAATTGCAGGCCGCGGTTCGTGTACTTCTTGGCGATCGAGACCACCAAGCGCAAGTTGGCTTCGACCAGCTCGGCCTTGGCCTTCTCCGCCTTGCGCTCGCCCATGCGGATCGACGTGTACGTCCGCAACATCTCGTTGACGTCGATCTTGAGCTCTTCTTCGACCTTCTTGACGCCCTTTTGAGCGTTCTTGAGGGCCTCGTCCATGATCTCGAGCTCGCTCACGTCGACGCCGAGCTTCTTGGCCAACTCGGCCTCTGCTGCGGGGTCGTCCTTGGCGTCGCGGATCATCCGCTTCAGATCGGCCTTGCTCGTGCCGGTGATCTTCTCGAGCTCGAACACCTTGCCCTGGGCTCGGTGCACGCGATCGATCATGGCCTTGAGCTTGGAGACGATCTTGTCGATCGTCTTCTTGTTCAGGCGCATCTCTTGCAGCGTCTTGACGAGCTCCTTCTTGCCCTCCGACAATTCCTTGTCGATCGCCTTGCGGCGTACGTCGGCCGCGCCCTTGCGCTCCTCGAGCAGCTCTTGGTTCTTCTTGTCCGAGCGCTTGACCTTGTCGATCAGCCGGATGATGCGGCGGTCCGCCTCTTCCTCGTCGAACTCGTGCTCTTCGTCCTCGGCGTCGCGGACGATGTCCTTCACCCGGATCTTGTGGTTCCGCAGGCGCTCACCGATGTCGATGATCTCGCGCACGGCCACTGGGCTGGACAGAATGGCCGAGAGGATCTCGTTTTCGCCCTCTTCGATGCGCTTGGCGATCTCGACCTCACCCTCACGGGTGAGCAAGGCCACGCTGCCCATCTTCCGCAGGTACATGCGGACCGGGTCGTTGCTCTTGTAATATTCGTCGTCGCTGCCGGTGCGCGCTGGCGTCGAAGAAGAGGGAGCCGCCGGCGCGGGGCCGTCGTCCTCGCTGTCGCCACCCTTGGCCTTGGTCTTGGGCGGCGCGTCTTCTTCCGAACCGCGATGCGGCGCGATCTTGATGTTGCTGGCGTCGTCGACGACCTCGATCTCTTCGTCGTCGAGCGCGGACAGCACGTCATCCATCTGATCCGGACCGACGTCCTCGCCCGGCAACGCTTCGTGCACGTCGTCGTAGGTGAGGAAGCCCTTGGTCTTGCCGAGCGTGATCAGCTGCTCTTTGGCTTTTCCGTTGGCCTTGGCGGGCGGCGGAAACGACGAGCTGATTTCCTCGTCGTCGTCGTCGTCGTCGTCGTCGTCGTCATCGGAACCTTTGGCCTGCGCGGGCGCGGACCCGTTCTTGGCCGCCTTGGCAGCAGCCGGCTTCGGCTTCTGTTTGGCCGGCACCGGTTTCGACGGGGCCGCAGCTGGTGCGCCCTTCTTGGAGGAAAGTTCCGACTTTTTGGATCCCACAAGAACCTCTCTCTATGCGCGGCCGCGTTGTAGATTGCGGCGCGCGTTCTCAAATTTTTCGAGAAGCAGATTGTTCTGCTCCTCGATGTTGCCTTGCCTGTCAGCTTGCGCGAGCTCTCCGAGTACGACGGAGGTCTTTTGCTTTTGCTCGAGCTTGTTCAACTTAGAAATGTTCCCAGTCAGCTCGGTTCGAGCCGCCTCCAGCGTTTCATGCCGGGGCGCTGCCAGGCGAGCGAGGGCGAATGGATGGATCGAGGCGGCCAGCTTCGCAAGCACTTGTTCAGGAATGATGCTGTTACCGGCACGAGTCTGACGCACCGCGGCAACCGCTCGGGCGACATCGCCGTCGAGGAGAGCCACCGCTTCGAAGGCTTCGTCGCTGTCCAAGAGTTCTGGAAAATCCAGCATAATGCCCAAGATCTCTCGACCAATGTCTTCTCGTTGGTCGCGCGACCGAGCGCGATTGGGAGGCGCCGACTGCTCGGCCGACCCCGAATCCGCTGGTCCGATGCTGCGCTGAATTTCACGCGCGTTGGCGTCGAGCAGCTGCTTGTCTTGGCGAAAGTTCAGCGCGCCCGCGACGCGATCCGCGTAGTTCTGGCCCAGCAGACGCGCAGTCGGGTCCGGCTCGTCCCGAATCAGCTGCTGGACCTCTTGTCGGATCGCGATGCGCTCACGAGCGTCGGCGCCATACGCGCGATCGAGGGCGGTGTCGATCAGGTACTCCAGCATGCCGCGTGCGGCCTTCAGCACGCGCGTGATGCCTTCGACGCCTTTTTGCCGAACGAGCTCGTCCGGATCCATCTTGTCGGGTAGCGACGCGACTTTGACCCTGAGCCCGGCGACGTTGCACGGCGCTCGTGACGCCTCAACGGCGCGACGGCCCGCGGAGTCACCGTCGAACAGCAGCACGATGTCTTTCGTGAAGCGACCAATCGAGCGCGCTTGTTCTTCCGTAAACGCCGTGCCGAGTGGCGCCACCACTTGCTTGATGCCGCGGGCGTGCAGGCTCATCACATCGAAGTTGCCTTCGACTACCACGCAGCTCTCACCAGAACGCAGCGCTTGTCGTGCCTGGTACAGGCCGAACACCGTCTCGCGCTTTTTGTAGATCGGCGACTCGGGTGAGTTCAGGTACTTCGCCGCGGGCTCGGCGCCGGGCTGCGCGGTGGACTCGATCGCCAACTCGGCCAGCTCACTCGGTTCGGGCTCGCTGAGGGCGCGCCCGCTGAACGCGACCACGCGCCCCTGCAAATCCAGCACCGCGAACATCAGGCGGTGCCGAAAGCGGTCGTAATAGCCGCCGCCCGTCTTGCGCGGCACGATCACGCCAATCTTCTCCGCGGCGCTGGCGCTGAGCCCGGCGGCAGCCAAGTGCTTGGCCAAGCCGTCCCAACCGTACGGCGCGTAGCCGATGCGAAAGGACTGCAGCGCGTCAGCGACCGGGCCGGTCGCTGAGTCCGCGGCCAGGCCGCGGCGATCGAGCTCAGCCAGCCCGTGACCGCCGAGCGGGTGCTCGCGTAGCATCAACTCGAAGTAGTGAGCGGCGGCGTTGCCGACGTCATACAGCTCCTGCTGACGCCGCCGGACTTCCGCTTGCAGCTTGCGCTCGGGCTCCGAGCTCGTCTCCACGATTTGAAGGCCTGCGCGCTCAGCGAGCTCGCGCACGGCCTCACTGAACTCCAGGCCCTCGATGCGCTGCACGAATTTGATGGCATCGCCCGACTCGTGGCAGCCGAAGCAATAATAGAAGCCGCGCTCCGCGTTGACATGGAAGCTGGGCGTCTTCTCTTTGTGGAAGGGGCACACGCCGACATGGCTGCGACCGCGCTTCTGCAGCCTGACGGTCTGCCCGATCAGCTCTACGATCCCAATCTCCCGCCGCACGCGGTCGAGGGTCTCCTGTCCGATCACGAACCTGACATACTCCAAATTGCGAACGATGAAAGGCCAAGCCGGCCAAAACGTGATGTTTTCTGGCGAAATTGAGCGGTCACTTTTGTCCTCCCTACGTTGACTGAATGGGCGTTCAGTGTATAATGCAAAGCGGCAATGCGCTCGTTACCGCTCAGAAACCCGCCGAATCCCTGGCGCAAAGAGCTGGTCAGCTATTTGGAAGAGGCGCCCAGCGTCGAGCTCACGGTGTTCCAGGACCAAACCAAGCAGATCCTTTCGGACAACGACAGCCCCGATCTCGGTTTCAAGTTCAGCATCAATCCATACCGTGGCTGTTTGCATGGCTGCGCCTACTGCTACGCGCGTCCCTCACACGAGTACTTGGGCTTCGGTGCCGGGGCTGATTTCGAACGCAAGATAGTGGTCAAACTGCGTGCCGCGGAGCTCCTGCGCGAGGCGTTCGAGAAGCCCAGCTGGCAAGGTGAGCTCATCCTTTTCAGTGGCAATACCGATTGCTATCAACCGCTCGAGTCGAGCTACGGGCTCACCCGTGCCTGCCTCGCGGTCTGTGCAGAGTACGGCAATCCGCTGCACATCATCACCAAGTCCGCGTTGGTCGAGCGTGACGCGGATCTCTTGGCTGAGCTCGCCGCGCGCGGCAGCGCCTCGGTCACGATCACGATCCCGTTTTGGGACGCAGCAGTCGCGCGCGCCTTGGAGCCGCTCGTGCCCACCCCCAAGCGACGAATCGAGACCGTGCGTCGTCTCAGCGAACGCGGCATCCCGGTCTCCGTCAACATTGCCCCACTCATCCCGGGCCTCAGTGATCGCGATATCGTGCACATCTTGGAGGCCGCGAGCGCTGCCGGCGCGATCAGCGCCGCGATGATCCCGCTCAGGCTGCCCGGCAGTGTCGAGCCCGTCTTCGTCGAACGCCTGCGCGAGGCCCTCCCGCTGAGCGCCGAAAAGGTGCTGGCGCGCGTGCGCGAAATGCGCGGCGGCAAACTCAACGATCCGCGCTTCGGCAGCCGCATGCAAGGTGAAGGCCCGTACATCCAGGCGGTGCGTCTGCTCTTCGATCAAACCGCGCGCCGCCTGGGCCTAGCCGCGCGCGAGGTCGGTATCACCGAGCAGCACCCGCGCCCAGAAAGCACGTTCCGCCGCCCGACGGACAAGGGGGGGCAGCTACGCTTGTTCTGAGCAGGAAACTCGTTCTGAGCAGGGGGAGGAGGCACTTAAGAAAAGAGCTGGGGGTTGATGGTCACGCGGAGCCGCGTGCCGCGTCAAAGCCTTCGGCGTCGAGTGACGGGTGCGAGCTGCTACGCCTGTGCGGAGCATGCTACGCTCGGTCCGTGGCTGAGCCGGCGCGACAGTCTTTCAGCTTTGAAGCGTACCTCGAGTTAGAAGAGGTGAGCCCAGTGAAGCATGAATTTCTGGAGGGTGAAGTCTGGGCGATGGCCGGCGGCACGCCCGATCACGCGGCGATCTCGGTCAACGTCTCGACCCTGCTCAGCACCAGCCTGCGCGGCCGCCCATGCCGGGTTTACAGTTCCGATTTGAGGGTGCGCGTGCTCGCGACGGGGCTCGGAACTTATCCCGACGTGACCGTGGTGTGTGGCAAGGCTGAGTTCGACCGTGAGGATCGCAAGCAGCAAACCGTGACCAACCCGCGCGTGATCGTCGAAATCTCCAGCCCTTCCACTGCCAACTATGATCGCGGCGAAAAGCTGATGCACTACCAGCAAATCGCTGCGCTCGAAGAGCTCGTGTTGGTTGCTCACGACGAGCAGCGAGTCGACGTCTGGCGGCGTACCCCTGAAGGTTGGATTCAGAATTCGGTCACGGCAGGGAGCATCCAGCTTCATTCGGTGGACGTCGAGCTTTCGCTCGTGGAAATTTACCGCAACCCATTCGATGACGCAGGCTGAGAGCAGCCGCTGCGCCAGACGCAGACGTTGACGCAGAAATCAACGCTCGCTTGACGGAAGTAGTGGCTCCCAGTTCGGTCGGAACATGATTGCGATCCGCGGCTCTACGCCGACCGTGCGCGACTTCGGAATGGCATGCTGCCAAGTGCGCTGGCACGAACCGCCCATCACCAGCAAATCCCCGCGGCCCAAGTCGAAGGCGAGCGAGCGGCCCCCGCTCGTTGGACGCATCCGAAAGCGCCGCGGAGCGCCGACCGATACCGTCGCGACCAGCGCGCGCGGGAGCGTACGCGCGATGTAGTCGCCATGAAAAGCGACGCTATCTCGACCATCACGGTAGTAACCGAGGCTGATGTTCGTGAACGGTTCGCGGTAGCGCGCGGAAAGCGCGTGCTGCATGGCTTGCACCACCGCCGGGATCGGGCCGTCTTCGCCCAATCGAGCGTACAGCCGTGGAACCTGCACGACTTTGTCGTACATCAGCCGTCGTTCGCTGCGAAATTGCGTTTCAGCGAGTAGCGCATCGAACAATGGTCGATGTCCGCGAAGCCAATGCGGCACGAATTCGAGCCAAGCGTCCGGCTCCAATTCGATGCGTTGCGCGCCGTCGAAAGCCGGATCGAAATCCGGCTCTCCCCGACCAAAGAGCTCGAGCTGAGCCGACATGTCCGAGCAGCCTAGCGTGCAGCTTGGGGCGCGCCAGTGTCGTCGCGCAAGCACGAACGCCTCGTTCAGCGCTGCTGGTTGAACAGCGCGTTCAGCTGCTGTCCCGAGGCAGCCTCGGAGAACTCGTCGAAACGCCCCTCTGCCAGCGATTTTGCGGCGCGGAGCAAGCCACCCCAGGCAGAACGGGCGAGCGCACCGCCCACGCTGACGCGCCGCACGCCGAGACCGGCGAGTGCATCCAGCGTGAACTCGCTCGGCCAACCGACGAGCACGTTCACCGGCTTTGGTGCCACCGCGGTAACTACCGCAGAGATTTGTTCGCGCGTTCGAATGCCTGGTGCGTACAGGCAATCCGCGCCCGCTTCGGCGTAGGCTTTGAGCCGAGCGATGGTGTCGGGCAGGTCGGGCCGCCCGGTGATGAAGTTCTCGGCCCTTCCGACGAGGAGTGTCTCGCCTCCAGCCTGATCGATGGCTGCCCGCGCTGCGCGTAGCCGCCGGACGGCAGTATCGATATCGAAGATGGGGTTCGAGGCCTGCCCGCTGGCGTCTTCGATTGAGAGCCCAGCAATGCCGGTTTCGACTGCCAGCCGCACGCTTTCTGTGACTCCCTCCGGGTCCGGTGCGAATCCGTTTTCGAAGTCGGCATTGATCGGCAGCGACGTGGCCAGAACTAGCTCTTTCAAATGCGCTAAGACTTGCTCGCGAGTGAGCGCGCCGTCCGCACGTCCCTGGGACCAAGCGAAGCCGGCACTGCTGGTGGCCAGCGCTTTGAAGCCGAGACTCTGCAGGAAAAGCGCGCTGCCGATGTCCCAGGGATTGGGCAAGCTGAAACAGCCCGATTCGTGCATTTGGCGAAAGGCGCGCCTTTTCGCGGACGTCGAGCTGAGGGAGGTCATGCGCTGGATCTTGCATGAAAGGATCAGGGATCTGCAACGCCATACAAGCCTCACCCGAGATTCCGGCGTATCGAGCCTTTGGTCTTATCCATGGCACAACTCATCGCAGCCAAGTGTCCCACCTGTGGGGCTGGCCTGCAGATCGATCCCGCAGCCGAGTTTGCTCTCTGCCAGTTTTGCAGCACGAGCTCGTTCGTGCGCACCAAGACTCGGCCCGCGCCGGCGCAGGTGCTTCAAGAGCGTTCGCCCATGATCGACGTGGCACGGCCAAGCTATGGTTGGATGATCGCTCTCGCAGCGCTGGTCGTGCTCGGTAGCTCGATCCCGATCGCCGCGTCGATCATCCAGCGGGTTGGAACGCTCCGGCTCTCCCGCGGAGCTCCTGCGAAGCCGCCCGAGACGAGGGCGGCGCCCACGGCGACCGGGGGCGAGCCCAGTGCTTCGACCCCCGTTGCGACAGACCGCGAGCCCGCGAAGGCCGCAGCGGACACTTCGTCCGTTGCGACCGAGTCGAGCAGCGCGCGCCGCAAAACGGGTTTGCCCACGGCTCCGCTTGCCAAAGCACCGAACGGCAGAGTCAGTAACGGGCAGATCACCGTCAGCGGGCGGCTGGAGCCCGCCGTGGTTCGCGGCGTAGTCGGCGCGAATTCAACGCGCTTCCGCATGTGCTACGAGCAGGGCCTGGGGCGCTTGCCGACCTTGGCAGGGCGGGTCGCCGTGCGCTTCGTGATCGGAAGGGATGGTGCGGTCTCCAACGTCAGCGACGGCGGCTCCGATCTCGCGGATGCTGCCGCCAAGGCGTGTGTCATCAGGGCCTTCTACGGCCTGAGCTTCCCAGCTCCAGCGGGCGGCATCGTGACCGTTTCGTATCCGCTGCTGTTTAGACCTGCCTGATTAGGCGAGCCTGTCGCCGGTGCGGCCCGGCACCGTTCGAGCCTGCAAGCGCCGGCCCGCCGCGAAACAAAAAAAGCCGGCTCCGGGTTGCCCCGGGCCGGCCTTGCGCTGCGCGCCCGGTGCTTATTTGACTTCGATGCAGAACTTGTCGGTCTTGAGGTTGGTCGCGCCGCTCCAGACCTCGAAACCCGCGAAGACGTTGGTTAGATAGAGGTTGTTGCTGATCACGGGCGTGGGCTGAGCCGTGGAGGTGCGGGTCTTCGCGTCGGTGATGAAATCGTTGAGATCGAAGCTCCACTCTTTGATGCTGGCGCTAGCGACGTAACTGATGATGGGCCGACCTTCGAACTGCTGTGAAACGTAGGTGTTGAAGGACTTGCCGTTGATCGTCGCGACGCCGCCCGAGTGCGACTCGCCCTCACCCTCCGCGAAGACCTCACTCGTCTTGTGGAACCAGACCATGAGGAAGGAGCGGGTGCCCGGTCCAGCGTCGCCGGAGCCCGGCGCGAACCAGACGTCGTAGGCGGCGTTGAACTGCGTTCCGCTCCCCGACCAGCGCCATGCGGTGGGAATGTCCGTCAAGCCCATCACTTGCTTGGCCAGATTGCTGCCCGTGGTGGCTTGACCGTTGCCACCGGACGAGCCGATGAAGAGCGAGGGATAGCCCATCGGAGCGCCGCTGGTTGGCGCGCTGCCCGTGAAGTTCGTGATCGTGAACGACGGACCGTTGTAGGCGATGTCGTATTGGCCGCCCGAACCGAAGATGTTGTTCTGAACGTTGATGACCGGCGATCCGGTGTTGGTCGCTTTGCGCGCGTACTTGTCGCCAGTGCCGAGAGTTCCCGTCAGGGCGGTGCCGTTCACGGGAGCGCTGAGATCACAGCCCGTGCCGGTCGAGCCACTGGCGTCAGTTTCCGCGACCGAGTTGATGCAGAAATCGAAGGTCACATCCGTCTCGGCGCTCGGAACCTGCACGATGGTTTGTGCGAGCGGCGTAACGCCGTCGTAAGCGACGCCCGCGCCGCCTGGCCAACATTCGGTATTGAACGAAGCCCAGGGAACGAAGATCTTTTCGCCACCGGTGCCGATCTCCGCGCACCAGCGGTGAAGCGCGTTGGTCTCGCCATCGGCGGCCTGGATCTGCAGGCGGAGCTGTGCAGTCGCGGCCGCGGCGGCCTTGACGTTGACGGTGATGCCAGCCTTGCTGGGGATGATGGTGCCGAGCGGAGCGTCCGTGAGCTTCTCTTGGTTGAGGTTCCAGCCGACCATCGCGCCGTTGGAGCCGTCGTCGACGCCCTTTACGGTGCCCTTCGCGCACACCGGCCAGGTCGCGACGCCCTCGAAGCTGGCGGGCGTGACGGTACCGCCCACGCCGAAAGTGGCGGTCCAGGCGAAGCCCTTCCAAGTGCCGGACGTGAAGTAGCCCGTGATGCCATCTGAGGAGCCGGCGCCCGCGGTGCTGCTACCGCCCGCTTGGCCGAGCGGTGAACCGCCGACACCCGGCACGCCGCCGGTGCTGCCGAGTGTGCCAGCGCTACCGACGATGCCCGTGCCGCCCGTGGCCGTGTTGCCGCCCGTGGCTGTGCTGCCGCCTGCGGCGGTGCTGCCGGCCTTGCCCGAACCGGCACCGCCGCTATTGGGTGTGGTCGGATCGCTCGTGGAGCAAGCAGCCAGGGTAAAGGTGCAAGCAATGAAAAGTAGGGTCGGGTATCGCCTCGTGGGCACGGGTCTCTCCTCGGTTAAGAAAATCGATGGGATGGGTCGCTAGCGTCGCATGGGGCAGCGACTCGTCAAGTCGACAAGCGCTCGCGTGAGCATTCGGGGGGAGCTTGGTCGAGCCAGCGACGAAATATGGAAATGCGCCGACTGGCGATCGCGTGCAGTGGGTACCGTTAGTCGCCAGTACGCTCGGTTCGGAAAGCGATTTACCCAAGTGTTCTCTGGCCGCGCTTTCAACGCTCGTCGCGTTGTTTGGGTAGTTCGCCTGGCTCGAACAAGGGCTTGGCCGCGGGTGGCGGAGCGCCCGGAGTGCCGGGGCCGTTCCAAGCGATGGTGAAGCTCGTGCTCGTGCGGAGTGCGTGATTTCCGCGCGCCAGCCAGAGCGCGTCGCCGCCGCGAATCGCCCGACCATCGAGAGTGCCGGCATCGCCCAGGGCGCGCACTTGGTAGCGTCCCGCTCGATGGATCTGAAAGCGAGTGTTGCTTGGTCCGAGCGCTTGCCCGAGGGTCCAGACATCGTCCGAGAAGCGCACGTAGTTGCGACGGAGAGCGAGCCAATCGCCGCGATCGAGGAAGCTCCAACGGTAGACGGTAATGGCGACGGGCGGCCAAACTCGCTCGATGATTTGGCGCACGCTCTCGCGCTGGCCTGCGTGGTAGGCGGGCATGAACAACGAGTGCACGACCCAATCTTTGGCCACGGGCGGGCGGGAGACTACGAGTCCGCATAGATCCAGGACCGGATCATTCGGGCCGGTGAGGGCTTCGGCGCTCGCCACCACGCGCAGCTGTGCGTCCCAGCGCTTGCGATAGTACGGGTCTTGCTGGCAATTCCAAAAACAGAGTAGCGCGAGCGCCGCTACCAAAGCTGCGAGCGACACGCGCAGGGTCGGGCCACGCCGTGCACGAGCGAACAGCCTCCAGCTTTCCGCCAAGCCGAACGTGGCCATCAGTAGCCAGGCCGGCGTGAGCCAAATCAGGTTGTACGGAAACGGCGTCGGGTTCAAAAAGATCGATACGCCCGAAAGCGCGAACGCGCCGACAGGGACCCACGCTTCGTCGAGCGCTT
>DATEPG010000400.1:0-6932 GCA_035273265.1 Polyangiaceae bacterium
AGGCAGTGTCGCTCCTGGCGCTCAGCGTCATGGGCATCGCCTTCGCGCTTTCTGTGGTCACCTTCCTCGCTCTTGGGCATGCCCAAGAAGGCGACGAAGCCGCGCGTTTCTTCTGGAAGGGTTGGGAGTGGTTCCGTCTCACCCGATCCGACGGCACCACGATCATGCTGGACGTCGCCTTCTCGGCGGACGCGCTGAACGGCACGATGGCGCTGGTCGTCACGGGCGTCGGCTTTTTGATCCACCTCTACTCCGTCAGTTACATGGCGGAAGATCCCGGCTTTCACCGCTTCCTCACCTACCTGAACCTGTTCATCTTCTCGATGCTGGTGCTGATCCTCGGGGACAGCTTGCCGGTGTTGTTCGTGGGCTGGGAAGGCGTCGGTCTGTGCAGTTACCTGCTGATCGGCTTTTGGTTCGAAGACGACAAGAACGCGGCCGCCGGCAAGAAGGCGTTCGTCACCAACCGCATCGGTGACTTCGGCCTGCTCGTGGCGATGGGGCTCTTGCTCTATTACACGGGCGGCTTGGACTGGTCGAGCATCGACAACGGCGCGAAGAACCTGCTCACGCCGGTTCAGGTGTGGCCGCTCGGCACGCACGTGCCAGCGGCTAGCCTGATCGGCGGCAGCTTCGAGCAGTGGATCAACATGCCGCGCCATGTGAGCGCGGCCACCTTGGTCGGCCTCGCACTATTTCTCGGCTGCGCCGGCAAGAGCGCGCAGTTGCCGTTGTACGTCTGGCTGCCGGACGCGATGGCCGGCCCAACGCCGGTCAGCGCGCTGATCCACGCGGCGACCATGGTCACCGCCGGCGTGTATTTGCTGTGCCGTCTGTCCTTCGTCATGGTGCTCAGCCCGGCGGCGATGGCGGTGGTGGCGCTCACCGGTGCGTTGACGGCCATGTTTGCGGCCAGCATTGCTTTTGCGCAGCACGACATCAAAAAGGTGCTCGCCTATTCCACCGTGAGCCAGCTCGGCTACATGTTCTTGGGCGTCGGCGTGGGCGCCTTCACTGCCGGCTTCTTCCACGTCATCACCCACGCCTTCTTCAAGGCCTGCATGTTCCTCGGCGCGGGCTCGGTGATCCACGCCATGCACGCGCGCATCCACGACACGGACGCGTCGCAGGACATGCGCAACATGGGCGGCTTGCGCAAATACATGCCGTACACGTTCTGGACCTTCACCGCGGCCTGGGCGGCGATCGTCGGCTTGCCCTTCACCAGCGGCTTCTTCTCGAAGGACGAGATCCTGCTTCGCGCCTACACCTCGTTCGTGAAGGTGCCAGCCACGTCGCTGCGCGACGGCGGCATCAGCATGGAAGTCTTCGCTTGGCCGACCTGGTTCGGCACGGCGCTGTACGCGATCGGCATTCTTACCGCGTTGATGACGGCGTTCTACATGACGCGGCTGTACATCGGCACGTTCTTCGGCGAGTTCAAAGGCTGGAAGATCGTCAAGAACTGGAGAGAGCCGGCGCATGCGCACGGCCACGACGATCACGGTCACGGTCACGCGCACCACGACCCGAGCGTTCCGCTCGATGGTCCAACGCCGCACGAGTCACCCTGGCAAATGTGGGTGCCGTTGGCGGTGCTCGGCTTCTTGGCCGCATTTGCGGGTTTCTTGAACGCGCACCTGTTTCACATCACGCCCTTCGAGCATTGGCTCGAGCCGGTGTTCGCGAAGGCCAGCCAAAGCGTTCAGCTGATCGAAGGTGCCGAACACTTCGAACATCCCTTCTTGGGCTTGGCCTTCCTGTCGTTCGCCGGTGGGACGGGCCTGGCCTACTTCATCTACGTGATGCAAAAGGGCAAGCCCGCGCAGACCTTCGTCCAAGCCATGCCCGGCTTGCATGCGCTGGTGTTCGACAAGTGGCGCGTGGACGAACTCTACGAGGAATACGTAATCGGCGCGGTGGACTCGTTGGCCGAGTTCTTCGCTTGGGCCGACAAGTGGATCGTCGATTTCCTGATCGCGCGGGTCAGCGCGTTCCTGGTCGCCACGAGCGGCACGGCGCTGCGCTTCATCCAAACCGGCCGCGTGCAAACGTATGCCGCGATCATGGTGCTCGGGTTGGGCGCCGTGGGTTGGTCGTTCGTCAGGCCGAGTGCCGATGCCAAGCTGGAGACCAATGACGAATCCGGCGTGTACAGCCTGACCGCGGCGCAGGGCCTCGGCTACAGCTACCGCTGGGATCTGAATAACGACGGCAAATGGGACGGCGACAAGCAGGATTTCGGCAACAAGACGCAACAGTCGCTCAACCTGGCAGTGAAAGAGAATCGAACCGTTAGGCTCGAAGTCAAAAATGCGTTCGGTCGAACCGCTGTTCGTTCGTTCAACTTTGCGCGTCCCGCGCCCGATCGCTCGGGGGCTACGTCGCGGCTCGATGGAGATTCTGCTCCGGTGCGCCGAGCACTCGATCAGCGTCAGCTCCCGAAGCCCCAGGAAATGAAATGAATCCGCTGGCTCTAGCTCTGTTTCAAATTGCGCCGTATCTCCTGGCGTTCACCGTCGGGGCGCTCATTCCGCGTCGCCAAGGCACGCCCGAGCGAATCGCGATCGGCATCGTGGCTGCGCTGTCCGTGCTGCTGGTGCGCGGCTTGTGGCCCTCTGCTTCGACGGCGGTCGTCGACGAAAACGCCAAAGAGTGGCCCTACCTGCTCACGGTGATCGTGTTCTTGCCCATCGCCGGCGCGATATTGATGCTGTTTTTGCCGCGCCAATCGCCAGTGATCTTGAAGCGCGTCACGTTCTTGATCCTGGGCTTGGATGGCCTGATCTCGCTCGGCTTGCTGTCCTCGCCGATGACTCGCGGCTGGCACTACCAACACATCGCCGAGTGGGTGCCGGCTTTCGGCATCCGCTACCACGTCGCCGTCGACGGCGTGAGCATGTGGCTGATCCTGCTGTCCACGCTGACCACGCCGATCGCCGCCTACGTGGCTTTCGGTTCGATCAAGACGCGGATCAAGGATCTGTGCTTCGCGTTCCTGCTCCTGCACGGCGCGATGATGGGCGTGTTCGTCTCGCTCGATATGTTCCTGTTCTTCGTGTTCTGGGAGCTGCTGCTGATCCCCATGATCGTGATGATCGGCGTGTGGGGCGGGACCGAGAAGATCAAGGCCGCGTACAAGTTCTTCCTGTACACGATGGTCGGCAGCATGCTGATGCTGGCCGCGATCCTGGTCTTGGTCTGGAATTACACCAAGCTCGCGGGCTATCCGAGCTTCGATTACCTGGCCCTGCAGCGCGTGGCGTTGCCGCACACCACGGCCTGGTTCTGCTTCTTCGGCTTCTTTTTGGCCTTTGCCATCAAGGTGCCGATGTTCCCCTTTCACACGTGGCTGCCTGACGCACACGTGCAGGCGCCAACCGGTGGCTCCGTTATCCTCGCCGCCGTGCTGCTCAAGCTGGGCGCCTACGGCTACATTCGCTTCTGCATGGGTCTCTTGGGCGGCGTAGCCTGGATGTCGGCTGCGACCATGGCCGGCTTCGCCATCGGCGGCGGCATCGTGTACGGCGCGCTCGTGGCCTGGAAGCAAGACGACGTGAAACGCCTAGTGGCGTACTCGTCCGTCGCGCACATGGGCTTCGTGATGCTGGGCCTATTTGCGGGTACCCAGGCGGGCATGGAGGGCGCGGTCCTGCAGATGCTGAACCACGGCATCTCCAGCGGCGCGTTGTTCCTCTTGGTCGGCGTCATTTACGACCGCAGGCACACCCGCCTGGTGCGTGAATTCGGCGGCCTAGCCAAGGTGATGCCGATCTACGCCGCGGTGTTCGTGATCGTCACCATGTCGAGCATCGGCGTGCCGGGCACGAACGGCTTCGTCGGTGAGTTCATGGTCTTGATGGGCACCTTCGTTTCGCAAACCCTGGGCGGTCAAGCGAAGCTGCAGGCCGGCCTGGCCTCCGCGGGCGTGATTTTGGCCGCGGTGTACATGCTCTCGATGGTCCAGCGCATGTTCTTCGGGCCGCTCTCGAACCCGAAGAACAAGCACCTGACCGACATGAATGTGCGCGAAACGGTGGCCATGGCGCCGCTGCTCGCGCTGATCTTCATCATTGGTTTGTTCCCGAACCTGTTCTTGAGCCGGATGAGCGAAGGCGTATCTGGCGTGCTCGAGCGGTACAAAGAATCCCGCGAGGCGTACCTGGAGCTCGGATCTTCGGACACTGCAAAACTGACCGACCGACATGGCGGTCCGCTCGAGCAGGGTTACCCCGAAGCTCCCAGCAAAAAGACTGACGCAACGGCTCCTGTCCAAGCCCAAGCGCTGAATGCGGAGGCGCCGTGAACTTCAACTTATTGCTCGCTGTTTCGCCAATCTTGGCCGTCGCCATCGGCGGCCTGCTGCTCATGCTCGCCGAGGCGTTCGGCAAGCCGGTCGCGTTGACGGGTGCCCAGGCGGGCATGGTGTCGACGGACGCCGGCGCCGGTCGCGCCGACGAACTCGCGCTCGGCAGCGCGGTCGTGCTGTTTGCCGGGGCGCTGATCAGCGTCGCGCTGTGGAAGGTCGGGCCGGAGTCGATCCCCGGCGTGGAGACGCTCGCGCCGTACTTGATCATCGACCGCTTTTCGCTCTTCTTCTGCTTCGTATTGTGTCTGGGTGGCGGCTTGGCCTCGCTGCTTGCCGGCGGTTACTTGCCCGAGCACAACCTCGATCGTGGCGAGTTCTTCCCGCTCTTGGTGTTCAGCACCGTGGGCGCCATGGCGCTCGCGGCCTCCGGCGATTTCCTCAGCTTTTTCGTGGCCTTGGAGACCATGTCGCTGGGCGTGTATTGCATGATCGGGCTGCGCCGCGGCAACCTGCGCGCGAGCGAAGCCTCGCTCAAGTACTTCTTGCTCGGCAGCTTTGCTGCAGCCCTGACCTTGATGGGCGGAGCGCTCCTCTATGGCGCGACCGGCCACACGGACTTCGTGGGCATCGGTCAGGGCATCGCCTCGATTGGCAAGACCAACAGCGCCGTCGACGCGCCGATCGTCTTGGTGGCGCTCGCGCTGCTGGTGGCGGGCCTGGCGTTCAAGATCAGCGCGGTACCGTTCCACATGTGGACGCCCGACGCGTACGAGGGCGCGCCCACCCCGACGACGACGTACATGGCCGTGGCGGTGAAGAGCGCGGCCTTCGCAGTGCTCTTGCGCATCTTGGTCGTCGGCTTCGGCGATCCGCGCTTGACGGGCTGGGGCGGCACGGGCTGGCCGCAGATCGTCGCTTGGCTCGCCGTGCTGAGCATGGTCGTTGCCAACGTGGTCGCGGGACGTCAGGAGTCGGTGAAGCGCATGCTCGCCTATTCGTCGATCGCGCACGCCGGCTATGCCCTGGTGGGCGTGGTCGCGATCATGGGTTCGGCGCAAGGCACCTCGAGCGTGCTCTTCTACATGCTGACGTACACGGTCTCGACCGTGGGCGCTTTCGGCGCGTTGATCCTGTGCGGTCGACGTGGCGCCGAGGCCGTGAGCTACGAGGATCTGGCCGGCTTGGGCAAGCGCCACCCGGCGGTCGCCCTGGCGTTCTCGTTCTTCTTGCTCTCGTTGGCCGGCATACCGCCGACGGCGGGCTTCTTCGGCAAACTGTACGTGTTCAGCGCGGCGGTCGATTCACAGCTGAATGTGTTGGCGGTGATTGGCCTCTTGAACAGCGTGCTGGGCGCCTACTACTACCTGCGCGTGATGGTTTACATGTACATGCGTGAACCTGAACCGGGTGCGCCCGTCGCCACTCCGATGCGCTCGGGCTTCGTGGTTGCTGCCCTGATCGTCGCGGCGTTGTTCGTGCTGGTGTTCGGCATCCTGCCGAGCTCTTCGCTGGACATCGCGGCGGCCGCTGGTCTCACCCACGGCTGATGGCTGCGCGGGTTTTCCTAGCTGGGTTTGGCCTACTCGGCGCGAGCATGTTCGCGCTGAGCGGCTGCAAAGACAAGGCCAAGCCTGGTGCGGTCACGGTCGGCAGCGTGAACCTGCCGGCGCCAATCGCCTCGTCCTTGCCGATCGATCCAAAGATCGTCAGCGCGGCGGTGAACGCCAAGGGCGAGGCACCCTATACCGGCGCCACGGGCACGATCAGCGGCCTCGTCACCGTGGCTGGCGATCCGGCCCCGGATATGCCCGAGCTAACCGCCGGCATTCCAGCTGACTGTGCGTCGGCCAAGGAGACCTACGGCAAGCTGTTTCGTGAGAGCGCTGGCCGTGGCCTGGCCGATGTGGTCGTTGGCGTTACCGGCTACGGCGGGTATCTGCCCGAGGAAACGCCGGCGCAGCTGGCTGACGCGAGCGGCTGCGCCTGGAACGCGCGCACCTATGTGCTCACGTTCGGCCAGAGTTTGGACGTACGCAGCCGTGACTCGCGGCCATACGTACCGGACCTGCTGGGCGCAAAGCTGAAGGCTCAACTCGTTGCTTTGCCGCGTGGCGAAGCCATTCACCTCTACCCGGAGCAGCCGGGGCGCTACCAGCTGACCGACAGCATGCGGCTGTTCATGCTGGCGGACGTGCTGGTGGTCAAGTTCCCCACGCACGCGGTGACCGGCCTCGATGGCCGCTACGTGATCCCACGCGTGCCCGTAGGCAAGGTCAAGGTTTCGGCGCTCTTGCCGGCGACCATGGCCCAGAGCGAAAAAGAGGTCGAGGTTCACGCGGGTGAGCTCGTCGACGTGCCGCTGACGCTGACGTTCGATCGCAAAGCTTGGGACGCCCAGCGCACCGGTTCGCCGGCGCCTGCCGCATCCAACCCTCCGGGCCAATAACGCTCGAGGTCCTTCCCCCGGAGCTGGTTACATTCCGGACGGGGCGCCGGCGCGGCGCGCCAGGAGCTCACGCAGATAGCCGAGCGCGGTGCTGCTCGGTGTCAGGCTCGGTGTGCGCAAGCGGCTGATCGTCGCCTCGAAGCAAGAGTCGTCGTGCAGCGCGTCACAGGCGACGAG
>DATEPG010000401.1:0-4871 GCA_035273265.1 Polyangiaceae bacterium
GCGGCGACGTTCTCCTCGAGGTGCTCGAGCGACCCCGTTCCCGGGATCGGCAACATCACCGGCGAGGCGTGCAGCAGCCAGGCGAGCGCGACCTGCATCGGCGTCGCGCCGAGCTTCTTCGCGACGTCCGACAATACCGTCGATTGGAGCGGGGAGAATCCGCCGAGTGGAAAGAAAGGCACGTACGCGATGCCCGCGGCAGCAAGGCGATCGATGAGCCCGTCGTCGCTGCGGTGTGCGAGGTTGTAGTGGTTCTGTACGCACGCGATTTCGGTCATCGCGCGCCCCTCCTCGACTTGCTTCGCGGTGACGTTGCTGAGGCCGATCTGGCCAACTTTACCCTCGCGCTGTAGCGTCACCAGCGCGGACAGGGGCGCTGCGATCGACCCTTCCGCGGGGCCCATGGCGTTGAACATGATGCGCAGGTTGACGACTTCGAGCCTGTCGACGCCGAGATTTCGCAGGTTGTCATCGACCGCGCTGGTGATTTCCTGGGCAGAGGATGCCGGGTCCCAGGATCCTTCGGGGCCGCGCTTCGCACCGACTTTGGTGACGATCACGAGCTCCTTCGGGTACGGTTGAAGCGCTTCGCGTAGGATCTGATTCGTCACGTGCGGACCATAGGCATCGCTCGTGTCGATGTGATCGACGCCGCTCGCAACCGCTTCGCGCAGCACGGCCAGGGCGGCCTTTCGATCCCTGGGCGGTCCGAAGACGCCCGGTCCCGCGAGCTGCATGGCCCCGTATCCGAGCCGTTTCACGGTTCGGGGACCCAATTTAAACGTTCCGGCTTTGGTGAGGTTCTTCATGAAAGAGACTATGGGGGCCGGATCGGTGTACGGTAAACCAGTGAGATCAGCACAGGCCGTACGGAAAACCGCACAATGCCCATCAACTTAGAAGACGTTCGAGCGTTTGCCGCGGTAGCGCGCGCCGGTGGATTCCGTGAGGCGAGCCGCGCAAGTGGCACGAGCGCGTCGAGCGCGAGCGAAGCCGTGCGGAGATTGGAAGCCGAGGTCGGCGTTCGCCTTCTTCAGCGCACGACCCGCAGCGTCGCACCGACCGAGGCGGGCGCGCGCCTCCTCCAACGCCTCGACCCCGCGCTCGCCGAAATCGCATCGGCGCTCGACGTGGTGAAGAGCTCTCGCGATCAGCCCGCCGGTACACTGCGCTTGAACGTGCCCACGGTGGCGGCGCGCGTCGTACTCCCGACAATCGTGCCTGCATTTCTCGCCGCCTATCCGGATATCCGGCTCGAGGTGACGGCCGAGGACGCGCTGGTGGACATTCTCGCCGCGGGCTGTGATGCCGGCATTCGTTATGAAGAGACGCTCGAGAAAGACATGATCGCTGTTCCAATCGGTCCGCGCGAGCAGCGATATGCCCTGGCCGCGTCCCCCGCTTACCTCGAACGGCACGGGCGTCCGAGCCATCCGCGCAAGCTGCTCAACCATGCCTGCCTGCGCCTTCGCTTCGCGCATCGCGCGCCCGTGGCGTGGGAATTCGAGCGCGAGGGCGAGGTCCTGAAGGTCGATCCCAACGGCCCGCTCGTCGTCAACCTCGGGAATGGCTCGGATCTACTGGTTGCTGCGGCCCTCGCGGGCACAGGCATCCTCTATTTATTCGAGGACTGGCTGCAGCCGCACTTCGAGAGCGGCGCCTTGAAGCCGCTTCTCGAGCGTTGGTGGCTACGCTTCTCCGGGCCTTTCCTGTACTACCCGAGCCGTCGCCACATGCCGGCAGCGCTCCGCGCGTTCGTGGATTTCATCCGCAGCCCGCCGAGGTTCACCGCGGGTGGTCCGCATTTGTCGTGATTCGTCTGATCCATTCGTGGTACTCGCCAGAGGATGACTAGGAGTGCGATGTTGCGTGCGGCTCCGCGTGGGTGTGTCTGGGAACCTGGGTTCGGCGGGCTTGCGCTCGTACTCTCCGTTCTCGGCTGCATCGGCTGCGCGAACGACGGAAAGGTCAACGGCAAGGACGCCGACGGCGGCCGCAATGACGCGGGCATCCCTGGGAACGACGCGGGAGGAGTCGCCGCGAAGAACCTCGTCGTCGATCTCGCATTGAACGACGCGACGAGTTCCACGGCGTTCCGCGGCTGGCCCCTGATTCTGATGGGAGTCGCCGTGCTCGCAGAAGAGGGCAATGCGCAGGTCGTGCTCGACCCGGCTTCGCTCTCGGTACGCGTGACGAGCGGCAGTGAGGAGCGGCGCTGGCCTCTCGACCTCCTGTCCTCCGTGCCCGAGAACACCATTGTCGACGTCGCGCACCGGCAAGTCGACGTCTTTTGGAGCATGACGGCGGACCAGACGCGCGCGCTCACCCCCGGCAAATACGCGGCCGAGCTCTCCTTTGCGAATCGCGTCTCGCTCCCACTGCCGATCGAGATTGCGGACGCCCCTGCGATACTCACGGCGGAGGAGCGCTCACGCAAAGCGGCACTCGAAATCCAGGACGCCTTGTTGCGCAATGAACCGTCACGCGCGGTCGGGCTCGCAGACGCGGCGCTTGCCGATCAACCGGACGACACGGGCCTCTTGGTGTGGAAGGCGATGGCGCATGAAGCCGCAGGCGCGCTCGACACCGCGTTCGCCACGCTCGAAGCTGCACGCGCAGAGTTCAACCAGCAAAATCCCGTGCAAGACGAGCCGCCGGTGACGATCGACGAGGCGCACCAGCGGGTCCGCTCAAAGCTGTCAGCGGGGAGTCTGCCATGACGCGACGTTTGCCACGTTCGGTCGCCCTTGCCAGCGTTCTGGCCGTGCTCGGAGCGACGGTCCCCGCTGCCGCGCAGCCAGCCGAGCTACTCGCGTTCGACACCTGGAACCTTTCGTTCTCGTACCGGGCCAACAGCTCGTTTCAGAAGGACGGTCAAAGCTACGACTACTCCGTGGTCGTAAATGGCAACGCTATCCTCGAGCGCAGCGAGGACAGTCCGGGCCATTATTTCGTGGGCGATCCGAAGCTCACGGTGTCTTTGAACTACTCGGGCTCGGCACTCGACGAGCAGGGCTGCGGGCTCGTCGAAACGGTACAGAGCGCCTCGGCGGCCCCGTGCAACGTGCCCTCCTCGCTCTACCTCGACGAGACGCGCTTCGACCTCGAACTCGGCTGCAGTCTTGCGAAGGTGAGCCATGCTTTCGAATGGACCTGCGATGAGCTTTTCCCTTACCCCGTTGACGGCGACGCCCTCACGGAGTGGCCTTGGACCGCGCAAGAACTCGCCCTCGACGGCACGAGCTTTCGCACCAAGTTCGACTACCCGGCCAGCGGCACGACGCTCACGGGCAAAGACGCGGGCGATCCAGTGCTATTTCTCTCGCCGCTTTTCACTGCCATTGCGTCGGGTACGGGCGCGCCCGGCTCGTATTCCTTCGATTTCACGCTGACGCCAGGAAAAGCCGAGGAACTCGAGCTGATCATCGATGGGCCGGACTACGAACGGTGGCGCCCCAGCGCGACACGAACGGGAGATGCCGGCGAGCCACTCCAAGTCACCGCCACCCTCGAAACGGCGGACGGCACGGAACCGAGCGTGCGCATCGAGCGCTTCGTCTGGGAGCTCAAGGACACCTCGAGCGAGCCCGGAATTGCGATGAACTACCCTCGCGACGCGATGGATTCAGAACTCGACCTGCGGCTCAAGCCTTGGGGCCCGAGCACGCACGAAATCAGCGCTGTCGGCCAGATTGCCGACCAATACAATCCGATGGGATGGAGCGATACGATCAAAGTCGAGCCGTATGATTGGGGCGGCTGGTCGACTCTGTCCGTAACGGCGTATCTCGCAGACGGCCGGAGCGTCAAAGGCAAGCTCCGCGGCGCGGCCGAGCCTGACGCGCGTTTGCCGAAGCGCGCCAAGGACTCTCTCGTCTCCGACCATTGGAAGCTGAGGAACGGCGTCAGCGACCAAGCCGACGAAGCCGACGATGATTCCTCACCCGAGGGCGACGGCACCCCGGGTGACGGGCTCACGCTGTATCAGGAGTACCGCGGATTTTACGACGGCAATGAACACCTCGATAAGGTTGACCCGAAGGTCAAGGATTTCTTCGTCCTGAATAGCGCGCGTGCGGCGACGCTCCCCGGCATTCTGCGCTTCAAAGCCATCTCGGGGCTCGACGTGCACTTCCAGCTCACGGAGGAGGAACTCCCCGCCTCCCGAATCATCAACGCCAATCGGCGTGTCGGGCCCTCGGTCACGGATCAACACGCGGTGATTCTCAAGATAGACGGCGGCCTCGAGAACAAGGCGAAAGCCTTTGGTGGCCCGGGAAACCCGAAGAAAATCACGCACGTTGGGCTGATGAAAGACTGGGAGTCGCTGCGCCTACCGCTCGTGTCGAGCAACGGAGAGTACTTCGCTCTGATCGTCGCCCACGAGCTCTTTCATTGCGTCAACGTCTACCATCACGGCGACATCGACATCGACATCGCGTGGGGCGTGGGGCTAGACGAAGCAACGAAAGAGAAGGCCCTCTTCGAGCTCAGGCGAGATGGTCGTAGTACCCCGATTCACGTCTTGAACGAGTACAGCACCGACGTCACCTCCAACACGATCGACGAGATTTCGCGACTGAGCCCGGCAGCAAGGCTGGTCAAGATGGGCGTCGACAACGGGCAGCACTCGGGCGACGACGCTTGCGTCATGCGCTACTCGAACTCGGAAGCGTACGAGAGCAAGTTCGATTCGACCGCTCGCTACATCGTCAAGGAGCGCCCGGGTACCGGCCTTTGCCAGAGCCCCGCCGGCTTCGGCGTCAACGATTCCAGCCGCGATCCACACTCCCGCTATGGCGACGCCGCCGACCTACGCGGCAACTGTCGCGATCAGGTGCTCGTGACCGACGCCGTCGACGCTCCGGGCC
>DATEPG010000402.1:0-16870 GCA_035273265.1 Polyangiaceae bacterium
GGGAGCGCCGGCTTGTTGCGGGGCACCGGCCGCCGGCGCGCCCGCGACTTCTTCCAGCCCAGCGCTGCCGCTGCCACCGCTGTCAGATCCGGCGGTCATCGAAGGTAAACCTGGGACCGTTCCGTCACTCGTTGCCGTCGCGCAGGCGAGCACCGTGCTGATTGCCAACAGCGCACCGACACTTCGCAAGTTCATCATCACACTCCAGAACCGTTATTTCGCCGCAAATTTTAAGCTGCAGCACCTGGAACCAGGGATAGCACGTCCGCCCCACCGGGCACGCAGGTGTCTGCAAAACAAAAAATGCGACCGCACACGGCTGCGAATAATGAAAGCGTCTTAACGAACGGCCACTACTTGTCGGCCTCGAGCGCGAAAAAATCGCGGATCGAATGCAGGATGCGGCTTCGTTCGCTGTTCAGCCGTTGGCTCTTGGCCGCCAAATCCAGCCCCTCGCGCGCGGCGTCGAGCTCCACGCGCCGTGCGGCGAGCACGCCCGAGATCTCGCTGGCGATCTCGGGGCGGCGCTGGATGATACCTTCCAGATCGTTGCGGTCGACGCGCAGGCACACCACCTCGTCTTGGGCGATCACCGTGGCTTCTCGAGGCTGGCCGGTCATCAGCGCCATTTCACCGAAGAAATTGGGAGACGCGAGGACGGCGACCTGGCGCTCTTCACCGTCGGGAGCGCTCACGCGCACCGCGGCGCTGCCCTGGAGCAGGACGTACAGCCAATGCGCCTTGGCTCCCTGACGAGTGATCACTTCATTCGGACTGAAGGGAGCCAGCCGCGCGGACGCGGCCAATGTCCGCTGTTCGTCTTCCGATAGATTTGCGAACAGGTCAATCGCCGCCAGCGCGGACATGTGTGATTCGAGCTCTCGCGCGCGCTTTCGATCGCGGTGTTCACTGTCGTCCTGCGAGACGAAGATGGTCTTGGCCGGGATCGCCAGCGGGATCCGCGCGCGCTTGAGCGCGGCGTAAATGCGTTGACGCACGAGTGAATTGGTCGAGTCATTGGCCGTGAAATTGGTCAGCCAATAGCGCGCGGCGTAGTAGAAAACGCTGTCGGCGTTATCGCGCGCCATGTCGTGGCAAATGCAGTGCGGCTTGGGCTCGCGAGCGACGCCTTCCAAGGGTGCGCCCTGCAGCGCGTCCTCCACCACGCGGATCACCTCCGCGGGGGAGAAGCGAAAGTCCACGTTGAAATAGACCCACATCCGACGCTGAACCGGCTGACCGCTGCGTTTGCCGAGGATTCGGATGGACTGCGTCATCAGCTGGCCGTTGGGGATGATCAAGGTGTCCCACTCGCGCGTTTCGATCACCGTGTGGCGCCAGCGAATCTTTTTGACCTCGCCCTGAGTCTTGTTGTCGAGCTCGATCCAGTCACCCTCGTTGATTGAATCATCCAGCTGGAGCGAGATGCCGCCCACGACGTTGCCGAGCGTCGCCTGCAGCGACAGACCGATCACCGCGGTGACCACCGCCGACGTCGCGACGATGCCCGTCAAGTTGACGCCCGCGCGATGCATCAACACGCCGAGCGCCACCACGTAGGCCGCGCCGACCATCACGTCGTGCAAGATGTCGGGATAGTCGATGCGCAGGGCGCGCAGGAGCAGGTCGAACACGGCAGTGGCCAGCAAATTGATGACGAGCAGCAGCTGGAGCACGTTCGCCGCGACTTGCAGGCCGCTGCTCATCACGACGGGGGCGGATGTCCAGCGCAGCGCTCCGCTGAGCGCGAGCATTGCCGCGTAGAAGCCCAGGAGGATCACCGAGCGGCGCAAGCGGCGGCGGGGCGCGAGCGGCGCTAGGCGCAGAAGCCATGCAACGACGACGACCGCCAGGGCGAACCCGGCGAAAATCAGCCACTGGTCTGTCACGTGTCCGACACCTTACCCGAAATGATTCGGAAAATCGCGGAGATCGCCCCAGGTAGTATAGTGGCGGTAACAATCATGAGCGCAGGTCCGAGCATGTTCGAGGTTGGCGCATCGCGATCGCTGCTGCTGGGCGTCGCGGGTGGCACCGGCAGTGGCAAGACCACACTGGCCCGCAAAATTGGCGAGGCCTTGGGCGACGGGTCGACGCTGATTTCGCATGATTGGTACTACTTGGATCGCACCGGCTACACGCCCGAACAGCGCGAGGCCATCAACTACGACGAGCCGGCGGCCCTGGACAACGCGCTGCTCGCTCGCCACTTGGACGAACTACGCCAGAGCCGCGGCGTCGAATGCCCACAGTACGACTTTGCTAGCCACACCCGCCGCGCAGAAACCGTCACCGTCCCGGCCCGCCACGTGGTCGTGGTCGAGGGCATTTTGCTTTTCGCCGTGCCAGAATTGCGGAATCGTTTCGACCTGCGGCTGTTCGTAGATACGGACGACGACATCCGACTACTGCGTCGCATTCGACGCGACGTCGTCGATCGCGGCCGGGACCTACACTCCGTCGAGCAGCAATATTACGGGACCGTCCGCCCGATGCACCATTTGCACGTGGCACCGAGCAAGCAGCATGCCCACCTGATCGTGCCGGAGGGCGGAGAAAATGCGCAAGCGATCGATGTCATCGTCGGCAGATTGCGCTATCTGTTGGATGCAGTCTGAGGAAGCCCGCATGGCCAAGCGCGCGCCGAAACGAAGCGACCGAACCGTCCGCCGTGAACAAGAGCGAGCCCAAAGCCGCCTGAAAGAGGACCGCGAGCGGCTGTTCGCGCTTTCACCCGGCGGCAACCCGGAGCGGCCGCTCGACGCCGCCTCCGCAGCGGTCATCGAGAGCCATGCGCTCAGCGTGCGCTGCCCGCTGTGCGGGGCCAATCACGAGCTGGTCGAGCACTCGGCTCACGTGCGGCAGGGCGTGCGCCTGCGCGAAACCAAGCTGCGCTGCCGGCAATGCGGTTCCCAGCGCTCGCTCTGGTTCAAGATCGTCGGTCCGAGCTTGAACTAACCGGCGCTTCTGCCGGAGTAGGCGCCTCGGCGCAAGCGCGCGCCGCGAGTTCTCGCACCTTGCGCACGAGCTCGAGCGGAGCGAACGGCTTCTGCAGGAATACGAAACCGCGCTCCATCACCGAGTGATTCACGAGCGCGTCGTTCGCATAGCCGGACATGTATAGAACCTTCAACTCGGGGCGCAACAACAGGAGCAGCTCGACCAGCGCCGGGCCGTTCATGCCCGGCATGACGACATCACTCACCACGACGTCGAAATCAGCGGGGCACTCATTGAAGAGGGTCAAGGCAATGCTGGCATTTGCGGCCTCCACCACCCGTATGTGATGTTGTTCGAGCACGCGACGCGCGACCGTGCGCACCATTTCCTCGTCCTCGACCAGAAGCACCCGAATCGGAGCGGTGCTCGGAAAAGCAGAGTCCAGCTTGGGCGGCGGCGTGTTCAGTTTGTCCGGGGTTGCCGGCAGGTAAACATTGAACGTGGAGCCGAAGCCGGGTTCACTGCTCACGGAGATTGTGCCGCCGCTTTGTTCCACGATACCGTACACGGTCGCGAGCCCGAGCCCCGTCCCTCGACCGCGCTCCTTGGTCGTGAAGAAAGGTTCGAAGATCCGCGCGCGCGTCGCTTCGTCCATACCGAGGCCGGTGTCCCTGACGGTCAGCATCACGCACGAGCGCCGCTCGCGTCCGGGCTCGGTGAGCTCCACGTGCGAGGACTCCACGGCAATCCGCCCACCGCTTCCGATCGCGTCGCGCGCGTTGACCACCAAGTTCAAGATCACTTGCTCGATCTGACCGGGATCGGCCTTGATCAACGCCGGTCGGCCCGCCAGAGTCACGGTCAGCACGATATCCTCGCCAATCAGGCGCCGGAGCATCTTCTCGAGCTCGGCGATGCTCGAATTGAGGTCTAAAACCTCGGGCTTTAGCACCTGCCGACGGCTGAACGCCAGAAGCTGCCGGGTCAACGCTGCCGCCTGCTCCGCGGCGCGGCTAATCTGCGTCAGATCGTCCTTCATTTTGGGCGCGGTCTCGCGATCGTTCAACAGCGCTTCGGCGTAGCCCGCAATCACCGTCAACAGGTTGTTGAAGTCGTGCGCGACGCCGCCCGCCAACAGACCGACGGCCTCCATCTTTTGGGCTTGGCGGAGTTGCTCCTCACTCTTGCGCAGCGCTTCTTCGGCCAGCTTGCGCTCGGCAACCTCTTGCGAGAGCTCGGCGTTCAAACGTGAGAGTTGGGCCGTGCGATCGCTGACCCGCTGCTCGAGCTCTTGCCGTGTGCGTTGCAGCTCCTCGAAGATCTGTTTTTGCTCAGTGATGTCTTCGGAGATCCCGAGCAGAAAACGCGGCACTCCGCCGCTGTCGCGAAGCGGGATCTTCTTGGTCCGTAGCCAGCGCAACCCGCGAGCCGTCTGGATCGGCTCTTCATCGATTTCCAGTAGCTTGCCACCGGCGAGCGTCTCCCGGTCCTTGCGAATGAAATGCTCCACTTGCTCAGGCGGCCAAAAATCGTGATCGGTCTTGCCTAGAAGCGCGCTACGCGACATTCCGAGCAACTCCTCACCGGCTCGGTTGAAGCGACTGAAGGCAAGTCGCTCGGCATCTTTCACGAAGATCATGTGCGGAATGTTCTCGAAGATGGCATCGAGAAACGCGTTCGGATCGGACAGCTCGTGCTGCGACGGCAACGTCGGTGCTGAAAGCTCCGTCGTCTGCGTTGGCGCTTCCCCGCGCTTCACGATCTTCGACTCTTCCAATCAAATTCTAGAGTCTCACGATTGAAGTCCGAGAGAAACCCTGCTCTCGAATCGCCGGCATTCCGAGCTATAGTGATGGCTATGATGAGCGATGTCCGCTGAGGGCGTACGATCTCGCGGCTCACGCCTCAGATTGGGAATACTGCTCGGCCTGCTGCTGGCCACGATTACCTGGGCTTGCCTCGAGCTCCGTTCGCGGCGCGCACGCACCGAATGGCAACGGCCGCTGGAGGTCGCCGTTGCCTTGGTCCAGCTGGGAGCGGTCGATACGAGCGCGCTCGTGGCGCTCCGCGCGCGCTTCCCCGACTTGGAAGCTCGCTTGAGCGAGGAGTATCACCGCCATCGCGGCCACTTGTCGAAGCCCGTGAAATTCACACTCTTCGGGCCAGTAACGGTCGACCGCGCGCCACCGGCGGATCCCGACACGACCTTGCTCAGCCTGGGCCGGCACGCTTACGAGCAGTGGCGCTGGACTCATGCCGTGGACGTCGGAAGTCACTTGCCAGCGCGCGAGTTCGACTCGCGCATTTACGTCCTGGTGCGCGCACCACGCGACAGCGAGCGCAGCTTGGTGGAAGGCTCGAGCGAGTTCGGCGGGCGAGTGGGCGTGGCGCGCATCGAGCTCAATGCGTCCACGGTGGACTTGGCGCTGTTCGTGGTCAGCCACGAGCTCTTCCACACGCTGGGTGCGACCGACAAGTACGACGAGGTCGGTCGCGTGATGATCCCGGACGGCCTCGTCGAAGCGGAGCGCGTGCCGCTCTATCCACAGCGCTACGCAGAGGTGATGACGCGGCACCTCGTGCTCGCTGTGGGCTCCGAGCGCCCGCCCGATTCCTTGGCGGAACTAGGCGTTGGCACGCTGACAGCCCGCGAGATCGGCTGGTCGGGCAGCGAACCCCCAAAATAACAGTGTCGCCGTCCAGAGAGTTCGTTGCGACGTGCACGAGCGCTGCGGCGCGGTTTCCTGACCAAGCCGAGCGCGTGGTACGCTCGGCGCATGGGTCTTGCGCGCAGGCACTCGATAACGCACAACTTTTCGCTTGGCCTGCCCCACGATGACCTGATCCGCGCCCGCGCAAGCTGATGACCTCCGTCCCGGATCTGCTCTACCTAGAGCCGCAGCGAAGACTCGACGCGCGAGCGTTGCGCGAAGCGCTCACGTTCGCGTTCGCGACGGGCGGCACGTCCGAGAGCTTCACCAAGATCTGGGAGCGGGCGGAGTTCGGCCCCAGTGACTTTTCGAGCGATTGCTTCGCGCGCGAGCTGTTCTTGGCAGACTTCGTGACGCGCTGCCTGTCCTTCAGCGTCGCCGGGCAAAAGTACGTGCCCGAGCGCGGCCACTTGCAGCGCCTGATCGCACAGCCGCCGCGCGATCTACGCGTGACGCAATTCCGCCACGAAATCTTGCGCGAGCTCGTCGCCGCACCCGAGCGCGCCGAAGAACTCGGGCGGCTGGCCGCGAAGCTCCGCAGTTTGGTGCAACGCTTGGAGGCGCCCGATCGCGGCAAACGCTACGACGCGATCGGACGTCGCATCGACATTCTGCGGGGCGTGCGTGAACTCTTGGACGAGCTGTCCAGCGCGTTCCCGGGCGCCGGACCGGGGCTTGGGCGCATTCGCCAATTCGCGATCGAGCAGCAAGCGCTTCCGGCTTATCACACGCTGGTCAATCTGCTCGATCACGAGAGCGATCGAGCGACCATCGAGTTCCGGGTCAAGGTCGGCTACGACGGCGAGCTACGCAGCTTTCAAATCGTGCGCGCAGGCGAGAACCACGAGAACCCGTTTTATCGCACACGCTTGGCGCGCTTGCTCACCAAGATCACGCTCTGGATCCAAGGCTACGGCTTCCGCGAAGCGGAGTTGCTCGGTCGGCTCACCAACGCTGCCTTCGACGGCGTGCAGGACTGCGTGATCTCGTTGTTCCAGCTGCTCGTGGACATTGAGTTTTACTTGGCCAGCCTTTCGCTGCGGCAGCTTGCTCGGCAGAGTGGGCTCGAGGTGTGCCTGCCGGAATTTCAGGGCCAAGCACAGCAGCAGGGCGAACTCGAAGCGCTCTTCAATCCATTCTTGTTGCTCGAGGAACGGCCGCCCAAGAGCGCAGACATCGCCGCTGGCGAACGCGCGCTGGTGGTGATCACCGGCCCCAATTCCGGCGGAAAGACCAGACTCCTCCAGGCTCTCGCGCTGGCCCAATTGCTCGGTCAGTCCGGATCGTTCGTCCCTGCGCGGCGAGCGTCGCTGCAGGTGCGTCACGGGCTGTTCGTCTCGCTCTCCCACGAGCTGAGCTCCGATCAGCGGGAAGGCCGCCTGGGCACGGAGCTCTTGCGCATTCGGCGCATGTTCGAACAACTGCGTTTCGGCAGCTTGGTGATCTTGGACGAACTCTGTTCGGGCACCAACCCTTCGGAGGGCGAAGAGATCTTCGAGCTGGTGGTATCGCTGCTCGCTGAGCTGGAACCACAAGCCTTCATCACCACGCATTTCCTGCAATTTGCCTCGCGGCTCGAAAAGGAGCGACCGGTGCCACGGTTGGAATTTTTGCAGGTCGAGCTCGATGCTCAAGAGAACCCCACGTACCGCTTCGTGCCGGGCGTGGCCACCACATCACTCGCCGAACGCACCGCCGAGCGGCTCGGCGTGACACGCGAAGCATTGCGTGAATTGGTCGATCGGGCAAAGCTTCACAGGCCGGGGTAAGCAATGGCTAAGGTAGATTTCTGGGCTCTCACGCGGCCAGTTCAAGAGCGCTTCGTGGCCTCGACCGAGGGCGCCGCAGCGCCCGCGCCGCTGGCGATTCGCCCGCTGGCTCGCGATGCGCGCAGCTTGGCCTACAGCGCATTCGGGATCTTCGCGGCGCTGGCGGGCTTCGCCCTGCTGCGCGTCGGCTTCGGCGATCTGAGCAGCCGCTATGCGCTCGCGCCCGCCACGTTCATCGCACTGTATTCGGGCTGCTTCGCGCTCGCCGCCGTCGGCTTCTTCATGGCCGCGGTTCGCTACGTGAAGGCCTATTCGGTGCCGTATCACCCCGCGCTCTATCTGTATCCAATCGGCGTGATCGACGCGCGCTCACCCGAGTTCATGGTGCACCGGATCACCGAGCAAACCGAGGCGCGCTTCGACCCCGCCCGATCCTCGCTGCGCATCGAGCTGGAAGGCGTTCACTTCGAATTTCCCGCTGCCGACGCCAGCCAAGCAGAACAAGCTGCCGCCACGGTGCTCGGCTTGCGCGACAAGTTGGCCAACTCCGGCCCCGAGTCGAGCGCCCGCGAACAATCTCTAGTCGATCCGCTGATCGACAATGGCTTCAAAAACCCGTTTGCCCCTGCCGAGCCGCTGCGCAAAGCGCTGCCTGGTTGGGTCAAAACCTGGCCGATTTTCGCTTTATTTTTGGGGGTGCTCCTGGGCGGCGCGGCGTTCCTCGTTCGCAACCATTTGAGTGAAGGCCGGCTATACGCCGCTGCGCGCAGCGCCGACAGCACCGAGGCCTACCGCACCTACCTCGCGCGCGGTGGCCGTAACCCCGACGTGCAAGCTTTGCTCTTGCCGCGCGCGGAGTTACGCGACGCCGAGCGCAGCGGCAATGTCGCCGACATCGAGCGTTACCTCGATTCCCACGCCGACACGCCGATCAAAATCGAGGTCGAAGCCGCGCTCCAGAAAGCCCTGCTCGAGGAGCTAGCCGTCGCCGAGGCCAAGGGCACCCTCAGTGCGCTCAAAGAGTTCGGGGCAAAATACGCGCGCTACTCGTTCTTGGCTTCCAGTATCGAGCGCGCGGTCAACGCTCGTATCGACACCGCCCTGCGCCAACTGAAACCAACGCTGGCAGCGAACCAAACGCGACTACTGCCCTTCATGGAGCGGCTGCTGCGCTACACCGCCCAACACGGCCCCCAACTTTTGGTGCGCTTCCAAAGGAAGCCCACTGAAACCCTGGTTCTAGCCGAAAAGGCGCTCCGTCAAAGCGCCTATTTCAGCGGCGAAAAGACCCTTCCCGGCCATTTCTTCGACGACGCGCATCAAGCCCCGCGTGAGGCCGCCATGGCGACCGCCCTGATCGCCGAGCTCGCCGCGCACTTCCCGCGCGACCTAGTCGACGCCCAACCCGGTTCCGCACTCGACGCGGCCGCCGAAGCCAAAGCCACAGTCCCCACAATCCTGGTCACGTACCACACCGAATTCTCCGGCGCGTTCCCCAGTCGTAAGCCGCGCCTGGCATTGTCCGGCATTGGCGTGCTCACGCGCATCTCGTTCGACATTCCCGGCGATCCAGAGCCGCTCGTGTTCAAACTCACCGTTTGGCGCGCCCCCGATCTCAGAACCATCACGGACACGAGCAACGCCGCCGACCTCTACGAGACGATGGCCGGCGAAGCCTTCAAACGCTCGACGAAGAAGTACCTAGCGACTTTGTTCGTCGAGCGTTGACCCAAGAGCTGAAAGGCGCGGCTCGATGGTGTCGCTGCGCCCGGATTTTGAGCGCGCCCGAGCCATTGCCGGCGCGCGTCGATCGTGGCTCGCTACGGCTTCGGGTGGATGCCTTGCGTGGCACCAGTGCTGCCGTCGGGCGCCTTGTTGTTGGGGTCCAAGCCTAGCTGGCCACCCAAGCCTCCTGGCGCGGGCTTTTGGGCGAATTGGAATACGGGGGTGTTCTTCTCCACTGGCATGGTCCCATTCCAGACCAGGGCAACCGATGAGCCACCCGTGCCTCCAGCACCGCTACCGCCGTTGCCGCCATTCCCTCCCGCGCCGCCCTTCCCGCCAACACCGACTTGGTTGGTGGCATTTCCCGCGCCGCCCTTCCCGCCATCCTCTCCAGCGCCCCCTTCACGACCCTTGCCGGCGTTCCCGCCCGCGCCACCTTCACGCGCCACGAGCACACAAGTATCGAGGCTAACCGAGCTGTTCCAACTGAAGAGAGCCACCGACGCGCCACCGCCACCGCCACCGGTGCCTGGGGTTCCTCCGCAGCCGCCCATGCCGCCAGCACCGCCGCTCGCGCCAACGCAAGCGGGACCCGCAAAGCTGGAGGCTCCGCCGCCCCCACCTTGACCGGGTTGTCCACTGCTACCATCGCCGCCGCTCGCCACGACGTAACCACCATCCGTGAACGCTCCGGCTGACGGCGCAGCGCTACCGAGCATCCCGGGGATCCCTGCCATGCCCTCTTTGCCGTCGCCGCCGGAAGCGTTGGCGCTCTGGGAGGCGACCGTGCCGTTCGAGGCGCCCGGAAAGCCACTTTTACCGTCGCGGTCGGCGCTCATTTGATTTTGAGTGCCCTTCGTTCCGTCGCCGCCTTTGCCCCCTTGAGAGGTGCATTGAACACCGACGGCGCTTGCGCCGTCCAAGAGCATGGTCGAAGTCCCACACTCCGCTGCCTTCCCCTTTTGAGCTTCCCCGGATGGAATGGCATCGGGAATTGGAGCGCCATCGGTGCCCGCCTTTCCCTTACCGCCCTTCCCCGCCCGAATCTCCACTCGCTTCAAGGCGACGCCCTGGCTGCTATTGATCATCAGCCCAAAGCTGCTCGCGCCCGCGCCGTCCTCGGCATTCAGCGCATCGATTCGCAGATCCTGAATCAGCACGCCCACCTTGGCGTCCGCGATCGTCGCACCGATCGGACTCTTCGGCAGTAGATGCGCCGGCAACGGTGAATCGTATTTCCAAGTTTCGCCGTTGCAGGTAAATCCGCCGTAAATCGACACCCGATCCGGGATTTCGATGGTCGCTGGCTCCTCGTAGTCCGCCGCACAGAGGTACACGCGCTTAATTTTAGTAATGCTCGCGAGCGCAGCCGTGAGCGTCGCGAAGGGGTGTGCTTGCGTGCCGTCGGCGCTGGGGTCGTCCCCGTCCGGCGAAACGAACAAGCCATAGCCGTCGGCGATCACGCAGGGATCCAGGTCAGGGCTCAGCGACCCGTCACAGGCCGGAGTCGGAGCGCCGCCGGTGCCGGCAACTTGCTCGATGCCGCCTTCGCCGCTCGTACCTCCCACACCCGAATTGCCACTCGCGCTCGAGGCGCCCGATGCGCCGCTCTTGCCGCCCGAGCTGGAGGCACCACTGGTGCCGGCTGCGCCCCCACCGTAAGGCGCACAGTTCAGGTTGGCGTTGCAGTCGTCGGACTTCGCGGAGCAACTCCAGGCGAGTCCGCTCACCGCAAGCAGGCCGAGGGTTCCGATGCTGAAGCGATTGAGATTCATGTCGTCCTCGGTCAGTAGCTCGATAGGGTCTAAAAGCGGCCGTTGAGGCCGAAGTGGGTAGCGCCTGGGCCGAACGCGAGCGTCGGAGAGAACGCATTGCCGGCGTGCGAGTGCGAGCGCGGCCACAGAAGGTAGACGGCGGTGCCGACCGCGGCGGCGCCTGCGACACTAAAGCCGATGATTTCGATCGTGCGCGAGCGATCAACGTCGGAGTTCTTGTCCTCGAGCGCCGCGCACTCGGCCGCGTGCGGGGTACCGGCTCCGCAGCCATTGGGCTCTGGCAGCGCGGCGCGCAGCTGATCTGCGTCTTTTTGGCTGGAATTGGCAGACAGCAGGAATACGACGCCGACCGCAGCGCCCGCGGCGACGAGCCCGCCACCGACGAGCGCAGGGACGATCGAGCGTCGGGAATGGTTGTTGGCCAATGGCAGCGTGACTTCGGTCGAAGCGCTCGCGCGGCGTTCGGGATCCGCGGATGGCTCGGTGGCTGCACCGATTTGCGTCAACTTGATCCAGAGTACCTGGGCAGAGCCTTTGGAGAGGCGAACCGTCTGCTGACTCGGCTCGTAGCCTTCATGACTGACCGAGATGTGGTGCTCGCCGGGCTCGAGAAATACGTCCCCGCTCGGGGGCACGGTCACGGCGGCACCGTCGATCGTGAGCGTGGACTCCGCCGGCTCGAGTGTGATGTGCAGCGAACCGATTTCCTTTTTTTCTTGGGCCAGGCCCTCGGCCAGCGCTTGCTTTTGCTCGTCCGTGGAGCTCGGCAATAGATGGGCGAGAGCAAAGGCAAAGTGCTCGGCAGCGTCGCGGTGCATGCCGAGCTCAGACTCCGTCTGCGCCAGATTGGCGGCGATGTCTGGGCTTTGTTTCAGACTCCAGGCCTCGGTGTAGATGCGCAGCGCGTCGCCGTATTTGCTGGCATTGAAGGCAATCTTGCCCTTCTTGAACAACAAATTCGCGCGATCACTGTCAGCCCCGTCGCCCTGTGCGTGTGCGCGGCCGGCGATACTCGTCACCATCAGCAAGCAAGCGCAGGCAAGACCGCGGCTCAGCACCTTTGACCCAATTCCGAATCGTGTCGATACCATCATCACTCAGTAGATCGCGCGTTTTGGTTTGGTCGTGACTGGCGCGCTCAGTGCTCGGCTGTTCGCTTGCGAGGGCGACGGCGGCTTGAGGGTGTGATGTGGTGCGTCGGCCAGCGGTGTCGACGTCGCGCTCGCCATCGGATCCGCACTCGTCGCGGGAGCGACTGCGTCCGCCGCCGATCCGGCGGGCGCGGCATTCGCCAGCACTGATTCGCCATTTGCCAATTCGGGCGGTGTCCTCGGCGGCGCGCCGGCCAGCTTCGGTGAAGCGACGACGGGAAGGCCTGCGGTTTGAGCTCGTTGCGCGGCAGCCCCTGCGCGTGCCGAGCGACGCCGCGCGGTCGCACCGAGCACGACCAGCAACGAAGCGCCGAGCAAGAACAGCATGACGAGCGGGATGTACGAGCGGCGTCGCCGCGACGCTGGGGGTTGGCTGGTAGTGAGCACTGTCTCGGGTGGCGGCCAGCCCGAGTCGAACTGCGGCGGAGGCCAGCCCACGTCGAACTGCGGCTGCTGCCAACCCATCTCCTGGGGCGGCGCCGGTGCCGGCCAGTTTGGATCCGACGCAGGAAGGACGTGCAGCACCGGGCGCCGCAACTTGAGCTCCGTGGGCAGCTTGCGGGGATCGATGTCCTTGGCGAGCTTCACGGTCTCGAGCTCCAGCGTCTTGTGCTCGGAAACGGCGTGCAGCGGCTTTGGCCCGAAATAGACTGAGGCCGCCTCTGGAACCAGCTCTTCAATGACCGGATCGGCAGCGACGATCGAACGCAGCGTCGAGTGGTGCTCGGGCTCGATGGGGCCAAGGCCAGGATCGGTGGTCACTCGGTTGCGCTGATCTGTCACGACGCACCTTTGCCCGCGGCTGGAATACCGGATTGGATACCGTTCATGCTGAATTCGAACGAAGCTAGGACGATCAAGGTCACGTCCGCCCTCTACAGAGTTCGCTAGCCTATATGACCTCGGCGCACACCGCGAGGCAACTTGCTGAGCTGGGGCCAGGATCTGGGCATCGGAGCCGGCGGTAGCAGCGCGTTGCTACGAGAATCACTGAACGCACGCGCAAAAAAAAAGCCGCCACCCCTCAGGTAGCGGCCTCTTTCCAATCAGCGTGGAATGGCTTCGTTAAGTGCCAGCCCGAGGGGGTGGGCTTGATCGCTAGGCGCGCGAGCGGGACTTGGCGGCGGTTGCCTTGGGCCGAGTGGCTTTGGCGCGCGGCGTTGCACGAGGCTTTGGCTCTTCAATCTCTTCTTCCTCTTGGACGACCGCACGCTTGATCGCCGCGGCTGCCGGAGGAGCGGGTGGCTGCGAGAGAGTGGTCGGCTTGCGCTCCGAGCGAGGCACCTCGACCGCGCTGCTGCGCGGCACTTCACCACCGAACTGGGCGTGGAGATCCGCCAACAGCCCGACCAGAAGCAGGTACTGATCAGTGGGGTTCAGAGGGCTGAGCGCGGCTTGAGCGGCCTGCTTGGCTTTCGCCAGCACCACCGCCGCGGATAGCTCCGGCGGGATGAAGCTGCCTTCGGGCGGCGCGGGCGGCCACTCACCACGCGGTTCGTGGCGCGGGCTGCTGACGACGATCGGTGGCGGCTTCGCAGCTGGCACGACCTCGAACACCCGGCGCCGAGGCAGACCACCTGACGACGACGGTGGTGCCGCGCCGCCGCCGCCGCCGGCCGCCGGCTTGGCAGCCGCCGGTGCGGATTTTGGTGCGTTCGGATCGCGCGGCTTCTTGTCGTTGAAGATGGCGGCGCGCACATCTCGTGGTAGCCGCTGACGCGCCAGGAAGAAAAATACTCCACCGGGGCTTCGGCGACCGCTGCCGTCACCGCGCATCAAGCCGCCGGCCTTCTCAATCTTCTCGGTCTCGGCGAGTAGAGTTAGACACGCCTGGTCGCCCAGGTTGTCTATGACCGCCTTGATCTGCGCGAGCGGGCCCTCGTCAGATTCCGCGAGGGCCTTCGCAATTGTGTTGATAGTCTGATCACTAGCCATGGTTAGTTGACCGCGCTTATGCACAGTCCCCCCGGAGTGCAGCGGCTGAAAAATACTTGGCACCAACAGGGTCAGGCCGCAATAGGTGTCTTCAAAGCTCCGGCGCGCACCGCCGAGGCAACTCCGCCCGAGCTCACCCGGACACAGCACTTCCAATCATACGGCGTCTTCGCTCCCAAGGCTAAGAGCAAATGCGCCGCCTTAATGATTCCCGTGTCGCGGGCAAATCTCGCCCGCGTTTCGGCACGGCCAGCGAGTTCGGTAACGCCGAAATGTTCTCTCGTCAATCGCGCCTCAGCTCCGCTTGGCCTCTGTCGGGTCGCTCGCTCGCTCGCCAGCTCGTCTCACCCTGCGCCAGATCGCCGCAGGAACCGGCTGGGCGGGCAGGAGGTCGAGTTGCGACAAAATGCAATGTGACGGAACTGACCTTTCGCGTACAGGAGCGGAGGACAGGTGGCGCCAGGTTCGCGGCGGAGCGTCTATTTGAAGCCGTGCAAGTGAACGACGTACCACTCACCGCGCCACGAGATGAGCGACGTGAGCTCGAATTCGCGCGACCGGCCCGTGGGCAGTGTGAAGCGCAGCCGCGAGCGCAACACACGAAAGTAGCCCTGCTTGTTGCCCTCGGATCCGGGTGCCATCCACTTGGCTCCGCTCTCGGATACAGTGATGCCGTCGAACTTGCTTTCGCTAGCCGCTGCACCGAGCGCGCGGTGGTACTCGAGCAGGTCACGCCTGAAGTTCGCGAGCAGCCGAAACTTGTAGTCCCGTTCGGGTTTCGCAACGTCCTTCACCTGCTGATAGGCGACCAAAGGAAAGAAGGCAGCCAAAGCAGGCTCGACATCGCCGCTGAGGATGGCTTGCGCCACCGCTTCGATGCGCTTCTGAAATGAAGCCGAAGTCAGCGTCGGACGCTGGTCGGTTTGGGGAAGAGGTTGGCCATGTTCGTCGAGTAATGGGGGCGTCGCTTCAGGACCGAGAGCTGCGGATGGCGCGGCGGGCCCTGGTTGACCCGCGTCCGGTACAGCCGCAGACGGCGTAGGCGCTGTCGCTGACGGAAGTGGTTGAGGCGCGGGCACCGTTGCGATCGCGCTCGAAGGCTCGGGCGCAGCGCTGTGCGTCCGCTCGGCCGAGTTCGGCTGCGCGCGACTCGGCTCGTGGCAGCCGACGCCGACGATGACGAACGCGGCCGCAGCCAACCCCAAAAAACAAGAACGCCAGAGGTTCACCCGGCCTGCTCTACACCGCAGCAACAGGAACGGCGAGAAAATGCCGATCCGGGCCAAGGCGCGGCTGGTCCAGATTTTGGACCCAGTTGACTGAAAACAGGGACGGGTCTATCCGCGAGTCCGGAGTGGGACCAATCGATGAAAATTAATCTCTGCTGTTGCGCCTTTTCAATGCTGGCGGCCGGGCTCTCGTTGAGTGCTCCCAGCCGAGCCGACGCACCGCTTCCGGACAGCTTGGTCAAGGGCAGCAAGGCAAGCGAGGGCAAAACGGACGTCGCGAGCTCGGGCTTCGAAAAAGCCGAGAAGACGAAGCCAGATAGTAAGGACGCTACGGAGCTGGAGATTTCCGCGGGCGGCCTGGCCTCGGCGGGCAATTCACGCTCGATCGCGGCGACAGCGGCCAGCAAATTCCGGCTGCGCCGTGGCTTCGATCAGGTAGGCGCCGCGCTTGCCGCCAACTACGGGGAATCGGCGGTCAACAAAGGGCAGGGCCTGCAGACGACGGTCGAGAACTTCCAGGGCAGAATCCGCTACGACCGATTCTTGGCCGGCTCGCTCGCCGTGTTCGGCGCGGTGTCCGCGCGGCATGACCGATTTCAAGGCCTCGAGCTTCGGGTCAATCTCGATCCAGGCCTCGGTTACTACTTCATCGATCAAGAAAAGCAGCAGCTCTGGTTGGAAGGCGGCTACGATTTTCAGCACGACATCCGTCGCGACGACGCGATCGCAGCTTCGTACGCGGACGGCTACTACTTAGCCAAAACCAACGACCGCCACAGCTTGCGCGCGTTCGGGGGCTATTCCAGCGAACTGAGCGATTCAGTGAAAGTTGCCTCCGGGATCGAGTACCTCCAGGGGCTCAGTCCGGCCACGAACTACCGCATCAATTGGGAGGGGTCGGTGACCTCTGCGGTCAGCAAAGGCTTCTCAATCGCGACGGCGGTCAGCGTGCGCTACGATCACAATCCCATTCCGGGCGTCGAAAATACGGACATCGTTACTTCGATCAGCCTCGTCTATCACCTTCTGTAGCGCCCACAGCGCTAGAACGCGGAATCCGGTATGCCGCAAGCTCTTGGAAATTACAGGCGCTGGCTCGCGCGGCTGCTCGCCTGCGCGCTGCTCGTTGGTCTCACCTCCTCCAGCGGATGTAGCAAGAAGAAGGCTCCCGCGGATACGACCTCGGTCGATCAGCCGCACCCACCCGACAGCGTGCCCGGAGCGACGGCGATCGCGACACTGGAGCGCACTGGTTGTTACGGCGAGTGCCCGGTCTATCGGCTCACCGTGAACAACGACGGAAGCGTCGTGTACGTCGGCACGCGTTGGGTCAAAGTGCTCGGGCGCCAGGTTTACAAAATTTCGGAAGCGCAATTGGCCGAACTTCACGCCGCTTTCGAGCGCGCGAACTTCAGTCAGCTGCGCGACTATGACAAGGTGGAGAGCACCGACGACGACTGGGCGCACCTCTCCTATCGACGCGGCGGCGGCTTCAAACGCGTGCGTCACTATCATGGCGACAACGCCGCTCCGGCGGCGCTCGGCGCGCTCGAAGATGAATTCGACCGTATCGTCGATAGCGGGCGCCTGGTCGGCGTACCGTTGGCCAGCGGGACCTCAACGCTCCCGTCAGCG
>DATEPG010000403.1:0-26872 GCA_035273265.1 Polyangiaceae bacterium
GCTGCCTTGCTGGCCTCGAGCAAAGGCTCGGAAGAAGCCGAGCACGCGCGCTGATCGGCCGTCACGAGTCGCGCGGCTCACCTGGGAGTGCGCAGGTGCCAGGCTTTCGGTTGCACGAACGCGCGAATGCCGTGCGTCGAAAGCGTCGAGCCGATACCCGAGTGTTTGCGCCCGGTCCAGGGCAAGGCCGGCGACACGCGGTCACAGCAGTTCCAGTACGCCGACCCGGCGTTCACTTGGCTGAGGACGCGCTCCGCGCGCTCGCGGCTCTTCGTGTAAACCCCCGCCGTCAGGCCATACTCGGTGTCGTTCATCGAGCGCACCGCTTCATCGTCGGAGGCCACGACTTGAATGCCAATAATCGGTCCAAAGCTCTCGTCACGCATGACGGCCATCGCGGAGGTGACATCGCTGAGTACCGTTGGCTGAAACCAGCCCTTGCGCGCCGGGTCCGCTTGACCGCCCAGCAAGACCTTCGCGCCCTTGGCGCGGGCGTCAGCCACCTGCTCGCCGAGAACCGCGAGCTGCTGCTCGCGCGCGAGCGGGCCAATGTACGTCGCGAGTTCCAGAGGATCGCCCACGACGAACTCGCGCACGGTCTTGACGAATGCGTCGATGAACGGGCGCGCGATTTTTTCGTGCACGTAAACACGCTCTACCGAGCAGCAACTTTGGCCGGCGTTGTACATGGCGCCGTCCGCCAGCGACGCCGCTGCCGCCTCGATATCGACGTCGTCACAGACGTAAGCCGGGTCCTTGCCGCCGAGCTCGAGCTGCACTTTGATCATGCGCCCTGCGGTCGCCTCGGCGATGCGTTTGCCCGTGCCGTAGCTGCCAGTGAAGAAGACGCCGTCAATCGGTTGCGCGAGCAGTGCCGCGCCCACAGCACCGCCGCCCACGACGACCTGGAACACATCCGGGGGAACGCCGGCCTGGTACAGGAGCTCGGCCAGCGCGAGGCCAGTCTGGGTCGTGAGCTCCGACGGCTTGTAGACGACCGCATTGCCCGTGAGCAGCGCCGGCACGAACACGTTCGAGCCGACGAAATAGGGATAATTCCAGGCCGAGATGTTGGCCACGACGCCCAGCGGCTCCCACGTGACGCGCTCCTCGGTGCCGCCCGCCCCTGAGCTCACTTGCACGAGCTCGTCCTCGAGGACGCTTCGAGCGTTGGCCAGGAAGAAGTCAACGCGCCCGGCGAGGGCGTTCAGCTCGTTCACGGCCTGCTGCAGGGGCTTGCCCATTTCCGCCGTCAGCGTCCGGGCCAGGCGCTCCGTGTTCTCTGCGACCAGCGTCTTCCATTTGGCAATCGCGCTTTGGCGCAGCTCGAAGGGGGCGCGCCACCAAGCCGGCTGCGCCGCGCGCGCGGCAAGAACCTTGGCTTTCACGGCGTCTGCAGTGTCTTCGGGTAACTCGGCGATCAGCTGCTTGGTCGCGGGATTCACGATCTTCAACATGGGGCGATCCTTCACTGCCATAGTTTGTCGTTAGGCGCGCCGGCGGCGCACCTCGTTCAAGTAGCCTTGCAGAAGCGCGCGGGATGACAGCAGCATTGGATCGGCCGCGTCTTGGAATTCGGGGTGCCATTGCACGCCGAGTACGAAGGCTTCGTCGTCGCGCAAACGGATTGCTTCGATGATTTCGTCGCGCGTAGAAGTTGCCTCGACGAGCAGATCGCTTGCCAGGCGTTTGATTCCCTGATGATGCACGCTCGTGACGCGCGCCGTCCGCGGTCCGCCGTACAAGCTCGCGAGGAAGCCGTTCGGCGTGAGCGTGACCTCGTGAAAGAGCTGGTCGTAGACCTCCCAGTTGCGGTGCACGAGGCGCTGCGGGTGCATGGTTTCGATGTCCTGATACAACGAACCTCCGAAGCAGACGTTCAGCACCTGAAGCCCGCGGCACACGCCCAGCACGGGTTTATTCCGGCGCACACAAGCGCGCACGAGTTCGAGCTCGTACTCGTCGCGCAAGGCGTCGCCGGCCCACTCGGGCCGTGCAGGCTCTTCGCCGTAGTTGAGCGGTGACATGTCCGAGCCGCCCGCCAGCACCAGACCGTCGATGCCGTCGACCAGATCGTCGACGGACACGGCGCCCGAAGCGCGCGGTAAGAGCGCCGGTACGACGCCCTCGGTCATCAGCCAACGCAGCAGCGACTCCTCGGCATAGAGCAGCGTTTTGCCCTTGAAAACCGCGCGCATCGGATCGGCGTGAAAGAAGCACGCCGACACGCCGAGTCGCAAGCTGCTCACACGAGCGCCTCGGCGAACAGGGCCTCGAAATCGTGCGGCGTCACTGGCTGACGCGGGTTGAACGTGTGGCAAGCGTCGGCGAGCGCGTTCTTCACGAGCTCGCCGACTTGCGTGGGGCTCACGCCCACGTCACGCAGCGAGCGCGGAATGCCTATCTCGACGCGAAAACGATCCAGCCAGGCGATGAAGCCGTCGGCAGAGGCGTCGCTCGCGCTCACCGTCACGGCCATGGTCGCCATTTTTTGTTCGCTCACCGATTTGTTGAAGCGCATGCCCGGAACGATCATGATCCCGTTCGCGAGGCCGTGGTGAAGGTCGGCAACGGTCGACAGCGCGTGCGCGCACGAGTGCACGACGCCCAGGTCCTTCTGGAACGCAACGGCACCCATCATCGCCGCACAAAGCATCTCACCGCGCGCGGTCACGTGCGCGGCGTCGCTGAGCACCGTGCGGTCGCCCGCCTCGAGGCGCTTGGCGAAAGCGACGGCAGTTGGTAAGGAGCGAGCAACGAGGCGCAGCCCTTCGAGCGCGATCCCGTCGCACATGGGGTGAAACATCGTGTGCAGGTAGCTCTCCACACAGTGCGTGAGCGCGTCCATGCCCGTCGCCGCCGTCACTTTGGCGGGCAGAGAGAGTGTGAGCTCGGGATCGAGGAACACACGCTTTGCCAGCAGCTTGGGCGAAAAGATGATCTTTTTCTGGTGCGTCTGGTCGTCGGACACGACCGCGCTGCGGCCGACCTCGCTACCGGTGCCAGCCGTGGTCGGCACCGTGAAGATGGGCGGGACCTCGCCGTCCACAGGCAAGGGGTTCGGCAAAAAAGCCTCATAAGCCAGGAGCTCGCCCGGGTGGTGCGCGAGCACTGCGACGCACTTGGCGACGTCGAGTGCAGCGCCGCCGCCGATCGCGACGATGGCGTCCGCCCCGTGTGCTTTGTACGCCGCGCCGCCCGCGACGGCTTGCGATACCGTTGGGTTTCCCCAGACGCCACCGAACACCTCGACAGCGAGGCCTGCGTCGCGCATCAGTTGCGCAGGTCCGGTCACGGGCGGCAGCGCCACGATGCCCTTGTCGGTGACGATCAGAGGACGCGCGACGCCGTGCTCGCGCAGCGCAGCGGGCAGCATCCCCACGGCGCCGGGACCATACTTGACAACGGTCGGGAAGTTGAACTGAACCACGGGCATCGAGGGTCTCTCCTTCAGCGGGGCGGGAGCCGAGCTCCCGCTAAATCAGATGATTTCGAAGTAGCGTTCCAGCTCCCAGGACGTGACGGCGGCCTGGCTCTGGCGCCACTCCCACTCACGCGTCGCCGCGTAGTGCTCGACGAATGCTTGCCCGAAGATCTCGCGCGCTGCCTGGGAGCCGCTCAGCCGGGTAGCCGCTTCGTGCAAATTAGAGGGCAATCTTGGCGCGGTTTCGTCGGCGTAGCCGCTGCCGCTGACCGGGTTGGGTAGCTCGAGTTGGTGCTCGATGCCGTACAGGCCGCTGCCGATTGCCGCCGCTAGCGCGAGGTACGGGTTGACGTCGGAGCCCGAGACGCGCGTTTCGAGCCGCGTCGACTTGGCGCTGCCGGGGATCACACGAAAGGCCGTGGTGCGGTTGTCGATGCCCCAGTTCGAGCGCGTCGGCGCCCAGGCCCCCTCGACTAGGCGCTTGTAGCTGTTCACCGTGGGCGCGAAGAACGGTAGCAGTTCCGGCAGGAGCTGCACTTGCCCCGCGAGGTAATGACGGAAGAGTGTGCTCATCTTGTGCGGGTCGCCCGGGTCGTAAAATACGTTGTCCCCATTGGCGTTGCGCAGTGATTGGTGAATGTGACCGCTGCAGCCAGGCAGCTTGTCGTTCCACTTGGCCATGAAGCTCGGCATGATGCCGTAGCGTGCACCGATCTCCTTGGCGGAGGCCTTGAACAGCACCGCGCGATCACCGGCCTCGACGGCTTCACCGTAGAGGATGGCTGCCTCCAGGACGCCAGGGCCAGTCTCGGTGTGGAGCGCCTCGATCGGCACACCAAAGGCCAAGAGCTCGTCCATGAGCGCATTCATGAAGGGTCGATTTTGGCCGGCGCGTAGCAGCGAATAGCCGAACATGCCCGGTGTGATCGGCTCCGGGCGAATGTAGCCCTTGTCCCGGAGCGACTGTGGCGTCTCCTTGAAGTTGAACCACTCGAACTCCATCCCGCATGCTGCGGCGAAGCCCATGTCTCGGGCGCGCGCCACGACCTTCTTCAGCAGCTGGCGCGGGCAGACGGCGAGCGGCGTCTTACCATCGGCCTCCACGAACTCGCCCAGGAAGAAAGGCACCCCATTGTCCCACGGCACACGGCGGTAGGTCCCTAGGTCGAGCCGAGCGAGCGCGTCAGGGTACCCCGAGTGCCAGCCGGTGTAGCCCACGTTGTCGTAACAGATGTCGCTGGAGTCCCAGCCGAACACGACGTTGCAGAATCCAAACCCGCCCTCCACTGCCGACAGGAACTTCTCCCGGTGCATGTACTTGCCCCGCAAGACGCCGTCGATATCGGTGATCGCGACCTTGACCTTCTGCGCGGGTCCGCCTTCGATCTTCTCGAGCACCTCGCGTGACGTGATTTCGACAGCTGGCATGATCCTCCACGGCCGAGTATCCAGCATACCCCTTCCCGCTCCAACTGCGAGCGTCTGATCCGCCCAGGATTGAAAGCTCGCGGCGGAGAAGGCCTCGGCGTGAGCAGTGCGCAGCAAGCCCGCGGCCCGAGTCGAACCGTCGGCCTCGAGACGGAGCGCCATCTCGAGCCCGGCAAAACAGGTTTCCGACTAGTCTGCGCCAATCTGCAGGCGTTTGATCATCTTCTGCAGGCCGAAGCGGGACAGCCCGAGCAGCTCGGCCGCGCGCGTTTGATTGCCCTGGGTGCGCTTGAGTGCGCTCTTCACCAGCTCGGACTCGAGCGCATCGACTCGCCCGCGCAGGTTCAATGCGTCGACCTGAGGCGCCTCGCCGCCATCACGCGCGAGTACGTCCGGAGACAAGATGTCCGGCGTGACGATGTCGTCCGCCAAGACCAGCGCGCGTCGAACTTCGTTTTCGAGCTGGCGAATGTTGCCCGGCCAGCGGTAGGCCGAGAGAGCGTCCATCGCGGCCTTGGAGATCGTCACGCTGCGTTTTTGCCCGTAACGAGCCACGAAATGGCGCACCAGTATCGGAACGTCACCGATTCGCTCACGCAGCGGCGGCACGCGCACGCTGACCACGTTTAGTCGATAATATAGGTCTTCGCGAAACTTGCCGGCCAACACCAGGGCTTCCAAGTCACGGTGTGTCGCGCCAATCACGCGCACATCCACGAAACGCGGGCTGTCGGCCCCCACTGGATGCAGTTCGCCACTTTGCAGCACGCGCAGCAGCTTGGTCTGCATGGCCAGGCTCATCTCCGCAATTTCGTCCAAGAAGAAGCTGCCCTGATCGGCGACCTCGAACAAACCCGCGCGCGGGCGCGTGGCGCCGGTGAACGCGCCACGCACGTGGCCGAACAACGTGGCTTCCAGCAGGCCTTCTGGAATGGCGCCGCAGTTTTCGCTGACGAATGGCTGCTTTGCGCGCGGACCATTTTCGTGAATCGCGCGCGCCACGAGCTCCTTACCGCTGCCGGATTCACCCAGGATCAGCACCGGCACTTCGGCGCTGGTCACGCGATCGACCAGCTTGAGCAAGCCGCGAACGGCCTCGCTCTGGCCGATGATCGAGTGGTAGTTGAAACGCGTCTCGCGCGCGTCGCGGGAACGCGCCAATTCTCGTTCGGCGACGTCCAGTTCGGCCTCGCGGTGCGCCAATTCTTGCGCGAGCTTGGCCTCGGCGCGCTCCGCACGGCGCGCCGCACGGCGCAGGAGCAGCTGACTCCGAGCATCGAGAATCGCGACCGCAGCCAGCGTACCAACCAAACGCACCCAGGACAGCTCGCGTGAGCCGAAAGCTCCGCGACGCACGCGGTCGTCGAGATAGACCACGCCCAGGGCTTCCCCGCGAGCGATCAGCGGCACGGCCAGCACACTCCGCAATTTCAAGGCGTGCACGCTCACGTGCATCTCCGGCAAGTCGCCAGCGGCGTCGACCGCCACTACGGGCTCGCCTAGGTCGAGTGCGCGCTGCGCGAGCGATTGGCTCAAGGCCATTTGCTCGGGTCCGAGATCGATACGCCGCAGGTTGCGCGCCGCACGTGGCTTCAACTTTCCGCCAGGTGCCCGCAGCAACAATAGCCCTCGTTCGACGCCCGTCCAGAGCACCAAAGCATCGACCACTTGGCGCAGCAGCGGGCGCAACCGATCGCGCTGGCTGAGGCTGCGCACCAACGCCTCGACGTCGGCGATCTGCTCCGGGACGATGGTCGACTCGACCCCGATCTCGAGAGCGCGTACCCAGTCGAGCGCACGGATGGCAGTTTGTAGCTCGCTCGGACTGCGTCGCAAAAATTCACGCGCGGCGTCGCCTGCCGCCGCGCTCAGTCGCCGCGCGCTCTCCGAATCCCCGACGCGCGCGGCCAACGAGGCCCCGGCGTACAAGGCGCGACCGCGCACAGAGAGGGACGCGCGGGCCGAACTCAGCGCATTCAGCTCGGCGATCGGCACGTCGGGGCGCGCGGGTTCGTCGGCGCGCAACTCGTGGTTGGCGCGAGCCGCCCACCACTCCAAGCGCGCGTCGTCGGCCGCACCCTCTCGACGGGCGTTGGCGTCGAAGGCCACGACGTCGACGAGCGAACCCCGGGCCCACAGCCGCGCAGCCGCGCACAGCGCGTCGTCCTCGGCGCTGAGCAGTGACAGCGCGCGCGAAGCGTGTTCAATCGCCTCGTCGCCGCGTTCCACCGTGTCGGACAGCACCAAGTGCGCATATCCGCGACAGCGTTGGTCACCCGATGCTTTGGCACGCTGCACGGTCTCCAGGGCTGCGGCACGCGCGTCATGCTGCGCGCCGGCGCTCGCGTACACCACCGCGGCGGACAGGGAGGCGCGCGCGGCATCCCCCGTGCGCCCCAAGGCCTCGAACAAGAGCAGCGCGCGGCGCGACGCCGAAAGCGCTTCCCCAAGCTCTCCTAGATTGGTTGCGGCTGCGGCAAGCCCAGTCAGATAGGTGGCTTCTTCGAGCAACGCGCCGGCGCGCGCGGCCAAATCACTCGCCGCGCGAAACGCTTGCAGCGCCGGCTCGGCCTCACCGCGAGCGTGGGCGAGCAAACCGAGCACGCCCTCGGCTCGCGCGCGCTCTTCGTCACTGGTCGCCTGCAGGCGGGCACGCGCCGCAGCGTCGAGCGCCGCCGCCGTGTGCCCGAGGCTCAACTCCAGCAGAGCACGCACTTCGAGACTGTGCGCGCCACGCGAGAACGGCTCGAGCAGCTTCGCCGCTGCGGTCGAATCTCCAGCATCCAGCGCGATGCGCGCGCGGACAGCGGCGACGCGCTCGCGTTGCGCACCATCCAATGCGCTCGGCTCGAGGGCAGCCAACAGCGCAACGGCGGACGCGCTGTCTTTGGCACGACGACACAGCTCGGCGCTGGCTACCTTTGCTTCGACTTGCGAAAACCCACTCAGGCACGAGAGCGCGCGCCCCAGCTCCCCGCGCAGCCGAAATGCGCGAGCAAGCGCCAGCGCCAAGCTCAGCGGTCCGCCCTCGCGGTTGATCAGCGACTCGCCGCTGTCCAGCCATGCGGGATCGGGTAACGCGCTGCCCAGCGCCAGCGCGACGTCCACCGCGCTGACGCTGACGCTGGCACGTGGCGGCTCGAGCGCTGCACCCTGTTCGATCGCCGCAAGCGTGAAGCTCTCCGGCTCGCGCTGGTCCGAAAGCTCCAGCAAGCGAGCCACGAGTTGCGGTTCCCGGAGGTCGCGCAGCGCTGGCCAGGATGCAGCCGCCGGCCCGACCAACGCCACCAGAAAGCGAGCGCGCGAGAGCTCATCCAGCGCCACGATGGGTGGCAAGAGCAGGTCATCCGGCGAGCGCCCGCGCAGCTTGAGGATCCCCTCGGTCAGCGCTCGCGCGTCGGCGATCCACTCGGCGGCCGGCCCCTCCAAGTCGACGCGCGTGCCCTTGCTCCGGGCTGCTGCGAAGATCTCGTTGCGACGCGTCGAGAGGTAGCTTCGTCGCACACTGGCGCGCCGGCGTAACGCGCCCGTGTCGTCGTTGCTCCCGTTGCTGTCGACGGCGTTGGCCAGTGCGCGGCGAAATACCCAACTCGCCGAGGGTCGCGCGCCTGGTGCGGACGAAAGCAGCGCCCGGATCACTGGCGCAAGCCCGCTTTGGCTGCGAACCTCGAAATGGCGGTCCTTTCGCGAAGCGGACTCGGGCTCCAAGATTTCGAGCAAGGTCACACCCAGCGCCCAGAGATCGCGAGCGCGCGCATCGCCATCTGTTTGAGCAAACACCTCCGGCGCCAGGTAGTGTGCCGTGCCGCCGGCCGGCTCGACTTGCTGCGCCGCCCCGCTCAAGCCGAAATCGACCAAGCGAGCGTGCCCCGCCGCGACGATGATGTTCGCCGGCTTGACGTCCCCGTGCGCGGCGCCGGAGCCGTGCAGAGCCGAGAGCGCCGCCCCCAAGTCACGCGCGACGAGCAGCGACAAGTCTTCGCGAGCCGCGGCGGTGAGCGCCGAATCGCTCAGCAATTGCGCGAGGCTGACTCCGGGCGCCGAGGACAGCACCAAGTAGGGCGTGCCCGCCTCGACCCGCTGGCCAAGCTCGGCCCCCAGCGCCGGGCCCGCCAAGCCCACCGCAAGCAACGTTGGAAATTCGGGTGCAGCCGCGAACAGCAGCCGCTCGGCTTCATCCGCGAAGCGGCCCGCCTCGGCCGCTCCCTTGGCGAGTTTCAGTACGCAGGATTCGTTCGCTGACTCACCCAGCCAAACCAAACTGGTCGCCCCCTGACCGATTCGCGCTCCCCAGCGCACGGCTTGGCCTTGTTTGATTGTCAACTGGGTTGGCACTGCGACACTACCCCAAAGAGCTTTAAATTAGCTGCTGATTGCCACATCGTCAACGTAGGTGGCGGAAAAAGGACTGGACTAGGGCGGTTCTGGGCAGGCCGCCCCGGTGGCGATCCAGGCGGAGATTCGGACCAGGTTTTCGCGGGTCGTGGCTGCGGCGATCGGCTGGCCCATGGATGATGTGTCGTCCTTCGGCATCGGATCACCCAATACGAACCATTCGCGCAAGCGAGTGCGCTCGGCTTCCGGAGGAGGCTGGCAGTCCAGGTCCGAGACGGGTGAGTGGTAGCCGGTCACACAGCTCGCCTGCGCGTCTAAACTTGCGAAATTCTCGGGCTTTTGCAGCAACTTGTAGAGCAGGTAGCTGGTCGCGGGGCTGCCCGGGTCGACGATGTTCATCTGCACGCCGAAGCGCGCCGGGCTCTGCAGGCCCTCGCCGACCGAGCTGTTCCCGGTCTCGGTTTGGTGTGCCACCTGACGAACCGCGGTGTAGTAGAGGCCTCGAGGGCTCGACAGATCCAAGCCCATGGGCGGGAAGCTCGATGGCGGGCTGGTCTGCGCATCCGGCTTGCTGATGTGGCAGTTCGCGCAGATGCTCAGCGGTCCCTGGCTCATGGTCTCGCAGGTATCGAGCGTCGGGGGCGGCTGCACCGGCCCGGGGCGGGGCCCGTTGCCGGTACTAAAACTGAACCGCAGTGGTACCGCGCCGTCTTCCAAAGGCGCCCGGTCGAATGCCCAAAACCCCTGAGCGGGATCGGTGCTGGGCACGAGTTCAACCGTATAGAGGGTGTTGGGCAGCAGCTGACGGGACGGCCGGTAGACGACCACCCGCTCGATCATGTCGTACTCCGCCCTGAGCCTTGCGAAGTTCGCCGGTGGATTGCCTGAGTACAGCGCCACGTAGCCATCCAGGCCGCCAGGCAGCAGGAAACGATCAAAACGCAGCTCGATCGCGACGTTGGTCGGAACGGCGCAATCCGGAGTCGGGTCATCGCAGCGAACGTCTGCCCCAAACGGAGCGTTGGTGCCCTGCCCGTCCGTCGGGTAGCTGGCGACCAAGTGCAGCGGCGGGCCATGCGCAGCCGCGTTGTCACGTGGGCCGAGATCGCAGCCAGAACTCAGCGCGGCGAGTGCCAGCAGGGAGCAGCGCAGCGCCGCTCGGGCTAACCTCAGCTGTCGGTGTAGATGTGCAGTTGATCGCGGATCGACTGCTCGCTGACGCCATTTCGAATCTGATCCTTGAGGCAATCCGCCAAGGTGATCAATAGATCGTCGACGCCCTTTTCCTCGATAATCTTCGACAAAAGCTGGCGAGCTTCGCGGCTGTCGTCCTCGCGCAAGAACTCCCGCACCTTCTCCACGGTGATATCGCCTTGGAAGTCGAAGTACAGGTTCTCGAACAGAAAACGAACAAGCTCCTTCACGAAGAGCCTCCTTCAGCGGCAGGGAAAAGTAGCTTTGCGAGCGGCATTCGCAATACCAGTCCGCGGAACGGTCACGCAAGCAGTTTGCGGTCGATGCTCGGTTTTTGCACGAACTCTTGCGGTAAATCACCGGCAATCCAGCAAATTTGGGTCATCAGGCGTGTGGCAAACCAAGCACGGACGCGCGTTCTGACGCAGGGCGGAAGCACAGCGGGAGCGAAACCCGACGGGGTGCGGATTCGTGCCTTGCCCTGGGCCGGCCGGGAAGCCTGAGCCACGTCCGCCCCTGCCCGCGGTCGCATGGCAAATCGCGCAGTCACGCTCGACATGGCAACTGACGCAGGCGCTGATGTTCCGCTCTGCCTCCCACGCGTGGTGGCGAGGCGTGCGCGGTCCGTCGGTCCATTCCGACTTGGCTGGGTGAAAGCGCCCACGCTCGGCCAGGTTGGCAAACGGGCCGGACATCGTAATGCCGATCCGCTGGTGGCAGCTCAGGCAGAAAGACTGATCCCGATGACAGCTCGTGCACTTCTGTTGATTCTGCCGAGAGGGCACTGGATGCATGCTGAGCCAGTCATTGGGGTGGACCCGCCGCGGCCGAACTCGACCGTCGTGACAGTCGGCGCAATATTTTTCACTATGGCAGTTCGCGCAGAAGCGGCTGTCGTTGCCGGCGACCGCCTTGTGCCGCTCGATCCAGTCTGGGCCGTGACCCGCGTCGTGCAACCAGCTCGGCGGGGAGAGCGGGCCCGAGGCAAAGTTGACTCGGATCATGCCGCTCGGATCGCTCAGGTGGCAGGTGCGGCACTCCGAGCGAGCACGACCGGCTGCGGGGGCCGGTGCTTGGTGACAATTGAAGCAGCCGCGCATCCTCGGCAACTGATCGCGCGTGGCCAGTTCCAGATTTTCTAGCGCGCCGTGGCACTGCGCGCAGCCAATGTTGCGCGAGACGTGCAGCGCGTGATCGAAACGCAGGTTCGGCTTGGGTAGCGAGAGCGGTGCCACGCGGTTGCCGGCCGAGCTGCTGTAACCCAAATGACAGTAGGCGCACTGCGCGATTGGCTTCTGAAGATCGGTGCGCACCTGCATCAGATCTCGATGATCGCTGCCGTGACACGCGTCACAACGGGTCGCCTTGGGCAGCAGCGAGTCCGCACTTTTGTGACTGGTACGCGCCTTTTCGTGGCAATTCGTGCAGGTCAGCTTCAAGTCTTGGACGTGGCGCCGATGATTGAAGCGGATCGTGAGCTCCTGTATCGGAAAAATGGCGGGACTCGGGCCATTGTCATTGGGCAGCGCGCCGGGCGGGCGATCGCTCTCGGGCACGGCTTGACCGTCGACCCCCGCGCTCAGGCCGCGCGTGAGGCGCGCCATGTGCGGCTCCGCACTCGTGGCAGCGCTCGCGCTCGTAGCAGCGCTCGCGCTCGTAGCAGCGCTCGCGCTCGCCACGCCGTCCGCGTGCGCCACCGGACTTTGCCCGCAGAGCGCCAAGCACAGCGCAGACACGCAGCCGAACAGCAACAGCCAGAACGATTCACGCCGCAGCTCGCGTTTGGCTCGCGGACTCATCTCAGCACCGAAAAGTTGAGGGTCGCCAACATGCGGAAGCGCTGACCCACGAGGTGATTCATGGTGTGCTCCCACTCCACACCCAGACGGCCCTTGCTGAACGACAGAAAATTTGGATTCACCCCGCCGCCGAGCACATAAGAAAAGCTGGTCGCGCCGCGATCCGGTCGCAATGCATCCTCCCAGTCGTAGAGCGAAAGCATTGCCAAGGAGTCATAGTAACCGCCGTCGAATTGCTTGCGGCCGGTGACATCGCCACCGTAGCGGTGCCCGGCGTCCCCGGTTTCGGCCATCGTGTTGAGAGCGAGGGTGCCATCCCAGAAGCGGTAGCGCCCGCCAAACGTCCCCAAATAATTGAAGGTTCTGCTGACTTGGTCGAGGTTGGGCGCGCTCGACGCTGCGTACGTCGCAGGATCTCCCTCGGTCGTAAACATGCGCACCCCGCCCGAGGCGGCTAGCTCGAACTCCCGCGAGAACGCCAAATCAGCGCGTAGGGTGCCTGAGGTGGTGCCGCGATGAGCGAACCAGTTGAATATCGAATCAGCATCGAAGGTGGGCAGGAAGTAGTCGAGGCTCGCGCCAACGACTGCGCGATTGCTGGCAAACCAATCCAGGCCGGCGTTGTATTGACTGACCCGCTGAACGTAGAGGTCGTAGACAATCGAACCGAGCATGGCTCCCAGGTCGGATTTGTCGACGCGCAGCGAATAGCCGAGACGTTCACTCGACGTGCGATCGCCGAGCGCGTACGCCAGCCCGCCGCTGGGGTCCAAAAACGGCGAGACCAAAACCGCGTCGCGATTGATCACTTTGCGGTACGTGAAACGGCTACGCAGAAATTGCAGACCGCTGGTCTCGATGGCAAAGCCGTATGCGGGTGCCAACTTCGATTGCTGCAGAAAGCTCGGTGACTGACCGAACCCGAGGCCCGAGCGATCCCCACGCGACACGCCGCCCGCTTCGAAGCGCGAGGTCGACAGCATGGGCAGCCCGCCGCGCTGCTCGAAACCAGCATACGCCTCCAAAGCCAGATACGCGGGAGTCGTGATCATCACCTCGGCGCCGTCGAAGGACCAAAAGCCGAGGCTATCGACGACGTATTGGCGACCGATGCGGAAGCCGAGATAGCCGTCCATGTATCGCTGGCCTTCGAGGTAGGCATACATCACGTCCACTGGCGCTTCGACCAAGCCTGGGATGTACGACGCCGAATCGGGGTTCCGCTCCTCGGGGCGCTGCCCAAAATCGGAATCGAGACGCAATCGCGATTTGAACGAGAGCGTGGGACCGAGCGGCCGGCGATCCGCCTGGATGTCGTACAGGTTGAGCGCCAGCGTCTGCGTGTAGCGCCGCCGTTGCACGAGCGGACTGCCGTAGGGGCTCGCCAGCGAGTAGAACTGGGCGTCGAGCGTGGCGTCGATCTCGGTCTGAAGAGCTCGCGCTTCGCGGGCCGTACCGAGCCCTGCGCCCAGCCCAAGGCCGATCAGCAGAGAGCGCGTGAGCTTGGCAACCATGACCCTCGCGAGGCCAGGTTCGTCGAACCGCGCCGCCGCAGCCGCGAGCATGTTCGACGGGGGCCAGGATTGTCAACGCGCGCCCCTCCCGCGAGCATGGCACCGCGCTTCCCTCCCTCCTCCCGCGCACGCAGCGCCGCGCTCTCCCTCGCGCCGGAGCGCGCGCCAAGCCGTTCAGCCGCATGCACGGAAATACGTCGAGGTCCGCCGACTTTGGCAGGATCAGATCACGATCCGCCAATAAGCCGCAGACCTACGAGAACTGACCGAACAGGCGCCTGCGATCTCCAAGCAACGCGCGCGAAGCGTCGCGCCGCGCCCCGCCGTCCCTGTCCCCCCCTCAGCGACCGAGAGCCTCGGCGCGATTCACGATCCTGGGAGTCAAGAAGATCACCAACTCGCCTCGCGTATCGCTCGCGCGGCGGCGCTGGAACAGGATCCCGAGCAGCGGAATGTCTCCGAAGAACGGCACCTGGTCCAGATTTCGCCCAGTGTTCCGGGTGAAGATACCGCCGATGACCGCGGTGTGACCGTCCATCACCAACAGATCCGTCTCGGCTTCGCGCTTCAGGATGGTTGGATCGCCGCGCGCTGAAGTCTGATTGTAGTCCGGCTCGTCGCGGTTGATCTTGACGTGCATGCTGACGCTGCCATCAGCCGTCACGTGCGGCTTGACTAGGAGCTGCAGCTTGGCTTCCTGAAAGGTGGTCTGCACGCCTTGAGCACTGACCTGCGAGAACGGAATCAACGTGCCTTGCGAGATGCGCGCTTCGCGGTTATCCAAGGTCAAGATCCGCGGGCTGCTCAAGATACGGAGCATGCCGCTCGACTCAGCCGCCGACAGGCGCACGGCCAAGTTGACCGTGTTGTCGATCGAACCCAAGGTCAGACCGAGCGCGCCACCAGCGCCGGTACCGACGGCAGCGGGCAGGTTGACCGCAAAATTGGGGTTGGCCACGGTTCGCGTGAACGGGCTGAGACCCGCGGTCGGCGTATTGCCGTCACTCGCGCCGCCGACCACGCCGACGGAACTCGGGAAAGCCAGCCCCGTCGGGTTACCGGTCGCCGATGAGAACGTCGTGTCGCCGCCCCATTGAATGCCGACGTCGCGGATGTAGCGGCTGGTGGCTTCCACGATGCGCGCTTCGACCAGCACCTGTGGCGTCTGCGTGTCGAGCGAGCGAGTCAGCTCCTCGATCTGGTTCAGATTGCCCGCCAAATCGCGCACGATCATCACGTTCGTGCGGTCGTCGACGGCGATCGAGCCACGCTCCGAGAGCAACGGTTTGGCCCGGTCTTGGATCTCGGAGGCTTGCGCGTAGCTGACTGGAATCAAACGCGTCTCGAGCGGCGCGAGCTTCACTTCTTGCTGCCGACGAGCAATCTGCAGTTCGCGCTCTTTTTCGAGATCGACGAGCGGCGCGACGCGCAGCATGTTCGCGCGTTGCACCACGCCCAGGCCCTTGGCCTGAAGCACGACGTCGAGAGCTTGATCCCATGGCACGTTGCGCATTCGGATCGTGATCGTGCCAGACACGTTGTCGGCGGTGACGATGTTCACCTGTCCGACGTCGGCCAATAAGCGCAGCACGTTGTGCACGTCCGCGTCTTTCAGATCGAGATCGATGCGTCGTCCCGTGAACGCCCGCTTGTTCTGGCCCAGTAAGTTGGGCGCGAAGGCGGAAGCCTCCGCGGGTTCGGAAGCGATCTCGCGGTCGCCATCACTCTTGGCCAGCAGGCCATCCGATTCGGACCCGTCGCGCACCAACGGAACGCTGTCTTCGGCCTGATTGTCCACGTGAACCGTCCGCGCGCGGCGGGCGATTCCACCGTCCAAGCCGACCCCGGTCATCGACGACGGCAAGGCGCCGGGCTTGGCGAACGACCAAATCAAGGTATTGCCACGACGCGAGACGCGAGCGACGGCCGTCTTATCGCCCTCGCTCTGAATCACCACCGACTTTGCGTCCTTCTCGGCCACGAAGCTGGAGACCGCGCTCAGCACCCCACCGAACGCCGATACGTCCAGCGTGCGGGAGAGATCTTTGCCGAGTTCGGCAGCGGCTAGCGTGAGCGTGCTCTTGCCAGGTGCACTCGTCGTCTGACGAAACTCGGGAACATCGCTGCAGTCGATCAGCACGCGGTCTTCGAGATCGGTGTGTTCGAAGCGAACGGCTTTGATCAGCGCCGTGGCGTTCGGCGCGGCTAGGGTTTGCGTCGCTCGCCGCGTCGTGGGCAGGTTGGCCGCGTCCTTGGACAGCGCGATCAAAAGCTCGGTGCCGTCCACCGTGACCGAGTACTTGGCTTGCTCGAGCAGCGTGATCAAGACCCGTGTGGTCGACTTGCCATCGGCCTGAAAGGCCTGGGTCATCACACCGCCGACCACGCCTTGGCGGTCGGTCAGCGCGGGCGGTGCACCTTTCAGATCCGAGTTCGGCACATCCACGACGAGCCGCAATCCGTTGCGATCGAGCCGGGCCGTGAACGCGGGGACATCGCTAAAACCGACCACGACGCGCACGACGTCGCGCTCCGCGTCTTTGACCATGCGCACGGAAGTGGCATGGTTTGCCCGCTCCTCGGCGTGCGCCCGATTCGGGACGGCCAACGCGCTGAGCAAGGCGAGCAGCGATGTGGCTGCCAGGGTTCGGGACGAGGATCGCCTCATGGTGTCACTCCGGAGGCCAATCTGACCGGCTTATTGCGATGTAAGGCATTCACAACGGTTCGACTCGAAGCGTATCCGCTTGTGACCGAGTGGAACAAATAACGCGTGGGGCCTGGTTCGCTTCAGTAAGTCCTGCCGCCGCGGGTCGCGCTCTATGGCGTACCGGGCGGACAATCCGAGATCCCGCCGCTGCCGGCCTGATTGCCAGCTGCGCCCGACGTATCAGGGGAGCACAGCTTGCAAATGGGTTCAGCGGCTTTGACCCGCACCCCCACTGCGAACTCGGTCTTGCCGCCCAAGTTGCATGCCAGACCAACCGTGCCGCTCAGCGAGCCACCCAGCAAGTCGCCCGACGCGGTGTCGAAGGCCATCTGGTAATCGTTGTTGGCGCCAAGGCGGTAGCCGATAACCGTTCGTTCACCGTCTGAGTACTGCGCATGCGTGGGATCATTGCCGCAGATGTCGCTGAACTCGATATCCGCGAGGTTGGGTTTGCAGCCGGGGATTTGCGAACAGAGCGCGAACAACGAGCCGGAGCACACCGAATCCCCGACGCTGTCGCACACGCAGTCGACGCCTGGAGCGGGGTTGATCGACCCAGCGTAGCCAGCTCCGCCGCCGCCTGCGTTTTGGGGTAAGTAGCCGCCGACTCCCCCCGTGTTGCCCCCGCCCCCAACATCGACCTGAGTCTGCGCGCCAGCGCCTCCGTTGCTCGCGTCGGTTCCCAGGCTCAAATTTCCCCCACAGCCCAGCAGCATTGCGAGCGCGAGCAGAATGCTCGCAGATTCGGACAAACGGTCACTATTTTTTTTCATCTTGCCACTCCCTTGCAGAGTGATTGCTCGCCGGCTTGGCCGATTATGAACTCGGCATTCAAAACTTGCTCCGCTGAAGCAAATTCTTCAAGCGCGCCGCGTGCGCCGACCCGGGGAACAGTCTTAGAAATGTCGAGGCTCGAGCATCGGCTTGCTGAATGCGCCCGAGTCGAAGCAACGCCTCGATGCCGATCATTTCGCGTTCCTGAACCATCACCCCCGAAGGGAATCGCCTCGCATGCGCTGCGCACAGCTCGAGCGCTCGCTGCGGATCCATATTTAGACTTTGTTGAGCGTTCCTCAGCAACGAAAATTCGCTATCAGCTTCCGCCGCCGGCTGTTCACGAGATTTATCCCGCGTCGACGAGCGCATTGCAGTTTCCGTCGAGGGCGGCGAGGCACGAACGCCAGCGTCCAAGTCGGATTCGGGCAGCGCCGCGGAGGCCTTTGCAGTCGGCGCAATCACCATCGCGGGTCGACTGCGCGTTGCCAACCCGCTCGTCGCGGTCCGATTGCTGGCTTCCGGTCGCGGACTCGGCAGTTGACTAGAAAGCAGCGCCGCAGCGGACAAAACCGTGCCCAGCGTCAGCCCACCGCCGAACCAAATCAAGAACGCGACGCCGGGCTTCGTCGCTAGGCTGACCGCAGTCGAGACCTGAGCGCCGAAGCCCGCACTCACGTTGGCCGCGGACGCTGCGCTCAGAGGACTCGCTGCAACCGACGGCAGAGAGAGCGCAATGCCCAGCGTTGAGCCGAGACTTTGCAGCAGCATTTGCTGCTCGAGCTCGCTCGGATCCGCTGGCGCGTCGTCCAGCGCTTGGCTGAGCTCGAACGGCAGCGCGGTCGAGAGCTCTTTGAGCCGGCGCGGTTCTGTCATGACTCGCTCTTTTCTTCGAACGCCTGGAACACGAGCCGCCGCGCCGCATGTAACCGAGCGTAGGCGGTTTGAAGCGGGCAACTCAGGATGGCCGCAACCTGGCTCATTGGGAGATTCTCGAGTTCGTACAGCACGAACGCTGCTCGTTTGCCAGCGTCCATCGCATCCAGCACTGCCTCCAGGCGGTGCCAAGCACGTCGTTGTGCCAGATCTTCGAATTGATGCTCGGCACGCGCGACGACCGGCGCGGCTTCAGCCGAAGTCTCCTTGCGGCGCACACGTCGTCGCCGATAGTCGGATGCTGAACGCAGGCAGATTCCGTACATCCAGCTGCTCAGGGCTGCACGAGTCGGGTCGAAGTTCCCGAGTTGCCGATGGACGACCAGGAAGACCTCCTGACACACGTCCGGCAAATCGGACTGGTGGACGCCCAGACGAGCGAGTACGCGCCACACGAATTTGCAATGCTCGGAAAAGACATGCTGAAAGTCCAAGGCGGCGGCCGGCTGCGCCCGGCTCGGCGCGCTCAACGATGCTCCTCGACGGGGTTCAAATCAGGTGATTGGCCGCTGGCCAGCCCGTTTATGAGCATGCTCGAAATATGGCTCACGGACTGACGACGAAGCCCAGCGACAGCCAGCCGACCACGCTGGCGGGGGGAAAAACGTCGCGCGGGGACCCGTCCGATGCAGTTACCTGAAATGTGTCGCGAACGAAGGGTACGCCCACGCCAGGACGCACGAACAGGCCCCAATGCTCGTCGATCCCCCAGACCAATTCGGCGTCCGTTGCCACGTTGACGAGGACGGAGGGCTGGCAGCTACTGCTCGACGTGAAACCGAAGCCACAAGCCGTGATGCGCCAGGCTTGCCCTCCGGCGGCCAGCGAGATCTGGAAGCGGCCCGAGGACCAGAGGGCGCCCCAGACACCGATGCCGCCGAGCACGGCGCTGAACTCGGCCCCCGATCGGGCGCTCAGCTCAGTGCGCTGCAACCCGACATAGCCGACGCTGAGATCGATGCCCAGCGAGCTGCGCGCGGGCGACAGACGCACGCCCCCGAGCCCGCCTAGACTCGGCTCGGGCAGTGCGAAAGCCCCAGCCAACACTCCGAGCCCCAAGCGAGTCCGCCATCCGTGCGTAGTTGGCAGTGCGGCTGGGGGCGGCCGCGAGCTGAGCTCCAACTCCCGCGCCACGTTTTGAACGACGGGCTCGCTCGAGGTGGGCGACGAACGCGCGCTCGTTGGCTGAGCGGGGGCGAGCAATGGGAAGGCGGCCGATGCGGCGTTCGAGTTGGGCTCGATCATCAACGCCAATGCCAAGGCGGTGGCGTCGACGGCGGCGGTGCAGGCCTCCTGCGAGACGGAGAGATCGCGCGTCCCGAGCACTTCGTTGGCCTCATTGCTGACGACGATCTGCGTCTGCCAGCCGGGACCGTCTACATTCGGCTGAACCGACACCTGGTAGAAGCGCGTCGCCGAGCCCGGTCCCACGAATGTGCTCCGCTTCAAAAGAGCGTCGACGCGCCGCGCGAGCTCAGCGGGACCCGGGCAAGCTTCCGCGCCGGCGAGGCGAATCCAGGACAAGCCGGCGGGGGGCGCTGCCTGGGCCCAGTTAGGGGCGGACCAGAAGAGAAACGAAAGTGCCGCTGCGAGACTCACGCCGCGCAGCAGCAACCTCGGCGGCCGGATACTCCCCGCATCGAAGCGAGCGTCCCGGTGCTGGGCGCGCTCGAGAAATCGCCTTTGCGAAACACTGCGCGCGAAACCCGCCATGTTGATCAGTGCCCCAAGAACCGCGCTACTTCTTGCCTTCACCGCTTCCGGTCAGCTCGTCTTCGGGACGAAGTGGAATGACGCGGGTTGCGCTAGGGACATCGGGGTTGGACGGGTCTTCGCGAATGAGCACGACGTCACTGGGACGGATGCGGTCGACGCGCCAGTTGATTTCGTACACGGTGCCGGAGGCACCAGGGGCCTGAACCACGTCGGCACGGCCCACGAATTGACCGCGTTGGATGACGAAGCCTTTGCCGGTCGGGTCGACGAGCATGGCTTTGGCAGGCTCAGCGCGCGTGACGATGCCGATCAGCTTCAGCTCGTCGAGGGCGTATTGGCTGAGAATCACCTCGCGTTGAGAATGAACCCGGGCCTTGGTCTCCTGTGAGAAGCTCTTTGCATACGAGCGGAATGGATCGCGCGAACGCTCGCTCTCGCTGAACTCGGTCTCTTGAACTTCGACCTTGGGCGGAGAGCTGGGCGCAGCGCTGGCGGATGCAGCAGCCGTCGCGGGTACTCGGGGCGCACTCGCGGAATCGGCAGGTCCGCTGGCGGTGGGACTGGAGGTGACGACTGGCGGATCGCTGCAAGCAAACCACGCCGCGGAAAGCACGACGAACACTGGCAGCCGGAGCGCCTGGTTCATTTCGGGGCTCCCATAGCGGCGCCGCGCTTGTCGGCCGAATTGCCCTTGGCATCTTCGACACTGCGGAAGGCCGTGGCCAGCGCCTCGGTCTTCACCACCACGTCGTCACCTTGAACTTTTGGCTCGGTGAGCGAAATGTTTTCCATGTTGATGATGCGATCGAGCTGCCCCACCCCGTAAAAGAACTTAGCCACCTGGTGGTAACGACCGACGAGCGTCACTTTCATCGGCACGCGCGCGTAGAATTGCTCGCTCACCTCGGGTTGCGGCGTCCAGGAAGTGAGCCCGATCCCCGATACGTTGGCGACCGACTGCACCGAGCTCAAGAAAGACGGGTACTCGGTTTCTACCGGCAAGACCTTGTTCAACTCACGTTGGCGGTGTTGACGGTCGGTGAGCTCAGCCAAGTCCTTTTGATAGGCGAACTCGTTCTTGCGAGCCTCGGCTAGGTCGCCTCGGAGCTGCTGCTCTTGGTTTTGGGCGGCTTTGATCGAGCTCTCGATGTCGCCGTAGAAGACCACGAAATACGCGACGCCCACCAAGAGCAGCAAGCCTGCGCCGACGCCGATGCGGGCGACCAGCGGCAGCTTGTTCAAGACCGAAGGTTGGCGGGCCATCAGTAATTTACTTTCGCTTCCAGCGCAAAGCTCACGACTTCCTGGTGAGTCGTGTTGTCGACTTGGCGAACGGCAGGTAGCAGCTGCACGTTGGCGAAGTAGCTCGAGAGATTCATGCGGCGCGCCAATTCACTCACGTCTTCGCCGTCTTGGGCAAAACCTTCGAGGTGAAGCTTGCGGTTCTGCTCCACGAACTTGACCAGCCACAGGCGGCGAGAATCCCAAGCCGGGTTGAACACCGCCAGCGGATTGTCTCGGCGCAGTTGGCTCAAGCGGTCCGGATCCACGCTCGGGCCTCGGCCAGCCGTGAGCAAGCGCGCCAACTCGAGCAGAATGGCCGTGGGGCCTGTGCGGGCGGTTTGCAGCTTGCCGATGGCTTCTTCGCGTGCGCGCAGCTGGCTGAGCTTCTGACGGACGTCCTCATGGTTGGCGACGGTGCTCTTCGATTGGTCGATCTGTGAGGTGAGCGCGGCGTTCTTCAGCCGCTGATCTTTCAATTCTTCGTCCTTGATGCTGTGGAACACGAACAGCGCTGCCACCTCGGCCAGCATCGCCACCATCACCACGGCCAGCCACACCTGCGGCGCCTCGGCGCGCTCCGCGCGCCGCTTCGCCATCAAATTGATGCGAATCACGCGCGCGCCTCTTTCTCTTTACGGAGCGAGAGGCCGAGCGCAACCGAGAGCTGCGCCGCACGCGCTTGGAGCAGCAAGGGATCCACTTCTTTGGCTTCGATGGTCAGCTTTTCGACGGGCGACCAGGTCTCGACAGAAACGCGGGCCCGGCGTTCGATGGCGCGCGCCAAAGCCGCCAAATTGGCCGAGCCGCCCGTCACGTAGATTCGAGCGATCTCACCCTCACCGCTGGTTGCCATGAAAAAATCCAAGCTTCGCTGGATTTCTGCCGCGATCGTGTCGCTGACCGCTTCGATCACCTGCACCACCTGCTGCGGGACCATGCCGGCCCGCCCCGGGTCCTCCGCCGAGGCGGAACCGCCGCATTTGTAGGCTTCAGCCTGGTCGTGCGGCACGCTGAGCTGCTTTTGGATCTCCTCCGTGATCCCGTTGCCGCCGTTGGCAATCTCGCGCGTAAACGCGCTCACGCCATTGGCGACGATATTGAGCGAGGACAGGCTGGCCCCGATATTGATCAGCGCAATCGTCTGATTTTGCGGCAAAGTCCGAGAATATTCGAACAGGTTCTGGACCGTGAAGGCATCGATGTCGCAGACCATCGGCTTCAACTTGGCGTTCCGGGCAAGCTGCGCATACTCCTCGATCTGGTCGCGCTTGGCAGCCACCAGCAACAAATCCATCTGACTTGCCTCGGCGCGGCGGCGCAGCACCTGGTAGTCGACGTGCACGTCCTTGATGTCGAACGGGATGTGCTGCTCGGCCTCCCACTGGATCTGCTCCTCCAGTTCCGCCTCCGTCATCATCGGCACGGTGATCTTTCGGATGATCACGCTCTGCCCGGAGACGCTCAACGCGCACTCCTTTTGGCGGATTTTGGCGTCGTGAAAGACCTTCTGCAGGGCTTCGACCACGGCTCCGGAGTCCATCACCTGCCCGTCCACAATCACCTGAGGCCCCAGCGGGGCGTAACCCAGGCGTACGAGCCCCAAGCCTTTTCGGGTCTCTTTTACCTGGCAGACCTTGATCGACGCGGTGCCGATGTCGACGCCGACCAAGTTTCGTCCTTCGCCCATGATGCCTCTCGGAAAACCGACTCACAAAAATGCGTGCCGTAAAACTCTGGCACTCGCGGAGTCGGATAGCCAAAAAACCGGGGACTGTCCGAAACCGCGCGATCACGATGGGCAACAAAAAGCGAGACGACGGAGACACTCACCTACCCCGCGCCCGTTCAGCTAGCTAGGCGCCAAAACTTGCCTAACCATTTGATCTATAACAGGAATTCTCAAATGACCCGGGGCCGGGTAAGAAATGACCTGGCGCGCCAGTTGTCTCAAATGGGAGCGAAACCAGCGTCAAAAGCTTGGCCCGAAAGCTGGCTTCCCGGTGAAGGGCGGCGTTCCGGGGTCAGAGTTGACCCCCCCTTAATTTCGCCCACATCGGTGTTTTGGCCAAATATCACTTAATTTCGATCTGGCACGGGCACTGCAAAGAGGCCTCACACAACCTAAGGGAGAGCCACCAATGCCTGCAACTACCGAAAACCGAGCCCCGTCGTCGAAACCGAAGAGTGCTCGTATCGTTAAGGCCAAGCCAGAGCAACAGCCCCGCGCCTCGGTGGCGCCCCGCCGGGCCTCGCTGCCGCCACGCGCCTCGGTGGTCCCGCCTGCCCTGATCACGGCCTTGGTCCGCCCGTCCTTGGCCCCCCGCCCCGCGCGCCGCCACGCGCCGTTGGCTGCCCGCACCGCCCACCGCCCGGCCGCCAGCACGCCGGCGACCGTCGTCGCTCGTGGCCCTCGGGTCAAGAAAGCGCGTGGCCTCGACCCGCAGCTCAGCGCCCAGCTCCTTCTTCAATACGAGCCCCTCGTCCGCAAGATCGCCGGCGGCTTCCAACGCAAGTTGCCGCGCAATGTGCTGCGTGAGGATCTGATCGCGGCCGGCATGAGCGGTCTGTGGGACGCCATCCGTCGTCACCCTGACGGCCCGACCGAGAGCTTCGAGTGGTACGTGCGTGTGCGCATCCGCGGCGCCATCCTCGACGAGTTGCGCGCCCAAGATTGGCTGCCGCGCCGCGCTCGCGCCGCTGCCGAAGCTGCCAGTGGCACCGAGGCGTATGTTCCCCCGCCCGCAGTGGTTCGCTTCGACGACGTGAGTGAGTGGGAGCAAAACCGTTGCCTCGCCGACGCTTCCAGCAGCGAAGCCGCCGTGGCTGCGAAGTTCGCCCAAGAGACCCTGGCCAAGGCCGTCGAGCAATTGCCGGAGCGCGAGCGTCACATCGTCTCGCAGCACTACTTCCGCGGTGTGAAGTTCAAGGACCTGGGCGTCGAACTCGGCGTCAGCGAACCGCGCATCTCGCAGCTTCATTCGCGCGCGATCCAACGTCTCAAAGCCATCATCAAGACGGCTGCCTGAGCTGATTTCTAGCGACTTTGAGCTACTTTCGAGCGTGAGATTCGATTCTGAGGGCATCCGTAGCCCTCAGTGGGACAGGGGGACGGGTAGCAGGGGCAGTGCTTCCCAGTCGATCACGACGCGCGCTATAGTCGCGCTCGTGGAACGAATGTCGATCATCGGGGTCGCGGTTTCCTGTGCGGCGTTGACCGCTCTGGCGCCGAGAGTGTGCTCGGCGACGCCCCCCGCGGAAAACACTGCGAGTGATTCCGCGCTACCGCGAGCGAACGTCGCGCGGCGCTGGTACGGCTGGCAGACCTTCGCAGCTGACGGAGCGGCTGGCGCTTTCTTTCTGGCTGCGGTCGCAGACGACCACAACACGACACTTTTTGGACTCAGTGGGCTGACCTTTGCTCTCGCCGCGCCCACTCTGCATTTAGCCAACGGACATTGGGACTTCGCACTCGGCAGCCTGGGCCTGCGCATTCTGGGGCCCTTCTTGGGCGCCGCCATTGGCGCCCAGTCAGATGTTCGCGTATCCGAGGATGCTACCGGCGTTGCTTCGTCCAACAAGTGGGGAGTCGCCGGCGCAGGCATTGGCGGCCTAGTGGTTTCCGCGATTGACGGTTTGCTCATCGCCTACGACACGAAAGGCTCGGCCCCGGTGCCGCCACGCAAGCAACTGCTCAGGCTGGAGTTGCCTCAGCTCTTGCTGCTGCGACACGGCATCGGGCTCGGATACTCAGGACAATTCTGAGCAGGGCACGGCCTGCCAGCTCAGGGAAAGATCTCGCGCTCGGTGTAAACCTGGGTGATGCGCTGGAGCGCGACCGCGTAGCAGGCGCGACGGTAGTCGCAGTTGTTCAACTTGGCGAAGCGAGCCATGCGGTCATAGGCGTCGTGCATGGCGATTTCGAGGCGCTGATCGACTTCTTGCAAAGTCCATTGCTCGCTGCGGCGATTTTGGACCCACTCGTAGTAGCTGACGGTCACACCGCCGGCGTTGCACAGCACGTCCGGCAAGATCTCGATCCCGCGGCGCTTCAAAATTTCTTCGCCTTCGGGCGAGCAAGGGCCATTGGCGCCTTCCGCGATCAGCGAGACTTGCAGCGCTTCAGCCTCCGCGACACCGATTTGATTCTCCAGCGCGGCCGGCACGAAGATGTCGGCCTGAGTGCCGAAGAACTGCTCGCGTTCGATCTTGGTGCCGTTGGCGTAGCCGGCGATCGAGCCATTTTGCTCGACATATTGCTTGAGGCGGTAGGCGTTGAAGCCTTCCGGATTGTACAGGTAGCCGGTGTGATCTCCGACGGCGACCAGCGACACGCCCAGCTGACTGAGCAGGACCGCCGCGTTGGAGCCAACGTTGCCGAAGCCCTGCACGATCAGCTTCTTGCCCTTGATGTCGAAGCGCGCGCGATCGGCCCAATCCAAGATGCAATGGACCAAGCCTTGGCCAGTCGCCTTCTCGCGGCCATAGGTGCCACCGCTGGCGACCGGCTTCCCGGTTACCACGCCCATCACGCTTTGCTTGGAGACCATGCCGACGGAGTTCATGTACGTGTCGAGCGCCCAGGCCATGGTCTGAGCATTCGTGCCCACGTCGGGCGCGGGGATGTCGTAGTCGGGACCGATGTTCGAGCCCAGCGCGTGAAAGAAGCGCCGCGTGATCCGGCCGAGCTCGGGACGCGACACGCCGTGCGGGTTGAACTTGATGCCGCCCTTGCCGCCGCCGAAGGGCAAATTCATCAGCGAGCACTTCCAGGTCATCATCGCGCCGAGCGCTTTGAAGTCATCGAGTGAAGCGTTCTCGTGGTAGCGCATGCCACCCTTGTACGGGCCGAGAATGTTCGAGTGCTGGATCCGGTAGCCTTTGAATACGCGGTACTCGCCGCTATCCATGCGCACCGGGAAGTGAACGATGATCTCGTTCTTCGGCTGGCTCAAGATGCTGCGGATGTACTCCGGGATCTGAATCAGCCTGCCTGCGTCATCCAAGTAGCCTTGGATGACCTTGAAGAACTCGTATTTGTGCGGCTGAGGGGAGGAAGAGGAATTGGGGGCGACCGACTGCATGCGGGTTATTGTTCCAGTAACGGTGGCAGTCGGCAAAAAGGTAAGGAATGTTTCCGCGTTTCTGGCTAAAGCGCGAGTGTTTGCAGGCTCAGCGCCCTACCCCGACCCACAGCGTGTACAGGTACACGACCGGCGCGACGATGATCAAAGCGTCGATCCGGTCGAGCATGCCGCCGTGACCGGGTACGATCGAGCCGGAGTCCTTGATACCGGTCGAGCGCTTCAAAAGAGATTCCACGAGGTCTCCGCATTGACCGAGCGCACCGGCAAGCAGCGCGAGCGGCACGACGTGCTCGAGCGGAATGCTACGCAGGTAGAAGAAATAGCCGAGCAACCCGCCGACCTCGGCGCCCAGGAGTGCGCCCACGAAACCGGCGCGAGTCTTCTTGGGACTGACCGCCTCGTACAGCTTTCGCTTGCCCAGGAAGCGACCGAAGAAGTAACCCCCGGTATCCGCTAGCCAGGCAAACGTCAGGCACATGAAGACGTAGTTCGGCCCCACTGAGCCGGCGTCGCGACGCAGCAACGCCAGTGCCGTGAGTAGTCCGCCGAGGTACAGCGGCCCGGCCACGCCCGCGAACGTCCGCAGCGCCGCGGTCGGAATCTCACCGAGTCGCCAGAGCGGAACCATCAGGCCTAGCAACGGAACCGCGAAGAACAGAGTGAGCAGAACGCGC
>DATEPG010000404.1:0-2883 GCA_035273265.1 Polyangiaceae bacterium
GCAATGACTCGAATACACAACGACCTCGAAGTGCTCGGCCTGATCTCCACCCAATACGCCTCGGAGACGCATGCGCCCAGCGGACCAGGGATCGACAAGAGCTACCTGGGCGCCATCGCTCTTGCCCACGAAAACGGCAACTTCGACCGAGTCCTGATCGGCTACCACAGCTCGGCGCCGGACGGCTTCCAGGTGGCTGCCTATGCAGCGGCCAAGACCACCCGCTTGAAGTTCTTGCTGGCACACCGACCCGGCTTCGTCGCGCCCACTTTGGCCGCCCGCCAACTGGCGACCCTCGACCAGCTGAGCGACGGCCGATTGGCGGTGCACATCATCACCGGCGGCTCGGACGACGAGCAAGCCCGAGACGGAGACTTTCTGACCAAGGAGCAACGCTACGCCCGCACCGACGACTACCTCGACGTCCTGAAGCGAACCTGGACCAGCACGGTTCCGTTCGATCATCGGGGGCCCTACTACACTGTCAAAGACAGCTTTGCAGCGGTGAAACCTGCGCAGCAGCCGCACTTACCGGTGTTTTTCGGCGGGGCCTCGGACGAGGCAATTCGCGTCGCCGGCAAACACGCCGACGTCTACGCGCTGTTCGGCGAGACTCTGGCTGGGGTCGGCGAGACTCTGGCCAAGGTGCGAGCCTCTGCCGCTGCCCATGGTCGCCAGGATCGAATCGGTTTCAGCCTATCGCTCCGTCCAATTCTCGGGCGCACGGAGGAGGAGGCGTGGAACCGTGCCCAGCGCATTCTGCTGGAGGCCAAGGCGCTCAAAGAACAGGGCACGGTGAGCCTATTTCGCGCGGCCAAGAACGAGTCGACCGGTTCGCAGCGACTGCAGCAAACGGCCAACGGCGGTCCCATTCGCGACAAGCGGCTGTGGACCGAGATCGCCAAGCTAACCGGTGCCCAGGGCAACTCGACCTCGCTGGTCGGTACCCCGGAGCAGGTCGTCGATGCGCTCCTCGAGTACTACGATTTGGGGATCAACAAGTTCCTGTTCCGCGGCTTCGATCCACTCGAAGATGCCATCGACTACGGCCGCAACTTGCTGCCGCTGCTACGTGAAGCAGTCGCGAAGCGCGAGCGTCCGCGCATCGCCGCTACCACCTGACGGGACCCGCATGACCGTCGCGGTGCCGTTCCTTTCGGCCAACAACTTGGCGCGCTTGCGCGTGCTGGTGGTGGGCTTCGCCGAGCTCGTCGAATCGACGAACGACGAGCCAACCATACTGAACCGGGGTACGGCGTTGCTGTCGGACTTGGTCGCCCACGACGACTGGCTGCCCGCCGAGTATGCCAAGCCTGATCCTAGCCGCTACCAGCAGTACCTGCTGCACTGCGACGGGCGCGAGCGCTTTTCAGTGGTCAGCTTCGTGTGGGGCCCCGGACAGGCCACGCCCGTGCACGATCACAGGGTGTGGGGCTTGGTAGGCGTCCTGCGCGGCTCGGAACACGATGAAGCGTTCACGCGCGACCGCGCCGGCCATCTCGTATCTGCCGGCCCCCCGCGGCGGTTGGCCGCGGGAACCGTCGCTGCGCTGTCCCCGCGGATCGGCGATGTGCACCGAGTCGCCAATGCCGAGCGCGACCGCGTCTCGATCAGCATCCACGTCTACGGCGGCAACATCGGTGCGGTCGAGCGCGCCACCTATGACGCGCTCGGAACACCCAAGCGCTTCGTGTCTGGCTATGCCAACCGGAACCTGCCCAATCTCTGGAACGAATCGCCGTCGCCATGAGCGCGCTGATCTCCGTCCATGAAGTCCGAGCCGCGCTGCTGCTGCGGCAGGAGCTCGCGCTGATCGACCTACGCGAGGAGGCATCGTTCGCGCTCGGTCACCCGCTGTTCGCCGCCCAGTTGCCAATCGATCGCATTGAGTTCGAGGCACCCGTGCGCATCCCGCGAAAGGACACACCAATCGCCTTGTACGGTGACGAGCACGATGCCGAACGGGGCCGGGAAAAGCTCGAGCAGCTAGGCTACACTCGTGTAGCGCTCGTCCGCGGCGGATTGGACGCCTGGAGAGCCGCGGGGTTCGAGCTGTTCGCAGACGTCAACTCCTACAGCAAGGCCTTTGGCGAGCTGGTCGAGGCTCGGCGCCACACCCCTTCGCTCTCCGCTGAAGAGGTCGCAGCACTGCTCGAGCAAGGCTCGGACATTGCGATCGTCGATGCGCGGCGTTTCGAAGAGTATCAAACGATGAGCATTCCGACGGGCACGAGCATCCCCGGGGCGGAGCTGGTGCTGAGGGTGCCTGGTGTCGCGCCGAAGCCACACACGACCGTGATCGTCAATTGCGCGGGACGCACTCGCAGCATCATCGGCGCGCAGTCGCTGATCAATGCCGGACTCCCGAATCGGATCGTCGCTCTGCGGAACGGCACAATCGGCTGGAAATTGGCGGGACAGAGCCTCCAATCGGGGCAATCACGTCGCGCGCCGGAGCCGTCCACGAAGGCCGTGTCGGACGCTCGACGCAAGGCTCGCGAGGTCGCCTATCGCTCGGGTGTGCGGCACATCGGACGCGCCGAGCTCGCTCGCTTGAGCGAGGACTCCACGCGTACCTTGTACCAATTCGACGTGCGCACACCCGAGGAGTACCTCGCCGGACACCGAGCGAACTTTCGTAGCGCACCGGGTGGTCAGCTGGTTCAGGAAACCGACTCCTTCGCTCCAGTGCGCGGGGCACGCATCGTACTCACGGATGAGCTCGGTGCTCGCGCCGAGATGACCGCGTCGTGGTTGGCTCAAATGGCCTGGGAAGTGTACGTGCTCGACGACTCTTCAGAGCAACGCAGCGCCGGGCAAGATTCAGCGGCACTACCGCCGCGGGCGAGCAGGGGTCGCTACAAGCGTCCCTACGAAGGCACG
>DATEPG010000405.1:0-5541 GCA_035273265.1 Polyangiaceae bacterium
TCCAGAACCCGGTGCGCAGCGCTGCCCAGCGCGCGCGGGTCTTCAGCGCTGGGCGCCGCGACCCGAGCTCCGGCGCGAGGTTCAGCGATGCTGAACAAATGGGCTAGCTCGAAGCGTCGCGCGCAAATGGCAAAGTCGGACAGAGCCGTAACGCCGATCGTGGCGAGCGTGACGCGCGGGCGAGGCGGCCGAGCGGGTGGCGCCGCTGGCGGCGTATCGCTGGGCGTGGCATCGAAGGGCGACTCGCCGAAGAGCTGGTGCGCCGCGAGGCGAGTGACGCCTGCGATGGCGTCTAGCTGTGCGCCGGCGCCCACGATCGACGCCGCCAACGAATCGGCACGCAATTTGCCGGCGGGCAGGACGATCGCCAGGTGACTGCGTGCGCGGGTCAGCGCGACATACGAGAGGCGCTGCCGTTCCGCGCGCGCTCGAGCCAGTGAGTCTTCCGTAGCTCGGCGAGAGAGCGGGGTGGTCAGGCTGCCCGCGTCGGTCACGTGGCGAATCACGAGTGAGGTTTCGTGCTCGCCGCGCAAAAGTCCGATTGGTGCAGAATTTGGGCGCTCCCAAGAGCCCGTGTCCATGACGATGGTAGTCGGAAAGGCCAGCCCCTTGCTGCCGTGGATGGTCAACAGCCGCACCGCGTCGTCCTCGTCTGCGAACACGGCGGCTTCTGCTTCGTCGGCCTCGTTGGTGATTTGTCGCTGCAACCAGCGCACGAAGCTTTGCAGGCTTCCGCCCTGGCGCGCGGCGATCTCCAGCAGGCGTTCGACGTTGCCGTAGCGAGTGCGCCCACGCGGCAGAAGGGAGTACAGCGCTTCCAGTTGGAAGCGGTCGGCGATCAGCGAGAGCGCGTCGCGGGGCGAGAGTCGCGGCGCGACTTGGCCGATCTCGAGCAGGCGCTCGCGGAGCGTGTTCAGCGCATCGTGCTCGAGCGGATCGCTGAGTCGGCTGGCACGCCAGTCGCGCGCCGGATCGAGGCCGCGCCGCGGCGTGCACAGCTCGGCCAAAGCCCGATCACTGAGCCCGCCCAGTGGACCGCGTGCCAGCACGGCGAGCGCGTGGCGATCACTCGGGTCGATCTGCAGTCGCAAGGCGGCGAATAGGTCTCGCACCTCGGGGGTGGCGTACAGCGCGCGGCCCGCGACCACGAACGGGATATTCAGCCGGTCGAGCGCAAGCTCCAACATCGGCAAGGTGGCGCGGCGGCGCGCCAAAATCGCAATCTCCGCGAATGGCGTGCCGTTGCGTGCGACCTTCGCGCACAGACCAGCGGCCGCGAATGCGCTACGCAGCGAGCCCTCCGCTTGGCGCAGCAAGGCGGGCGCGTTCGGATCCTCGGGCGCCGAGCCGTCGTCTTCGACGATGGTTACCGTGCCCGAGGGCGCTTCTGCCGCGCTGGCGGGTAGCACCAAGGCTTCCGCCGGCGTGTACCGGATCTCGAAGGCGCGCTCGGGTCGCTCGTTGAAATCCGCGCGGGCGATGGTGTTCACCGCGCCGATGATGGCGCGCGTGGAGCGATAGTTGGCGGTCAAGGTGTGGAACTCGGCAACCGGCGCCGAGCTCGGAATCACGCCCTGCAGCTCCAGCTGTTCTGCCGCCGGCGCTCCCGCCAATTCTGCCGCGAGCTGCGCGAAGACCGAGACCTCGGCGCCGCGAAAGGCGTAAATCGACTGCTTGCGATCGCCGACCACGACCAGCCCGCGCGGGAGGATGTCCTGCGCGGCCGGCACCTGGCCTGGTTTCCGGCGCTCGATCGAGCTTGGTCGCTCGCGCAAGAGCAGCAACAGATCGCGCTGGACGCGACTCGTGTCTTGAAATTCGTCGACCAGCAGCACTTCCGTTTTTTGGCTGGCGCTCTTGGCTAAGTTCGGTTGATCGCGCAAGCCGTCGCGTGCCAAACGCAGTACGTCCCCGAAGCCGAGCGCGCCCTCCGCACGGCGCCGGTCGATCAGGGTGCGTTGGATGGTTGCCAATAGCTCGCTCGCGCCGCGGGCATCTCGGTCCAGCTCTTCGGCCCGCTCGGCATGCTCGACCAGCGACTCCAACCGCTCGCGTTTGGTGGAGCCCGAAAGGCTCTCCTGAAACTGCTCTAATGCCGGCCAAAACGGCAGGCTTTTGATGCTTTTGCTGGCGCGCACGGCGGACAATTCGACCAACGCGGCCCGGAGCGCCGGAAAATCCTCGGCGTCGAGCGCGGTCAGCGCGGATCGCGCCGGATCGCTGAGCGCCGAGGGTTCGGCTCGCGTGATGGCCTGGCACACCGCGCGCAGAGCGACCAGTTGACGTTTGGCGTCGGCTACATGATCGCCGGTTGCCAGCGCGTCCGCCGGTAGTCCTTCTTCGTCCAGACGTCCCAATAGGACCGTGATCTCGTTGCGCGCTCGGTCGAGCCCATAGCAGGCATCCAAAAGTCGTGACGTTGCGGTCGATAGCGGACCTTTGAGCGCCTCGTCGAGCACGTCGTCGATGCTGCGTTCGGCGTCCGAAAATGCCCGTTCTTCGTCGAGGATGGTGAAGTTCGGCGACAAGCCGAGCTCCAGCGCGTGGCGCCGCAAAATGCTCGTAGCTAGCCCGTGCAGCGTGTCGATGGTGGCTCGCGGCAGCTCTTCCAGCACGCGTTGCGCGCGCGCGCAGAGTTCGCTAGTCGACAGCTCGCGTTCGACGGCAAGCGCCGCCAGGGAGTCTTGGGCGAGCGTTTCGGGACTCGAGAGCAGCCTCAGGCGAAGCTCGAGACGCTCGCGGATTTCGGCCGCCGCTGCCCGCGAAAAGGTCGTGGCGACGATGCGCTCGGTTGGAACCTGCTTGCCGTCGATGGTCAGGCCCAGCGCGAACCCCAGGTAAATCCCGGTCAACAGCTGGGTCTTACCGGTGCCGGCGCTGGCAGCAATCACCGCGTTTCGTTCCAAGCCGGGCAAATTCATTCGTTCGCCTCGTGGGGCGCCGAGAGCGGCCTGCGGCAGATATCACGCGCATCGCAGCGAGTGCACGATCCGGGTAGCGCGGGCCGTGCTGGGACGCGCCCGCTGCGCAGCGAGGCGATCAGCTGCTCGGCTCGAAGCAGCTTGTCCTCGATCGCGCCGGCGCTGGGCTCGCTCTCTTCGAGCGCTGCTTTCCATTCGGGCTTGCGCCGCTGCAAGCTCAGGTAGCCGGAGCTGACCCGGCCCGCTCGGTACTCTTCGGCCACTTTACGGGCGTAAATCCAGGGCTGGAGCAGTTGTTCGCCGTGCTCGCCGGTGAGCCGCACCGTGCCGGTTTTGTAGTCCACGATGCGTACGGCGCTGCCGTCGCTGTTGCTGTCGATGCGATCGATGCGCCCAGAGACGAAATAGCGACCGACCGCCAGGGCAGACCATGTTTCCCCCCTGCCGAACGCGCGCTCGGCTTCGGCGAACCAGATGCCGTCACTGTTGGCGAACGACCAGCGCAGCAGCGAGGCCACGTCCTCGAGCGCGGCGTTCAGCGCTGCGCCGCGTAGGTTATTGCTGACCTGCTCGCGCAGGAAAATTTCGGCGCGCGCGAGGGCTTCGCCCTCGAGCTCGGCCAGATCGCGGGTGGCGAAGCTTTCGCGGGTCCCCGTGAGTGCTACCGCGAGCGCCTCGTGAATCAAGGTGCCGCGTTCACGCGCGCTCAGGCCGTCACCCACCAAGTCGTCCTGGCCAGCGCGCAGGACCAGGCCGGAAAACCCCAGAAAGCCGCAACGCGCGTAGCGTTCCAGCTGGGTGAGCGCGAGGGGCCGATCGGCATCCCCGCCGATCCAGTGCTCCAGCGGGCCGGCCAGCCCATTGCCGACGTCGAGCGCTGAATCCGGATCGGCATAGAAGGCTTGTCGGCGCGTCTCTCGGCTGGCGCGCGCCTGCACTTCGGCGCTGGCCGTGGGCATGGCAAGCACGCGTCGCGCGCTCGGATCGAGCGGGGATGCTGGCTCGACCAGGCACTCGTCTGGGTTCAGGTTCATGACCAGCCGGCTCGCTCCGCTTCCGCCGCGGGCATCGCGCTTGGCCCAGGTCACGACCGAATGCTGCGCGCGAGACAAGGCGCTGGCCAGGGCGAAGCGGGTGAACGTGGCTCGTTCTCCGGCCGTCTGTGGACGGCGTGCCGGTGGCAACTGATCGACCAGATCGGCGTCGAGCACGCTGTCGGAGCTGGCGCTCTGCCAATCGAGCGTGGAGGAAGCGGCGCGACACACGATCAACAGATCCCAATCCAAGCCACACACGTCTGCCGCGCGCGCGACGCGTAGCGTGCCTGCGCGCCCCGCGCCGTGGCTCGGTCCGATCGAGGCCAACGCTACCGCGAATTCTTCGTAGAATTCCGAGAGTGGCAGGCGTTCTTCCGCTAGCCTCAGCAGTTCGCCGGCGCTCACTACGCGCTCCAACGCGAGATCGATGGCGCGGCCAGCGCGCGCGTTTTGACCAAGCGCCGCGAGCGGCGCGTGGTCGGCCTTTTCGGCGTAGCGAATCGCCTGCGTCAAACCGCGCCGCGAAGCCGTGAGTAGGCCGAGCTCCGCAAACAGCTCACGCGAACGATCTCGAAACGCGCGCCGCGTGCCGGGTTCGCGCAGGCGTTCGAAGCGAGCGAGCAGACCCGAAAGCGCGAGCTGCGCCACGCGGATGGCCTCGCGCTCCCGCTCGCGCTTGGGATCGCAGCGGCGGCGTTCGGTGTCCAAGGCAGCGAGCAGCTCGCCGCCCGTGCGATCGACGCGCACCGGCAGACGCGCGATCACCTCGACGAAGGCCGCACCGTGGGCGTCGCCGAGCAGCGTTCTGAGCTCGAGATCCGGCACGCGCAGGACATCGACCAGCGCATCGCGAAACAGGGGGCCTTGCGCGAGCCGCAGCAGTTCGAGCGCCGCGTGAGCCTCGGGCGCGGCGCTGGTCGGCCGACTCCAGGCTTCGCTGAAGGGCAGTTTGGCCGCGGTCAGCTCGGCGCGCAGCGGTTCGAGGAAGGCGTCCGCGGCATCGACCGGCACAATCGCGATCCGATCGAGGGCGGTGCCGCGAGCGAGCGCGTCCAGCACCGTGCGCGCGACGGCGCGCGCTTCGCTCGCTTCATGCGCGGCTGAAATCACTTGTGGGCGACCGGCTCCTGGCCGCGGGTCGACGAACTCCAGCTCGGGATGATCGAGTTCCTCGGCCCAGCGCTGCTCGAGGCGTGCGGCCAGCTGTGCCACTGCCATCTGCAACGGGGCCCCGAGGAAGTCCTGGACCGTCGGCAACTCGATCACGACGCCGCCGGAAGACGCGGCACGAAGCTTTTTGTGCAAGGCCTCGAGTAGCGCTAGATCGCCATTTTCCCAGCTCGACAAGCCGCGCACGCGCGCGCGCGCCACGCCCTCCAACTCCGGGATCGAGTGCAGCGGCAATGCGCGCGCCGCAAGCCAAGCATCAGCGCGCTGATCACGCAGCCGGCATTCGCTCAGGCGAGTGGCGGTCTGCTCGAGCGCGGAGGCCAGCAGGCGTCCACGTGCGCCGCCGATGCGCGCTAAGTCGCGGGCTTCGGTGCCCGCGCGCCGCAATTGCCCGAGCGCGTCGTCCACTGCGA
>DATEPG010000406.1:0-11213 GCA_035273265.1 Polyangiaceae bacterium
TGGGGCTCGTGGCCCCAGAGCTCGCCCACCACTTGGTTGTTCACGACGTACACCGCGCCCCACCCCCCCGCGCCCGGGTTGGGTTCCGCGGCGCCATCCGTGAACACGCCGTCGACCGGGCCGCCCGTGTACTTGGCCAGCACCTCGGCCACGCTCAGGTTCTCTTCGCGCGAGCCGCCGGACGAGCGCTGATTCCGCGCACGCGCAGCGGGCGCCTTCTTACTGGTGCTGGATTGCGGGCCTTGCTTCTTGCACGACAAACAAAGCTTGGGCTGCCAGCCCGGGTACTTGGCCAAAGTGGCATCGGGTACGGCGAACTCTTTGGCGCAACTCTGACAAGCGAAACTGGGCACGGCGCCGGGTGTAGCACACGGCCGCGCGGACCAGAATCAAGCCGAACTCCAGAGCGTGGTTAGCTCGCGAACCAAGAAATCCCGAAACGCGATGACCGACGCGGATTGGAAGCGCGAAGACGGACTGACCAGCTGCAGGCTGGCGCCGCTTACGGAGTACTCGGGCAGCAGGCGCACCGGCAAGGGCTGCGCGCCCCGCGCCGCCGCCAGCCGCACGCCGATCACCGGCAACAGCGCGATGCCCACACCGGCCGTCACGGCCTGCTGGACGAAGGCCATCTCGTCTGCGTTCAGCGGTCCGCGCACACCAATGCGCTCTTCGCCCTGAGGGCCCGTGAGCAGCCATTCACTCTTGCCATGCGAACCGCGAAACAAGACACAATCGTGACTGGCGAGATCGGTCACCGTCTTCGGTTTACCGCGCCGGCGCAGGTAGCCGGGAGATGCGAACAGGCCCAACGAATCGCTACCGATCTTGCGCGTTACCAAGCTCGAATCGGCCAACTTGCCGGCGCGCAGCGCCAAGTCGAAGCCCTCGGCGACGAGATCGACGAAGCGTGAAGACAAGGAGATCTCGACGTGCACGAGTGGGTACTTGCGCACGAACCGCGCGACCAACTCACCCAGGTTCATCACCCCGATATCGGTGGGGGCGCTCATACGCACGGTGCCGCGCGGTTCCGCGCTCAGGTTCATTGCGGCGGAGGCGGCTTCCTCCAAGCCAGCGAGCGACACGCGCGCGCGTTCGTAGTAGGCCTCACCCGCCTCAGTCAGGTGCAGCTGACGCGTGGTCCGTTGCAAAAGGCGTACGCCGAGCACGTCCTCCAAACGTGATACCGTGCGGCTGACCGACGACTTGGGCAGTCCCAACTGCTTGGCCGCGGCCGTGAAACTGCCGAGTTCAACGACGCGCGCGAAAACCGCGACCTGGTTCAGATCCATTGTTGCTACCATAGCAACTATCTTTTGCCCTCACGACGGCTAGCGCGCGCTGGAGCAACAATTAGATTCTTCCCACGTTTCGAGGAGAAAATCTCATGTCCAATCTCAGCAGCAAGCTTCCCAGCATCGCCCGCGTCGTTCTCGGGTTGGTATTTTTCGTGTTCGGTCTGAACGGGTTCTTGCACTTTCTGCCGCAACCACCGATGAGCGGACCGCCCGCTGACTTCGCCGGGGCCTTGTTCGCGACAGGTTACATGTTCCCGTTGATCAAGGGCACCGAGGTCCTTGGAGGTCTGCTGTTACTATCGAACCGCTACGTCCCGCTCGCGTTGGCGGTCTTGGCGCCGGTGGTAGTGAACATCATCGCCTTCCACGCCTTCTTGGCACCAGCGGGCTTGATTCTGCCGCTCGTGCTGCTCGGACTGGAGCTGTACCTCGCGCGCGCGTTCAAGGACGCCTTTCTGCCCATGCTGCACGCCCGCACGGAGCCGCACACTCCCGCCCCGGCCTCGGAACGCGATCGCGTTCCGGTACACGCCGACTGAATCTCGCTGACACCAAAGCAACGCCCCACCCGCTCGAGCTCGGTAACTCGGCTCGCGCGGGTGCGCGCGTCGCCGTGTTCGATGGCGGCTTTAGGCGCGGAAACGCAGTGCTAGCGCGCGAGCGCCGGTGACCATGGCAATCAGCGCGATCGCGCCGCCCAGCGCGCGGGGCACGTCCGACAGTCGAAATGTCTCGGACATCAGAAACAGTTGCACGGAGAGCGGAAGATCGATGTTCGCGAGATTGAGCACGCCCGCTGCCATGGCGCCGACGACAGCGCTCACCAGCGCGCCAAAAGCGCCGAGGACGAACGATTCCCACAGGAACATGAGTGCGTCCCCGTTCAGCGCTCTTCTTCGAAGGCAGCTTCGATGTCGTGCACGGCCTTGTCGATGACGTCACCAATCTTCTTGAGCGTCTTGGGTGTGAGGTGGCCGCGCCCGCCAGCGCGCTTCAGGGTTTTGAACAAACGACCGAGCCGCTTCATGATATCGCCAAAGTTTTCGACGTAAGCCTCCCAGGAATCGTCCTCGAAGCGCTCATAGAAGTCGGCCACCTCCTCTCGGTGCTCGAGCAGGTCCGCCCGTCCGGCGTCTGTGATTTCATATACTTTGCGATTGTCCTGCTCGACCACACGCGCGTGCCCCAGCTCTTCGAGCATTTGTAGGGTGGGGTAGATCACCCCGGGGCTCGGGCGGTAGGAGCCGCCGCTGCGCTCCTCGATCACTTGAATCACCTCGTAGCCGTGACGCGGGCGCTCGCAGAGCGCGTCGAGCACGAGGTAGCGCACACCGCCGCGCTCTGCGCGCGGGGGGGGCGAGCCAAACCAATCCCCCCACGAGGGAGCACGCCCCCCCCCACCCGGCGGACCAAACGGCCCACGCGCGCCGAACGGCCCGCGCCGCCCTTGGCTAAACCAGAAGTCCGATCGATCCGCGAACGCTCCCGGGTTGTGCCTGCGAGCTGAGCAATGGTTCATTTTTTCTTTTTTCTTTTCGGCTAGTTAGCGGACGTTTGTCTGCTCGGGGGGCGCCAGAATTTGTTTGCGATACATCGTAACGATATAACTATTAGATACATCTATAGGAACAGTCTCGCAAGGGGCCGGGTGGGGTTTCTCGCCTTCCGTTTCCACGGCTGTCGGAACTTGGGTCACCGGGCGGCGTTGAGGGTATGAGCAGCGCGGAGGCTCCCCCGATGCTCATCGATCAGATCAAGGCGCGTATGTTCCAAGCCATCAAATCAGGCGCCCACGTCGAGAAGGAGATCCTGCGCGTGGCCGTAGGTGAGATTTCCACGGAGGCTGCTCGTCCCGGCCGCCAGGGCAACGACGAGGAGGCGTTGGCCATCCTGCGTAAGTTGCTGAAGTCGAACGAAGAGACGCTGGCTTCTACGACCGATACGGAGAAGCGCGCCGTGCTCGCTCAGGAGATGGACATCCTGGCGGCGTATTTGCCCAAGAGCCTCGGCGTGGACGAAATCATCTCGGCACTTGCATTGGTTTCGGCTCAAATCAAAGCCGCGGGTAACGATGGGCAAGCCACCGGGATCGCCATGAAGCAGCTCAAGTCCGCGGGACTCGTGGTGAACGGGAAAGATGTCACCTTGGCCATCAAGGAGCTCCGAAAACCCGAGTAGCCGAGCCGGACTCGAGCGACTCACGACTGCTCGAGCGACTCACGACTGCTCGAGCGACTCACGACTGCTCGAGCGACTCACGATCGCTCGAGCGACTCACGATCGCTCGAGCGACTCGCGACTGCTCGAGCGACAGGCAGACGAGTCGAACGAGCGGAAGGACTCGACTTGACGATCGGCGGCCTTGCCGGCAGGTTTGATGCAATGCGCGCCGCCCCTCATAAAACCGATTCGGTCGTGCTGGTGACGGGCGCAACGGACGGCATCGGCAAGGAAACCGCGCTCGAGCTGGCGCGGCTGGGCGCGCGTGTGATTGTCCACGGTCGAAGTGAGGCGCGCGTGGCGGCGGCGTATCGAGAGCTGCAAAGCGTTTCGGAAACGCCGCCCCCAGAGCCCGTGGTCGCCGACTTCGCGTCGCTGTCCGAGGTGCGCGAGCTCGCGCTCGAGCTCGCGCGACGTGGCCTCGCGGTCGATACGTTGATCAACAACGCGGGCGTGTACATGAAGCGTCGCGAGCTCAGCGCCGATGGCATCGAGCTGACCTTGGCGGTGAATCATTTTGCCCACGTGCTCTTGACGCACTTGCTCCTCGAAAGCCCGGTGGGTCGTTCGCTCACGCGCGTCATCAACGTAAGCTCGATCGCGCACGTGCGCGCCAACATCGATCTCGAGGACATCGCGAACACTCGCCAGCCCTTCGACGACTATCAGGCGTACGCCACGTCCAAGTTCGCCAACGTGCTGTTCACTGTCGAGCTTGCCCGTCGCTTGCGATCGCGTGGCGTATTGGTCAACGCCCTACACCCGGGGGTGGTCTCCACCAAGTTGCTCGAGACTGGCTTCGAAATGCGCGGGCCGGATTCCCTGGGCAAGGGCGCGAGGACCTCGGTGCTCTTGGCCATTTCCCCGGAACACGCGCACATTTCCGGAGCCTATTTCGTCGAGGGGCGCGAGAGCCACATGCACCGCCGCGCCACCGACACGAACCTGACCGCGCGCTACTACGAACTGTCGGTCGCGCGCGTCGGTGTCGAGCCGTTGCCTCTGTCCGCTTAAACGCTAGAGCGCCGAGCGCGCTTCCTGGCCGCGCGCGCCAGCGCATCGTCGATCAAGATCGTCATCAGCTCCGCTGCGGCCACGCCGCTGGCCTGCCAAAGCTTCGGAAACATCGAGACCTCGGTGAAGCCGGGCAGCGTGTTGATCTCGTTCACGTACCAGGCGCCGTTCTGGTCCAAGAACAGATCCACGCGGGCCAGGCCGTCGCACTCCAGGCTGGCGAAGGTGGCGAGTGCCAGCCTCTGCACCGCTTCGACCTGCGCGGGCGCGAGGTCGGCCGGGATTTTGGTTTGCACGCCCGAGCCGTCGACGTATTTGGCGGCGTAGGAATAGAAGCCGTCCGGGTGGTCGATGGTGATTTCGCCTGGCAGCGAGGCGCGCGGGATATCGCCGCCCAGTACGGCGCATTCAACCTCCCGCGGATGATCCAGTCCGGCCTCGATCACTAGTTTGTCGTCGAATTCGAAGGCGTGAGCGAGCGCGGGCTTCAGCTCGGCCTCGCTCTTGGCGCGGCTCACCCCGACGGATGAGCCCAAGTTCGCCGGCTTCACGAATTGAGGAAAGCCGAGCCGAGCGAGCCGTGCGAGCACCGCGTCGGGCGCTGCTTGCCACTCGTTTCGGCGCAGGGTCTCGTATGGCAGCACCGGCAACCCAGCCTGCAACAACAGTCGCTTCATCACGTCTTTGTCCATGCCCACGGCGGAGCCCAGCACCCCAGCGCCGACATAAGGCAAACCAGAAAGCTCGAGCAGACCTTGTAGAGTGCCGTCTTCGCCCATCGGACCGTGCAAGACCGGAAAAATCACATCCACCCCGAGCGGCGCGCCCGATCCGGAGTCAACGCGCTCGAGCAAGCTCGCAGCGCTCCCAGGATGCGGCGACAAGCGCACACGCGGCAGCGACGGATTCAGCTTCACCAGCCGCGGATCGCGCGGCGCATCGAGCAACGAGGCCTCGTCTTGCAGCAACCAGCGGCCGCTCTTGTCGATGCCGATCAAGATCGGTTCGTACTTGCTGCGATCGAGCGACTCGACCACGAAGCGCGCCGAAAGCAGTGAGATTTCGTGCTCGGCCGATCGCCCGCCAAACAGGACCGCTACGCGAAGCTTGGAACTCGAGACCATGCCCCGAAGCTAGACCAGCCAGCGAGCTTCTCAAAGCAACGCCCTTCGAATGGCTGAGTCCTCAGCCGCGCAGCGTTTGGTACAGCTCCCAAAAAGCCCTTGCCGCTTGGGGCAGACTCGCTTGCCAGTCATCCGCCGCCGTGTGATCGGCCCCGTCGCTGATGTACTTCGCGCAGGCGAAGGGCACGTCTTCGGCCAGGCAAGCCTTGGCCAATGCGTAGGCTTCCATGTCGATGACGTCGCAAGCAAGCCCCGCTGCGCCGGTCTCGAAGCGATCCCCGGTGCCGCAAACGCCCTCGGGCAAGCCCGCAAATACGGGCGGGAACGCCAGCCTAGCGGGCAATGCTTCGAATGGCGTCTCGCCCAGCGCGAACCCGAGGCCGGTGACATCCATGTCGCGCTGCACGAACTGGCGACAGGCGATCACGCGACCCGTAGCAAAGGTTCGGCTGCCAGCAGTGCCGAAATTGACGACCATTTTCGGTAGCGCGCCTTGAGCGCGCAGGGTCGCCAGGCGTCGCCCCAAGGCGAGCGCCGCGTTGACCTTGCCGAGGCCGGTATAAAGCACGCTCACCTCGGCTTGCTCGAACAGCCCTTGACCTTCCAGCTCGAGCGCGATCACCACCAGCGGCGCGTGTTCAGCCATAGTTGATCACCGTCCGTGCCGGCAGGCCGCGCCAGGAGAAATCCTCGATCAGGCCGATGTCGATCAGCACGCCAATGCCGGTCACGGCGTAGCCCGCGAGCTCACACAGCGGCGCCGCGGCGAACAGCGTGCCGCCCGTGGCGAGCACGTCGTCGACCAACAGCAGACGGCCGGTGCCCGGTTGCATCTCGAGTACGCCGGCTCCGTATTCCAAATCGTAGGCCATATCGACGACCGGCGGCGGCAGTTTGCCCTTCTTGCGCACGGGCACGAAACCTTTGCCGCGCTGGCTGGCGAGCGCGGCGGCCAGTACGAACCCGCGTGACTCGATGCCCGCGACCGCGTCGAAGCCATCCCACTCGGCCGCACTGAACAAGCCATCGAGTGCTCGCACGGTGTCGGCGAAATGCCAGCGGAGCAGCGGGCTGATGTCTCGGAACAGGATCCCGGGGCTCGGAAAATCGGGCACCTCGGCGACGTAGCGCGCAAGCTCGTTCATGCCCGGAAGATAGCCATGAGTCGGGCGACCACGAAAGACTCAACGCGGCGGGGGTAGCGGGAGTGTGGCGGCACACTTTCGCCCGCGAGTTCGCGAACTCGACATGTTTCAACTCCGTTCTCGGCCAGCAGCCGAGCAGGGACTTAGCGTTTTTTGGCTGGGATCAGCGCGCGCAGGCGGCCTGCCTGCGGGCTGTCGGGGTGAGCTGCAACGAAGTCCGCCGCGCGGGTTGCGGCGAGCGATCGCTCGCCGCGAGCCGCCAGCGCTTCGACCTCGAGCACGCTGGCTTCGGTCAAGAAGACACCGTTCGGCCAAGCGGCGCGATAATCTGCGATTTCGCGCAGCGCGGACGACGAATCACCCGCTCTGAGAGCCACGCGCGCGCGGTCCAACGACTGCACTTGTTCCGCCAACGAAGATGCGCTCGACACGCGCGCAGCCGAAACGTGTGCGGGCGAAGCGTGCGGAACCCGACGCGCCGGCTGCGCGGCAACGAACGGGCGCTTCGCGACCGGCGGCGAAGTCTGCCCGGCGGAGCTCGCCGGAACCGAGGGAGGAACGAGTGGCAGGGCGGTCAGGTCGCGATCCGTCGCTGGCGAATTGGCAGCCGGCTGCGCGGGTTCGATCGCCCTCTGCGCCCTGGACAGCGCTGGCGCTGACCCGGTTTGCACTCCAACCTGGCTCGGCGGAGAGCCGCCACGCAGCAGCGCGCCAGAGCCCACGAGCAGCCCGCCGGATACGCCGAGCGCCACGAGCTTCGCGCCCAGCGAGCTCGACCAACGGGCGATCCCCGCAACGCCCGCAGCCGCAGCCGGAACCGGAAGCGAAGCCCCGACGCCTAGCCCCACACCAAGACCGAGCGCGGCCGCAGCCTTGGCATAGGCTGCGTTCGAAGGCCCGTCGGCATCCGCCGAGCCGAGTAACGCGCGCGAGAAGTCGTCTTCCAACGGAGGTAACGTAGCGCGACTCATCACGCGCCTCCTCGTGGCAGGAGGCGCGCCTTGAGTTTGCTCGCACCGAGCTCGAACGCCTCGCGGGCACGACGCAAGCGCGAGGCGACGGTGCCGAGCGGAATGCTCAAGAGCTCGGCGATCTCGGGCGAGGACATGCCCTCCAGCTCATACAGCACGAAGCACACACGAAGATCGTCCGACAGCTCGTCGAGCACGCGGTCGAGCAGCAGACGCAAGCGCTTTTGATCGAGCAACGCTTCGGCATTGGGCCGCGGGTCGGCGCCCTCCGGCAAGCTCTCGTCTTCGGCACATTCACGGCGAGCACCGAGTGCGCGCCGCGCGTTGGCCGCCACGCGAACCGCGCTCGCGAACAAGAATGGACGCTCGCTCCCCGGCGCAATGTCCGAAAGCCGCCGGGCGGCGATGATGAACACCTCTTGCGCCGCGTCATCGGCGCTGTTTTCCGGCACGCCGAAGCGACGCACGATCCGCCAAACATCGCGGAAGTGGTTGCGTAACATTTCGGCGACGCGCGCATTGTCGAGCTGCGCAGCCGCTGCACCTGCGCAAGTCAAGCGCGGGCCGGACACCGGCTCGGAAATACGGCGTCGCTCAGCCTCTCCCAGCACACTAGCGGCCGACGAACTTGCCCCCTCGTCGAACCCCGTCCCTACCAGTGCCATCTCTGAGCGCATCGCCTTCTTCATGGTTCATGTCAGGCGTGGGAAAGATCGATCACTGGAAGCGGTAGGATAGCCCAATCCGGCCCAAGAGGCCCGACGAGGGGACCTGAAACGCGACCGGTGTGCCATCCCCGGCGGAGTAGGCACCATGAACCAGCGGCACCGTGATCCCACCATCGAGTTGGAACGACACGACTGCGCCGACCAGCGCTTCTGTGCGCAGGAATCCGCCGAGCGCGAACCAAGGGCGGGTTTGCGCCTGGCTGCTCGAGCCATATTCGACGTCCGCACCCAGGAATCCCGCGTCCAGAAATCCGCAGGGGCGGACGAATAGCGGCGTATCTTCCGGCCACCGCGCGGGACAGACGGCGGCTCGGAAGGTGACCCAATCGAAACTCGCGTTGCTGCCGCGAGTCGCGCTGCTCGAGCCGACGGCACGCAAAGCGGACAGTGATAGCAGCGGGCGAAAGGCAGAACCCGCGTAGCCTTCCGCCTCGAAGGCGATGCTTAAGCCGTAGCCCGGGTTCGGCGCAATGCTGCTCTCGAAACCCACCCCTCCGCCGAGCCCGAAGGACCAACGCTCCGTTTTGCCGGGCGGCTCCGCCAGCTGCGGTGCGAGGTCATCCGGGACGTGCCGCAGCCTGGGGCTACCGGTGCGCTTTGCCTGGGGCGGCTCATCCTCGACCGGCTGGCTCGGATCGGCCGCGAGGGCGGCGATCAGCGCGAGCGCGAGCGCAACGTCTTCGCAGGTAGGACCGCGGACCTCGCGCACGACTTCTCGGCCGTCCGGCGAACGCGCGGTCAGACGCCCCGTGGCGGCCCCCGCGCGCTCGACCAATTCCGCGTAAAAGCCGAGCGCTGGTTCGGCGCCCTCAGCCAAGCGCAAGCGCGGGGCGCGCGTTTGGATTTGGCGCGCAAACTCGACGGCATCCGGGCACCGTCCGTCCGCCCAGTATTCCAAGCGAAAGGGCTGACCGGCCTTGGCCGCGTGCACCGGCGCCGCCAAGCAAATGAGTGCAAGCCAACCCGCGCAGCCAACCCCCGTCGCCCCGTCCCTCATGACTTACTCCGTCGACCGTTCGGTTTCCGGCGCGGCATCATCCAAATGCACGACCAGAGTGGCAACCCCTTGAGCGACCGACAACAGCTGGAACCCGAAGCGCTCGTACAGCAAACGCGCCACATTTTCGATTTCTACGCTCAGACTCACGCTCGGTACCCCGTTTTCGCGGGCCCGACCGAGCGCGGCGAGCAGAAGCGCGGTGCCTACACCGTGCCTGCGGTACTCCTTGCGGACCCCAATTCCGAGCTCAGGCGACCGCTCATCGATGAAGCCCGCCAGGTGATCGGCCTGGGTCCAAAGGCGCATCCAGGCCGCGCCCATGCGCTCACCTTGTCCGTCAGTTGCAACCATCGCCAGATCCCCCGGCCGCCCCCAGTCTGCGAACACCTTGGCCAGCTCGGGCCGGGCCAGAGCCTCATCGATCGCTGGACGCGGCGTTGCCACGCGCCAGTACACGCCCTCGAACAACATCTCACGCAGGAACTCCGCGTCGTCCGGGCGGGTACGCCGGATAACGAGCGTTTTGACCCAATTTTTGTGAGTGCCGTGCATCAGGCGAGATCGGGTCGAGTGAATCGAGCGAATCGAGACCGAGCCCCTATCAGTGACACAGCCCGCTACACGCCGTCAATTGACGTCGCCCGGGCGCGCGGATCATGAGATTATCAGAACGGCTCATGCTGAGACTCGGAAGACCCAAGCGATGACGTTCCAGGAAGATGCGCCCGGACGTTTGCTGGCGGGTAAATACGAGCTCGTGGAAAAGCTCGGGCAGGGCGGCATGGCCATCGTCTGGCGTGCGCGCACGTTGGGAGCGGCAGGCTTCTTTCGCAACGTGGCCGTCAAGCGCATCGAGGCGTCCGTTCGAGGCTTCGAGGAAGTGACGGAAATGTTCGTCGAGGAAGCCCGGGTCGGCGCCGCGCTGCAGCATCCGAACATCGTCCAAGTGCACGACTTCGGCGAGGACGAACAGAGCCAGCTGTACCTCGTGACCGAGCTCGTGGAAGGGATCCACCTCGGCCGCTACCTGAGCAGCTTCCGCGAGCACCAGCAGGAGACCCCGTGGCAATTGGTGTCCGCGATCATGATCGAAGTCCTACGCGCGCTCGAAGGCGCCCACGGCCGCTTGGACGAGCAGCGCGTGGTCTCACCGATCTTGCATCGCGACGTCACACCCGGAAACATTCTGCTGGCCGAGACGGGGCAAGTAAAACTCGCTGACTTCGGGCTGGCTCGAGCCATGGATCGCGGTCGCATGACCCGCCCCAACATCGTCAAGGGCAAGCTGTCCTATCTAGCTCCGGAGCTTTTGATGGGCCTCGCGCCGACGGTAAGGTGCGATCTGTTCAGCCTGGGCGTCGTGATGTGGGAAGCGCTCGCGGGTGAACGTTTGTTCGATGCGGCGACCGACGCAGACGTGGTGGCCTGCATCCGCGATGGCAAGATCCCACTGCTCAGCATGAAGCGTCCGAATTTGCCGATCGCCATCACCTCCGCGGTCCACCGCGCGCTCGAGCGCGACCCGGCGCAACGCTTCCAATCCGCTCGCCAGATGCTGGACGTGCTCACCTCCGTGCTGCGAGTCCTACCGGAAAGCGTCGATAGCCGCGCGCTCGCACCCAGCGTACAAGCGGCACGAGCCCGGCAGATCCTGCCCTAGGCGAGCGCGGCCATGCGCCACGAGTGCGGCTTAATCGGCCTTTTCCGGCG
>DATEPG010000407.1:0-13328 GCA_035273265.1 Polyangiaceae bacterium
GACGTTGCTGCGAAGGCGTTCCGACTCGCGCTTCGACCAACGTCACGGGCGCCAGGCATAAGGAGGCGGCGTCGTGATCTCGATCATGCTGGCGCTCGCGCTGCTTTCGTCGACGAACCCCGAGAATGATCCGCTCGAGCGATTCAGGCCTTGCCCGCGGTATTCGACGTCGCCCAAGAGCGATGCGCTGCCCGACAAGCCTTGTCCGGATTCGAAGAAGCCAAGCGGGTAGAAGGTGGTTTGGACTTTGGCCGTGCCGGCGACACTAAAGGCGTTGGCGCTGTTGCTGCCGATCAGCGACAAAGCGCCGATCGTGCCGCCGCTGACCGTGCCCTTCAGGACACTGGCATGGTCCTCGATGCGCGCGCTGCCGGTCACGGTTCCGCCGAGGATGGTTGCGTAGGGGCCGACATAAACGGAAGCGGGAGTCGCCTCGGGCGCGCAGCCACCGCCGTTTTCATGGCGCGTGAGGCCCGAGGGACAAGCGTCCGGCTTGCCACCCTGAAAGCCCTCGGGCCAAGCGTTGGCAAACTGCACCAGGTACGGATAGCGATAGATAGTCGGGTACGCCTGATCCCAGACCACGGTTTGTAGCGCCGAAGGCGTCGCGACGACGATCAAGAACAGCGGCTCGCCGGGTTGTACGCAAAACTGCAGCGCGCCATCGAGCCCAGCTTGCAGCTTGCTGTAGCGCGGCTTGGCAATGCCAGCGTCCGTCGCGACTAGACCCCAGCGAAAATCCGCGTTCGCGCCGCTCTGGTTGAGCCCGCGGAAGGTAACGTTCACACTCGTGGCGCCGGCCTCGGGATAAAGGCGAATCACGTTGTACCCCCAACGCTGCGGAGCCCAATGGAAGGGCGACATGAAACGTCGCTGCGTCGCGTAGTCGGTATCGAGCGGCTCGAGCTTGGTCACGCGCAAGCGCCGCTCGGTTTTCGAAGCGTCTATCGTGCTGCCGTATTTGGAGCGGTAGAGCGCGCCTTGGTTGTTGGCGGTCGCGCTTTGCGGTGCTGGATCCTGATAATCCCAGGTCACGTTGTGCATCGCCCACTCACCGAAAAAATCGTTCAACTGAGCGACGTTCCAGCCGCGCGCGTTCATGATCGCGGTAAACGGGTCCTTGGCGGGCGTGCCCGTCCAGATCGCGTTGACGGCGGCCGGGCAGTACTTGTCCTTCAGAAATTCCATGAACTGCCAATTGCAGTAACGATCGCGCGTCGAGCCCAAGTACAAGTGCGGCGCGTTGGCGAGCATCTCCGAACAGTGCACGTCCTTGTTGTGGTACTCCGGGACTTGCTGCGCCTGCCAATTGGCGTGGCTCTCGTAGATCCAACCGCAGGTGTTGGATTGGTTGCAGCTCATCCCGCCCTGCACGGACTGCACTCCGTGCGTGAACTCGTGTGCCAAGCCCCAATGGTCATTGAGCGCGCCCGTGCCGATCCACATGCCCATTCGACCGGTTGCCCAGGAGCCTCCGGTGAGCCCCCAATCCGAATGCACGTGGATGCTGGCTTTGGTCTTGGTCGCGGAGTTGCACAGCGGCTCGCGCATGAACAGCGGCGAGCCGAAGAACGTGGGCCAGACCGTCGTGTCCAAGTAATCCACCGCGCTCTGCGCCGTGGCCGCGGAGATGTTCTCGTCCGAATAGACCGCGAAGTGCGCGGACTCCGAGATCAACTTGAAGCCGGCGTGATCCGGATCCGGCCCGCCTGCGATCCAAGTGCCAGCCGTGCACGCGACCGGCGTCGTCGTACAGTTGCTGGCCCAGGTGGTCGTGGTCGTGCCGGCGTCACAAGTGCCGCCGCCCGAACCGGCCGATCCGGCTGCCCCCGCAGCAGCGGTTTGCCCGCCGGTCGAGCCAACGCTGCCGGCGCTGCCAGTAGAGCTGCCGGCGTTGCCGCTGGCGGATCCCGCCACACCGTTCCCGACACCGCTCGTGTTGTCGGTGCCGGAGCCGGAGGCCCCGCTCGCGCCGCCCAGTGCGAATGCGCCAGCAGTGTTGCTCCCGCCGGCCGTCCCCGGCTTGCCGGCGGAACCGGGCGCACCGCCAGCAGCTCGAGGACCGTCCGAGGCAGCGCTCGAACACGCCCCATTGTGGCCAGCGAGCGCGACGACCAGCAGGGAAAATAGCGGGCGGAGCGGGCGGATCATGCTCACTGGTCGTGCGGGTCAGGCTACAGCAGGCAGCAAAGAGCCGGGCAAAGGACTGGCAACGGGTTGCTAGCGGTCACGGCGTCAATACGTCCGGGCCTGCGGCCTCGAGCGCCGCAAGCTCTGCGTCGCTGAGCGCGACGTCGTAGATCCGAAATTCGTCGTACGTGCCCCGCAGGTATCGGTCTTGTACCCACTGCGAGCGCCCGAGCCAGTCGTTCTCATCCGACAACCGCGCGAGCGATGGTGCCACGCCGGTGCCGAGCGGAGTGCCCGCCGCGTACATGCGCAATTGCTGCTTCGTCGCGTCGACCACCACCGCGATCGCGGAGACCTTGAGCTCGGGGAACGGTGCATCGCTGTCGACCGAGCCGAACTCGTTGCTGGTGCTTTGAAAGGAGGTTGCAGGACCGCTGCCGGGACAGCGCTTTGGCGTCAAAAATAGGCTACTCGTCGCGTTGCCGACCCGATCTTCGCCCACGTCCGTGCTGCCAAAATCGAACACTCGTTGCCAGCAGCTGCCGCCATTCCAGGCGAGCCATGCGATCAGCGTTGCGTCAGTCAGGCCCGACAAGAGTCCGTTCGGCAGATTGACATAGTCGTCCGTGCCGTCGAGCGTGGCGTGGCCCGCACCATCCAAGGCGGCGCCATTCTGCAAGCTACCGTCGGCCGAGCCGGCTGAATCCACGACAAGCGTGCCTTCACCGTCGAAGCTGTAGCGATGGACTAGATGCGCAGCGCTCGAAGCAGGCCGGGGCATCGCGTCCGGGCCGGCTTCAATCAGGGTGTCAGCGTCGGTGGCACTCGCGGCCCCCGCGTGAGCGACCATCGGCGCGAGCAACGTCACGCGCGTCTCGCCGCTGCAGGCGAAAATTGGCGCGCAGCACAGCAGCGCGGCAAACGATGAAGCGCGGGCCACGCACTCGCCTCACTTACCGGCCGAGGCGCTCGCGATGCGCGCCGAGGCGCGCCGCGCTTCGGCCGCCAAAGGTGAGTTCGGATAGCGCGCCAGCAGCTGATTGAGCAGGATTTGCGCTCGATCTCGCTGGCCCACGCGCTCGGCAGCGAGCGCGTCTTGCAATAGGCGGCTCTCTTGACCGAGCGTGCCTCGTTCCGCGGGCCGTGGGCTCGCGTGCGCTACCGGACGACGCTCATTGGGCCCGCCATCGCGCACGGCGGGGGACTCAGGCTCGTGCGCTGCGCTGGCAGCCAGCGGTACGCTGGGGCTCGACTCACAGCCCCAATGGTCACCCGCATTGAGCGCGGTCTCGCCTCCGGCGTGTTGAACGATGACCACGCCATCAGTGACCTCGACGCAAGTCTCCGCGCCGTGCGCTCGCTTCGAGTCCACGCGCACGGAGAAGACAGTGCCGTGGACGACCACGCGCGCGTCGGGTGTTTGCACCGAAAAGCGCTGGCCCTCATCCAGATGCGGCACACTGCAGGTCAAGAGCCCTTGCTTGAGCTCGACCTGATTGACCGCAGGCGCGCCCACGAGCCCAGACAGCGAGACGCGCGTCTCGGCGCCCAAATTGAGTCCTAAGCCCGCGCTCGTCACCAGCTCCGCCGAGCCGGCGGCAGCGGTCTCGATCTCGCCCGGATCACCCAGCAAACTTTCACCCGCACGCAGCGCGCGTGGGTTCACGCCTGAACGCGCCAGGGTTCGACCGACGCTCCCGACGAAGGTGATGGCCAGCGCGGGCTCTGCCGCCCCCCGTTGACTGAAGCGGTGCACGCCGAACAGCGCGGCTGCAGCTGCGGCCAGCGACAACGCGACGTAGCCAGCGCGGCGCCGCGTACGCCGCACGCGCGCGGCAGCCAACGTTCGCACGTTACGTTTGAGTGACGTGACCACGCGCACGCGACGAGCTGCCAGCCGCTCTTGATCGACGCTGACCGGTCGATCTCGCAGCGGCCCGAGCAAGCGCCTCACCTCACCCGCTTCGTCGTTCACGACGACCTCCCCAAGCGAGCACGGGCGCGACGCAGCAGTTCTTTGCGACCGCGCACGAGCCGCGATTGGGCAGCGGCCACCGACACTCGAGTGATCAGCGCGATCTCCGAGAGCTCGTGGCCGTGCACATCGTGCAGCAAAACGGTCTCGGCCTGAGCAGGGTCCATCGCCGCCAAAATCGCGTGCAGCTCGGCGATCTCGGCGCGTGCCTCGAGCTGACGCTCCAGGTTCCCGGACGAAACACTGGCGGCGTGCTCGGCGCCCCGCGCGCGGTCTTCCCAAACCAGCGCGCGTTCGCGAATACGCGAGCGCAGGGCGTCGATGGCGACATTGGAAGCAATCGCGCTGGCCCAGGTCGACAGACTGCAGGCTCCGGCGAACTTGCGTTCGACCAGGGTGCGGATGACCCGCTCGAAGACGACCTGCACCTGGTCATCGTGGTCGGCGTTACTCTGCAAAATGCGACGCAACGCCCGGTCGACCACCGGCTGGAGGCGGTCATACAACGCTTCGGCCGCCCACTCTTCACCCGCAATCAGACCTGCCACGATCTGCTCGTCCGAGGGCTCGTTCCCCTCACGCTGACCGCCGCCGTCGAGCGCTCGCAGGCGTTTGGGCTCGGACATCGGATCGCTCATGGTCGCACGGGGGATCATCAGGGGCTAGGCTTTGAAACGCTGAAGTATTTGTCTGGCTGGTCGCTGGCGGGCGCGCTCAGCAGTCAGCGAATGTCGTACCGAACCGCAGAAAGCAGTCCCCAGACGAATGGCGGCAGGTCTTCGCTCTGCCCGTTGACGTCGAGCACGACTCGGGGGCCCACAGCCCCAGCCTCGGCGCCCACGAGCAGTGCCCAGTTCTTGGTCCAATATCCGCTGAGATCGAGCCCGAAACGCGGCCCGAAACGGGTCCGGCGTGCGCTCTCGCTGCGCTCTCCGTCGGTCGCTTGGATGCCCAGCCTTTCGAGCACTAGCTCGGCCCGGAGCTCGAGAGCGGCCCGCTCCCGCGCGAAGCCCACACGGGCGCCTGCGCCCAAGGATCCAGTCAACCAAGTCAGATCGGTGCTTTGGGAGCGGCCGACAGTATAGGCCAGGCTGGAACACGCAAAAACCGGCAGGCTGGAAAATGCGATCCCGAATCGTCCGAGTGGACCCACGCGAAGCGGTGCGCTTCGCACTTCCGAGCCCGCAGTGACCCCCAAATCCAGACGCCACCCAGCTGAGCGACGGGCAGCGGACGGTGGAGTAGCGATGGCTGCGGGCTGCACGGGAGCGACCGGGGCTGGCTTCTGGTCCGTAGAGCTCTGAATCGCAGGCTGAGCGGCAACCAAGGCTGCCACGACGACGCCTGCCGAAGCCCAGCGCTCTTCCGGAGAATCACGTTCTTCGAACTCGAGCTCACTGCTCGCGACGCGACCGCCTTGGCGATTGCCCGGGTACAATTCGATCGTGAGCCTGGCTTGGCCGTCGGAGCCATAGCGCACGACCGCGTACCAGTGTGCCGCGCCACGCGAGTCAGCGATGGTGTCCGCCAGCACGCATTGCTCGGGGCCGAGCGCTGCATTGCAGGTAGAAAGGGTGCGCGCTGCCGCAGCCGCCTCCAGGGGAGGAACGTCTAAGACGACCGCGAAAACCATTCGCGGCCTAGGCGAGTGTCATTTCGGCTCAGGGAGCGCCGTAGTCGGGTGGGCGGCGGCTCTTCACCGCGTTGATCGTGGCTTTGAGCTCGTCCGGTTGCTCGCGCAGACAAGCGTAGCAATCTGCGTTCTTCTTGGGGCCGCAGCTGCGTTTGCCATTCAGCTTGGCCAAGAGATGCGCCGCACGCCGATCGCCGTCCCTGAGCGCTTGAGGCAAGATTGCCTTGTATTGCTCGCAGCTCTCGGCCAGCCGCAAGTCGAGCGCGACGGCCAGCGCGGGCGACGCCTTCAGCCGCCCTTCTTTGCCGTGCAGTAGGGCGCGGGCGAGATCCGTCGCGTCGCTACGCACAGCGGTTCGGGTCCACACCTCGTACAGCAGATCGGCAGCGAGAGGCCTTTCGAGCGCGGCCATGGCCAGCAGCGCGTCGGTACTGGTGCGAGGGTCATCGGCGAGACGCAGTAGCTCGCTCTGCAGCGCGGGATCTTTGCCGAGCTCGGGGCTGGCTTCCAGCTTCAGGCGGAGCGCCTTGGCGGAGGCGCGCAGCGCTTCTGTGCGTGCATCGGCCAGCGAAGCGAGCTCGCGCGCGGTCAGCGACTCGGGCGGCAGGCTCGCGAGCTTCGCTAGCTGTTCAGCGCTGGTCTCGCCGCGGATCGCGGGTGAGTTCGGCTGCGCCGCACCGCTGCTGCTCGAGGCGGATTGCTGGAGCTTCGTCCCGTGATGCGAGGCCAGCGTGCGCAACAGCGCGATCGCGGACACGGCGATCAGCGCCGGAGCGAGCAGCATCCACAGCGCGGGATGCTCGCCCAGGAATCGACGTGCGCCTGGTAGCTGCCCGGCACCTGGCGGCTCTGCCGCAAGCTGCAGCGCGGCGTTCGAGTCACCCGCCGCCGCACTCGGCGGTCGACTCGGCAGGGCCATGCGCGGCACCGGGGGCGGCTCCACGTCCGCTACCGACGTGCCCGAGCGCACGAACACGGGACTGCGCAACGGTGAATTGGCCGATGAGTCGAGCGGCGGCGGTGCTAGGCCGAGCAAGGTCTGATCCGGGGGAGAGCGCGCTGGCCCATCCGGTGAACGATCATCCTCCGACATTCCGCGCTAGCGTACCACGCTCGCTCGCCCCCTGTCTCACGCCGGCGGCGGCCCGGTTGATGCACTCACGCGCGACGATTCCAGGTGCTGCTCGTCGCATTTCGTGATCGTGCCGTTCGCTTTGCGTCATCAGTCGGGGGTGAAGGCATGGAATCGGGCGGGGCTCTTGGTTTTTGGCAGTTTTGTCCAATTTTTCTGGGGATCTGCCGCCCAGGCGGCCGATCGAGTGGCCTTGGCCTATGGCGCCGCTCCCGGGTGTCCGTCCGAGGCGGACTTCAAAGCCGCGGTCGAAGGCCGCGGCGGACACTTCGAGGGTCCCAGCGGAGCGGGATCCGCCTGGGCGTTGCGCGTCTCGATCGTTCAGGAGACGGTCGGCTTCCGCGGCACACTTCAAAGCACGAACGAGGACGCGACCTCTGCAGTCCGCGAAGTGCGCGGCGCGACATGTGAAGATATCGTCGACGCGCTGGCCGTCGTCAGCGCAACCGCGTTGAACCCGCAGGTTGAGTCGAACTCGAGCGCGAACTCGAACGCGAAGAGCGCGAGCGCGCAGCAGCCACCCGCGCCGGCAAACGCCGTCGTCGGGGCAACGCCCGAGCCGGCACCCCAGACGACCGCTTTCAGCCACGGGCGATTGCGAGCCACCCAAGAGGTCGTCAATGCCACGATCCCAGTTCAAGCGGGCACGCTGCGCTTCGACTACGCCCGCGCAGTCACGGCGTTCGCGGGGGCCCAGTTCGGGACGGTGCCGGACACGGTCATGCCGCGTTACGACTTGTCGCTGAGCGCTGCCGCCCTAGTCACGACGCCCGGCGGCAAGACCTACCTGCACGGGCTGGTCCCGCGATTACGCTTCAGCTATCTCGGTCAAGCCACGTACAAAACGGACGACACGAGCACCGCGCTCAACGGCTTCGCCTTTGCGCTCGGTGCGTGTTGGGCACCGATCTACGACACCGGCGGTTGGGTCGCGCTGCTGTGTGGCGAATACGGCGCCGGGCTGATGAACGTTCGCACCAGGGATGCCCAGGGCCACGAGGTCCAGAACAATACCCAAGCCCTCGGTTTTGCCGGCCTAGGCATCGAGAGCCAATATAACCTCGGCTCTCTGGTCCAGATCGGGGCCAAGCTCGGCGTCGATTTCTTGGTCGATTCCATCACCGCCGAGCGCGCGGATGGTAGTCGCATTTTTGAATCGTCGAACTTCGCTGGCTACGGCATGCTCGGCCTCGGAGTTCACTTCTAGGCGTATCGAGGCAGATGGTTTCCGAAGCAGGATCGGCAAAAAGCGCGCTGCCGCTCGGCCACGCCGGGTGCTCGAGGAGTTCGCTCGGCGCCACGAGCACGACCGAGCAAGCCTTGGACCTGCGCGCATTGTTCACCACGCACTATGGCTCGATCTGGCGCTTACTGCGCCGCCTAGGCGTGCACCGCGCGCAGCTCGACGACGCGAGCCAAGAGGTATTTTGGGTCGCCGCCCGTCGTGCCAGCGACATTCGAGCGGGAAGCGAGCATTCATTTTTGTATGGGGTAGCCCTGCGCGTCGCAGCGCAAGAGGCAAGGAAGCAGCGCGCCTCGGAGCCGCTGGCAGATTTGGAGGCCGTGCCGCGGATGGCCGACCTCAGTCCCTCGCCCGAACAGCAAGTAGTCGAGCGCCAAGCCCGTGAGTTGCTCGATGAGGTGCTCGACGCACTGCCCCCGGAGCTGCGCGTCGTCTTCGTCTTGTTCGAGCTCGAGGGTCTCGAAGTGCGAGAAATCGCCGAGCTTCAGCAGGTCCCCGTGGGCACGGCCAGCTCGCGCCTGCGCCGCGCTCGTGAAGAATTTTCGACCATCGCCAAGCGGGTTCGAGCCACGCTCGCCACGCAAGAAAGGCAGCGCCGATGACCGCTAGCGACCGCGATGACTACTCGACGGACGAGCGCTTCGAGCGCCTGCTGCTCGACTCGGGCCAAAGCGATCAATTGCCGAGCAACGTGGATGCCGCCTGGGACAAGTTCGGCGCGGCACTGAACGGCGCGAGTCTGCTGGCTGCGGGCGCCGGGGGCGCGTTGGCCGTACAGCGCGCTCAGCGTTGGCTGGCCGTCAAATGGCTGATTGGCGGCGCGCTGGCTGGCAGCGCGCTGACCGCACTGAGCCTACGTCCGAGCCAGGATCGGCCGATAGTTCCGAGCGCAGCGTCCGTGCCAAGCGCGATCGCCCCGGTGACGAGCAGCGTTGCCGCAGCCGAGCGGGCAAGCGAGGGGCAGCCACCAGCTGCGGCATTGCCGCCGATGGCCAAGCTTCTGCCTCGTTCGAACCGACCGCGCACGCCTCTCGCGCGCGCCGAAGCAGCGCCCTCACCCGAACCGCCACTCAGCTCGACGCTCAGCGCCCAGGTCGCCCTGCTCGATGCCGCGCGCAGCGCCCTCGCCAGCGGCGCGTTCGCGGAAGCGCTGCGCTTGGCTGATCGCTACCGCTCCGATTTTGCCAGCGGAGAGCTGGCACCCGAGGCGGAGGTGGTGGCCATCGAGGCGCTCGTCCAGGGTGGCCAAAGGCAGCCCGCGCTGGAGCGCGCCACGCGGTTTGTAGCGCGCTATCCGGGCGATCCGCACACCGCGCGCGTGAAATGGCTGGTGCGTTGAGCCGAAAGGTTGACAGCGTGGCCACGCGAGGCCAATTGCGCGAGGGTGACCGTTGGCTTTTCGCTACTCCGCGCGACCAGAAACGGCGCGCGCGCGGGGGTGCTGCACACGCGCCGCGGCGAGATCCCGACGCCCGTGTTCATGCCGGTGGCCACGCGCGCCAGCTTCCGCCATATCTCGCTGGACGACGCGCGTAGCACCAGCGCCCAAATCATCCTCTCCAATACCTACCATCTGCTGGACGCGCCGGGGCCGGAAGTGTTCGAGAGCTTCGGCGATATCCACCGCTTCATGGGCTGGACCGGCGCGGTGCTGACGGACAGCGGTGGCTATCAGATATTCTCGCTGCCGGGTGAGCGCAGCATCACCCAGCGCGGCGCGCACTTTCGCTTGCCGAGTGGACGAAGACACCTGCTCACTCCAGAATCCAGCATCCAAGTGCAGCAAGCCATCGGCAGCGAGATCATGATGGCGCTGGACGTGTGCGTTGATTCCACTTCCGATGAGCTCCGCACTCGCGAGGCCATGGCCACCACCCACGCCTGGGCCGTGCGCAGCCTCGAGGCGCACACTCGCCGCCAAAACGGCCAAGCACTGTTTGGAATCGTGCAAGGGGGCGTGCACGCGGCCTTGCGCGAAGAGAGTGCTGCAGCCATCAGCGCGCTGCCCTTCGACGGCTTCGCGATCGGCGGCCTGGCGGTGGGCGAGAGCCGCAGCGAGCGTGAAACGATGACCGCGCTGTGCACCCAGCTCCTGCCCCCGAACAAGCCGCGGTACCTGATGGGCGTGGGTACGCCGCTCGATCTCGTGGAGGCGGTGCACCGCGGCGTCGATATGTTCGACTGCATTTTGCCGACCAAAATGGCGCAGCAAGGTTGGGCGTACACTTTCCAGGGCGTGCTCGAGGCGATGCGTCCTGCCATGCGACACGCTCAAGGACCGCTCGAGCCAGGTTGCACTTGCCTCGCCTGTCAGAGCCAACCGCTCGGTTACATCCATCATCTGCTACGCGTCGGAAACGCGCAGGGCGTGCGCTGGCTCGCCATCCACAACATTCACCACACGCAAGCGTTGATGTCCCGCCTGCGAAGCGCGATCCTGACGGATGATTGGCAGGCCCTCTACAGCGAGCTGAGTGAGCGCTTGCCGCGCCGGCTCAAGGGCCCGCTCAGCGCGTGATTGACTGGTGATTGCGCTCGGCCTTGCGCCGTGAATCAGAGGGCTCGAGCGGCGTGTGCGGCCAAAACGTCGGCCACGCACAGCGTCAGCTTGCGCGCGGTCGGCAAGTGCAAAAACTCGTTCGGGCCGTGCGCGTTCGAGCCGGGGCCGAGCACCCCGGTGATGCAGAATTGAGCTTTCGGGAACTTCTCGCCCAGCATGGCCATGAACGGGATCGAGCCGCCCTCGCCCAGGTACATGGCGGGCTTGCCAAAGTGCCGCTTCGAGGCATTTTCCAGGGCAGCGCCGAGCCAGGGCGCAAGCTCTGGCGCGTCCCAGCCATTGCTCCCCCCGTCGCCGCTGAAGCTCACCTTCGCGCCATAGGGCGGATCGCTCTCGAGTACGGCTTTGACCTGCGCAGCAGCGCGCTTGGCATCGAGCCGCGGCGGGACGCGCAGGGACAACTTGAGGCGCGTCAGCGGTCGTAGCACATTGCCGGCACTGGCAATCGCGGGCAGGCCCTCAGCACCGGTGATAGCCAGTGCCGGCCGCCAAGTGCGGTTCAAAATCAATTCAGCATTGTCCTCGAGCACGGGGCGCACCCCGGGCTGTAGCGGCAACTTCTGCCAGATCTCGTCGCCCAGCACTTCGGCCGCGGAGCGAGCCTGCGTGGCGCGCTCCGTCGGGATCGGCACGTGCAGCACATCGATCTTGATCGCGCCGGTGTCTGCGTCTTCCAGGCGCTCGAGCAACTGACGCGCAACGCGAAAGCTGGAAGCCGCGACGCCCGAGCCGTCACCGGAGTGCACGCCCTCGCTCAGCAGCGACACTTCGAGCGTGCCCACGATGATGCCCCGCAATGAAGTCGTGGACCACAGCTGATCGTAGTTGGCGCAGCCAGAGTCGAGGCATACGACCAAGGACAGCTCACCGATCCGCCCTGCCAAATGCTCGATGTACGCCGGCAAATCATAGCTGCCGGATTCCTCGCAAGCCTCGATCAGGATCACCGCACGGGCGTGCGGCAGGTTGTCTCTACGCAACGCGGCGAGCGCAGTGAGCGACGCAAAGATCGCGTAGCCGTCGTCCGCCCCGCCCCGCCCATACAGCTTGTCGCCTTCCAACACGGGTTGCCAGGGACCGAGTCCTTCGCGCCAGCCAGTCATTTCCGGCTGCTTGTCGAGATGCCCATAGAGCATCACGGTGTCGCCCGCGGCACCGCCGGTGGCGGGCACGTCGATGAAGATCACCGGCGTGCGCTCGGCGAGCTGCACGATCTCCAGCGTGGCACCCTCCGGCAGCGCCTCGCGCGCCCAGCCCGCCAAAAGCTCGACCGCGCGGTCCATGTGCCCCGCTTGCTTCCACTTTGCGTCGAAAGACGGGCTCTTGTTCGGGATCGCGATGTAACGCATCAACGTGGGCACGATCGAATTCGCGAAGCGCTCTTCGACCCACTGCGAGCTTTCGTCACTGACTGGCATCCGGCCAGTGTATCACCGTATTTCCGCTATTGTGCGGGTGCGCGGCGCGCGCCGTAGCCCGTTTCGACACCCTTATCGAACGCGGCCTTCAGCTCGACGGCCTTGTTTTGCCGGGTCAGAGCCAGGTCGGCCTGCACGGTCAAGCGGGCGGCCTCCGAGGCATTCTTCTCGGCCTCGAGTCGATCTCGCTCGGCTTCGGCTCTGAGGCGAGCGCTGTCCGAGGCAGCCTTGTCCTGCTGAGCCTGCGTGCGCTCGCGCTCCGCCTTGGCGCGGGCGCTCTCCGCAGACGCTTGCTCGTTGCGCGCTTGATCGCGCTCCGCCTCTGCCCGCCAAGTGGCAGTCTCGGCGCTGGCTTGCGCGTTCTTGGCGGCGTTGCGCTCGGCTTCCGCTTTCTCCAGCGCGTTGTCGAAGGCAGCCTTCTCCTGTTGAGCATGGAGGCGTGCTTCCTTCTCGAGGTTCTTTCGCTCTTGCTCCAGGCGCTCGTTGGCCGCAGCCAAACTGGCGGTCTGAGCCTCCAAGGCCTGCACCACTTCGGTGATCTTGCGCGCCTTGTCGACCGCGCCGAGCGAAGGGTCGGCGATGATCATATCGAGCGTGCTACCCGCGCGGTGCAGTTCATCGGAAGCGGCGTCCGCCTTTCGCAATGCCGCGCTGGTCGCTTGTTTGGCCTCGCCCATCGTGCGCTTGTGCCATTGGTAGCCGACCAAGCCGCCCACACAGGCCGCCAGGGACAGGCCGCTGGCCACGCCCAGCAACTTGCTGCGCAGCTCACGCGCGTGCTTCCGGCGCGAGAGCTCGCTGTCCCATTCCAAGAGCACGGAAAGCTCGGCCAGGAACTGGCGCGCGGCCGGTCGATCCGCTGGCTCGAGCGAAAGCCAACGACTGAACGCTTCGCTCAAGTGTGCGCGCGCAGCGCCGGTCAACTCAGGCAGGGCAGCGAGCGGCAAGGGCGAGCGGGCGCGAGCGCGATGGATCGGCTCGAGCTCCGCGCGCAGCGCGCGCAACGCCTGCGGTGTTGCCTCGACTCCGCTCTCGTTTTGAGCGACGTCGTGACCCGCGAATTGCGAGCCGATCAGCGAAAAAAGCAGGGTCGCGGCGAGCGCGTACACGTCCACCTTTTCGGTCAGCGCGGCGTGCTGTTCGCCCAGCATGCCGCCGATCAGCGCCTCGGTTTGTTCGGGCGCGGCGAACGGAAAGGTCGCCACCAGTGGTCGACTTGCGTGCTCGCGCGCGGCGC